>JAQUWF010000070.1 GCA_028692975.1 Lachnospiraceae bacterium
ATGGTGCAAAACCCGCTGACCGGGGATGTGGAAGGGATTTTGTACTCAGAACAAATCGATGAGCGGGTCTTGAAGGACAATATAATCACGCAGGTGATCAACAATGATTACGACTATATTATTATTATGGACCTTCAAAATAATACAGCGAAAGCATTTACGAACGATGGCCTGTACAGGCCCATACAGACAGATGATGCTGCCGGGTATGTAGAGCATTATATCCGACGCTCCTATGTGGGGGATGACCTGGAGGAGTTTGTTGCAAAAAATAAGTGGGATCATGTGCAGAAAATCCTGGAAAAACAGGACAAGTACGAGTTGTATTTCTATGTGAACGAGCGGGGAAAAGGGACGCGCTATAAGAAAGGAACCTATTCCTATCCCAATGGTGACCACCGGTATATTGTTTTTTCGCGCAGTGACAATAATGAGGCCATAGAGGACCAAAAGCGTGTCAACATGCGGCTGAAGCAGGCGCTGGAGGAATCGGCACGGGCCACGGAGGCGAAGACGGATATCTTTGCCCGCATGAGTCATGACCTGCGGACACCGATGAATGCTATCGTGGGTATGGCAAGCCTTGGTGCGGATGAGGCAGTGGACGAAGAATGCAAACATTATTTTGAAAAAATCAACACGTCGGGGAATTATCTGCTGGGGCTGATCAATGATATTTTGGACATGAACCGGCTGGAGAGTGACAAGGTGGTGCTCAATGAGGAGGTGGTGGACAGTGCGTTGTTTTTGCAGGATGCACTGACGATCATGCAGCCGCTTATCGATCAGAGACAGATTAAATTTGCACTGGATTGCGCGGAGAGAAAGGTTGACTATGTGTATTGCGATGTGGTGCGTACCAGACAGATTTATATTAATTTCCTGAGCAATGCGGTGAAGTTTTCGCCGCCGGGCAGTGTGGTGCAATGGGTGTGCAGGGATCTGGAGGTCCGGGATGGCCGGATTTATTATGAAATGAAATTTGTAGATCAGGGCTGTGGCATGAGCCAGGAGTTTTTGAAGCACGTGTTTGAACCTTTTGAGCAGGAGCAGAATCCTTATTCCAGTGAGAATTCCAGCACAGGACTGGGGCTTGCTATCACAAAGAACCTGGTGCATTTAATGGGCGGAGATGTCTCAGTGGAGAGTGAACTGGGGAAGGGCTCGACCTTTACACTGCATCTGAATCATCGCATTGCAAAAGAGGCTGACCTGACAGGCAAACCGCTGCATAAAGATTATGCTTCGCTGCAGGGCAAACATGTTCTTGTGGCGGAGGACCATCCGCTGAATCTGGAGATAGAGGAAAAACTGCTGATCAAGCAGGGGATGGAAGTGACCCAGGCGAAAGATGGGGAAAAAGCAGTGGCTATTTTCCGGCAGTCTCCGCCGTATACCTTTGACGCAATCCTTATGGATGTGCGGATGCCGGTCATGAATGGGCTGGAGGCAGCCAGGGCGATCCGTGCGCTGGATCGGGCAGATGCCAAGACAGTGCCGATTATTGCGGCCACGGCCAATGCCTTTGATGAGGACAGGAATGCTTCCAAGGAGGCTGGCATGAACGCACATCTGTCCAAGCCGATTGTGCCAGGGGAATTGTATCAAACCCTGCAGAATCTTATGAAACAGAAGGATTAGGGGAGGCATTATTATGAAAAGCGCGGTGACTGCGCAATGAGAAGATGGTGGACATATGAAGCAAGTTCACTAAACGTGAAATCTGGGCAAGGAATGGAAATATATGGGCAAGGAATCCGATTTTTTTGGATTCCTTGCCCATTGTGTTGCAAATGGGGCATATAGGATTTTTTTGCATCCTGTGCCCTGAAATTTATGTTTTGATAGGTGTTTCTTGCTTTAAAACTTCCAAATAGGGCATATAGAACTTGTTATAGTCCCCTTGCCCCGTTTATTTTGTGTAGCGGGGCAGAGGCTATGATTTTTATATATATGCCCTATTGAATGAATTTCCCCCTTTGCAACTTCGATTATGGGGCATGGCAACTTGCTTTTCTTTTATATGCCCCGTCGTCACAAATATGGGTATTTATGCAGGTGATTCGCATTATCTGTCTGGCGAGGGGTACGTTATCCATGCAGGGTTATAAGTCTTTGAAATGAAACTGCTTCTGGCCGGATGCGTACTGGCTTACAGTCTGACCGTGGCCGAAGAGCTTGTATTTGTAGGTGACCAGCCCCTCTAAGCCCACTGGTCCTCTGGCGTGGATCTTGCCGGTGCTGATGCCTACCTCGGCACCGAAGCCGTAGCGGAATCCATCAGCGAAGCGTGTGGAGCAGTTCTGGTATACCCCTGCGGAATCCACCATTTGCATGAAGGTGGCAGCAGCAGCATCGTTTTCAGTAAGGATACTGTCCGTATGATGGGAGCCAAAGCGGTTGATATGATCGATGGCTTCCTGCACGTTGTCCACTAATTTAATGCCCAAAATCAGATCCAGATATTCCTGATCAAAAGCGTTATCATCGATGACTTCGCAGCCAATCAAATTATTTACTTCTTTGGTGCCACGGATTTGTACGTGATTTTCGGCCAGCGTTTTGGCGAGGCTCGGAAGGAAGTCTGCGGCGATTTTGCGATTTACCAGTAAAGTCTCTGTAGCGTTGCAGGCCGCAGTGTACTGGGTCTTGGCATCTACGATAATGGGGATTGCCTTGTCCATATCAAAATCTTCATCCACATAAATGTGACAGATACCGTCGGCATGTCCCATAACCGGGATCTTGGTGTTATTCATAATATACTGCACGAAGGCGTTGGAGCCTCGTGGGATCAAAAGGTCTACGCTCTCATGGCAGGAAAGCAGCTCGCTGATCTCGTTGTGCTGCTCGGCCTGAAGCATACATGCAGCGGGGAGCCCTGCGGCCACAACACTCTCATGGATCAACTGAAATAAAATGCGGTTGGTGTTGGCTGTCTCTTTGCCGCCCTTTAAGATGGCGCAGTTGCCGCTCTTGATGCACAGGGAAGAAATCTGCACCAGGGCATCTGGTCTTGCCTCAAAGATAATGCCGATGACACCGATGGGGCAGCTGACCCGGTATAATGTCAGCCCCTCGTCCAACTCTCTTCCTAGGGAAGTCTTGCCTAAAGGATCTGGCAGGGTAATCAACTGTGCAATACCGCTTAACACATCCTGTAATTTGCTCTCATTGAATTTTAAACGTTTCTGAACGGCTGGTGCCACACCAAGATCATCGGCTGCCGCCATGTCTTTTGCGTTAGCTGCGAATATCTCATCTGCATGGTCCTGCAGAGTTTCGGCAACCAGTTCCAGCGCATGATTACGCTGTTCCATAGAAGCCGCCGCCAGTTGTGGCGCTGCAAACTTCATTTTTTTTGCTTCATCTTTTATGTTCATAGGAAATACCTCCATTTTTGATGTTTAACTTTGTGTTCTATTCTACATGAAATGGAGGAAAAATGAAATGGGAATTTCGAAAAATGCAAAATGCAAAACATATACGGATGGAAAAATGGAAAGTTATCATGGGGCCGTAAGGCAGGCGATAAAGTACGGTCTGGGAGGGGGAAAGTTGTCATGGGAACGTAAAGCAGGTGATAAAGTACGGTCTGGGAGGCGGAAAGTTATTGTGGGACCGTAAAGCAGGCGATAAAGTACGGTCTGGGAGGCAGAAAGTTATCGTGGGACCGTAAAGCAGGCGATAAAGTACGGTCTGGGAGACGGAAAGTTGTCGTGGGACCGTAAAGCAGGCGATAAAGTACGGTCTGGGAGGGGGAAAGTTGTCATGGGACCGTAAAGCAGGCGATAAAGTACGGTCTGGGAGGGGGAAAGTTGTCGTGGGACCGTAAAGCAGGCGATAAAGTACGGTCTGGGAGGGGGGAAGTTACCGTGGGACCGTAAGGCAGGCGATAAAGTACGGTCTGGGAGGGGGGAAGTTATCGTGGGACCGTAAAGCAGGTGGAAAAGTGTAATTTAGATGCGGGAAAGGGATGAGATTGTAAAAGAAAGATTGAAATATCCATGGGTAGGATTTATAATAAAGTGCAGAAGAGACAGATGAGGAGATACAATATGATAAAAATTGGTATTTTAGGATATGGGAATCTTGGGCGCGGTGTGGAATGCGCCATCAAACAGAATGATGACATGGAACTTGTGGCTGTATTTACCAGAAGAGATCCTGGCAAGGTGCAGATTTTGACTGGGACTGCTGCGGTTGCAAATGCGGCTGATATCGCTGACTGGAAGGACAAGATCGATGTTTTGATCCTGTGCGGCGGCAGTGCAACGGACCTTCCGGGACAGACACCGGAGATGGCGAAGATGTTTCATGTAGTGGACAGTTTTGATACCCATGCACGTATTCCGGAGCATTTTGCAGATGTGGATGCAGCGGCAAAAGCGGCAGGCAAGGTGGGCATTATTTCTGTGGGCTGGGATCCGGGTATGTTCTCTTTGAACAGAATGTATGCCAATGCGATCCTGCCAAACGGTAAAGATTATACCTTCTGGGGCAAGGGCGTAAGCCAGGGACATTCCGATGCGATCCGCCGTATCCAGGGTGTAAAAGACGGCAAGCAGTATACGATTCCAGTAGACGCTGCACTGGCAGCAGTCCGCGCAGGGGAGAACCCGGAGCTGACCACCAGACAGAAACATACGAGAGAATGCTTCGTTGTCCTGGAGGACGGTGCAGATGCAGCGAAAGTAGAGCAGGAGATCAAGACTATGCCGAATTACTTTTCAGACTATGACACCACCGTACATTTCATCAGCGAAGAGGAACTAAAAGCAAACCACAGCGGCATCCCACATGGCGGATTCGTGATCCGTTCCGGAAAGACCGGATGGGAAGAGGAAAATACGCATATTATTGAGTATAGCCTGAAACTGGATTCCAACCCGGAATTTACTTCCTGCGTTATTGTTGCTTTCGCCAGAGCGGCTTATCGTCTCGCAGCGGAGGGACAGAGCGGCTGCAAAACCGTATTTGATATCGCACCTGCATATTTGAGTGCGCAGAGCGGCGAAGAACTGCGGGCACATTTACTGTAAAATAGAATGGATTTTTTATATTTCCTTAGGATTGTGTGAAAAATCAAATAGAGATACCAGTAATTCTAAAAGTGCTTTCCATTGCGGGAAGCATTTTTTTGTTTTATACTGTTCTTATATGAAAAGAATGGAGAGATGGCCTATGGAGATGAAGCAGTTAGTGGAAAGACAGAAAAAATTCTTTGCTACACAGAGAACACATTCTATCGCTTTTCGTTTGCAGGCATTGGAACGATTGGAGCAGGGAATACTGGATATGGAACAGGAGATTTATGATGCACTGAAAGCGGATCTGAATAAATCTTCCTTTGAAGCATATATGGCAGAGGTGGGTATGACACTGGCGGAACTGCGTTTTGTAAAAAAACGCCTGAAGCTGTGGGCTATGAAGCGGCCCGTGCTGACTCCGGCGGCCCAGTTCCCGGCGGTGAGTTTTACCATGGCGGAGCCCTACGGCGTTGTCTTGATTATGTCCCCCTGGAACTATCCCTTCATGCTCTGCATGGAGCCGCTGGTGGGAGCCATCGCCGCAGGGAACTGCTGTGTGCTCAAACCATCTGCCTATTCTGCTGCGACCAGCGCGGTGATCGTAAAATTAATAAAAAAGGTATTTCCATCCAGATATGTGACGGTAGTCGAGGGTGGCAGAAAAGAAAATGCGGAATTGCTGGATCAGCGCTTTGATTATATTTTTTTTACCGGCGGTGTGACCGTGGGCAAGCTGGTCATGGAGAAGGCATCACAAAATCTTACGCCGGTTTCGTTGGAACTTGGCGGAAAGAGTCCCTGTATCATCGATGCCACCGCAGATATTTCCATGGCAGCAAAGCGTCTGGTATTTGGCAAATTCTTAAACAGTGGACAGACCTGTGTGGCACCGGATTATGTTATGGTGCAGGATACGGTGGAGGAAGAACTGATCAGCCAGGTCCAGTACTGGATCAGGAAAATGTATGGGACGGATCCTCTTGCCAATCCGGATTATCCAAAGATCATTAACGAAAAGCATTTCCAGAGAATCTTAGGTCTTATAGAGGGGCAGGAAGTGGTGGCGGGCGGCCAGTCAAACAGTGAGACCAGACAGATCGCTCCAACAGTGCTTACTCACGTAAGTCCGGATGCACCAGTTATGCAGGAGGAGATATTCGGACCTGTTATGCCCATACTGACCTTCCGCAGTCTCAACGAGGTGAAGAAAATCATTGCTTCCCATGGAAAACCCCTGGCGCTGTATCTGTTTACCACGGATGCCAGGACGGAAAACCAGATATTGGGACACATTTCCTATGGAGGTGGATGCGTCAATGATACCATCGTGCATCTGGCTACATCACGCATGGGATTCGGCGGAGTGGGCGGCAGCGGCATGGGCTCTTACCATGGGAAACTAAGCTTCGAAACCTTCAGTCATAGAAAGAGTATCGTCAAGAAGGCAAACTGGCTGGATATCCCGATCCGTTATCAGCCCTATGATGCAGTGAAAGAAAAACTGTTACGTGCATTTTTGAAATAAGACAACTGGTGGACAGAACGAAGGAGGACGTTTATGTTTGGTCTGGGAACTCCATTCTGGGTGGTGGCGGCACTGTGCGCTGCATCGCTGCTCCTGGCGTGGGTTATGGTTTACAGTGAGGCAAAGGAATATCATATTGTGACTTATCTGAGCAAAACGGTGGCCAGCATCTGCTTTGTCTCAGCAGGTTTTATCGGAGTGGCCGTCTCTAATGTGGAAAAGCCTTTTGCACTCCTGGTGCTGGGCGGACTCGTCTTTGGTATGCTGGGCGATATTTTCCTGTGCCGGGTACAGATTGCCAGAGAAGAATACTGGGATATTCTGCTGAATGCAGGAGGGGCGTTTTTCCTGGCGGGACATCTGTGTTACTTTGTACTCTTTATCACCATGGGCGGAACCCTGCACCTGTGGGAGTATATTCTGGTTCCGCTGCTGATGATGCTGGTTTTTGTGTTGATGAAGACTCAGCGGTGGAAGATACCGCGGAAGAACTGGCTCAGTTATATGGGGTATGCACTGGTCAGCGGACTTATGCTGTCCGGTGCTATGGAGGTCATGATAGAAGATCCCCTTCCGGTGGAAATCACGCTGGCATCGGCGGCGTTTATCTTTATCCTGTCGGACATAGCGCTGGCCACATGGAATTATGGGCGTTTCCATACGGTGTGGATGCGTTATATCTGCATCTCTCTGTATTACATAGCACAGATATTATTTGTGTTCGGTATCCTTTTAAATTAAGTTTTCTGAGACCATGGCAGATTTTACGGCAAAGCTGGACTGAGAATAATTACATGAAATGTGTAGATACTGACAAGAAAGACAGTAAGGAGGCAGCGGGTTACACGTGGCAGTTTTTGGAATTATAATGGTGGTGCTGGCGGCGCTGATCGGTTTTTACGCCTATTGGCTCATACGTCGTATTTTTGTGTTTTATAGATTGAAGCCGTCGAAATGGCCGGTGAAGATCGTCAACATTCTTCTGGCAATGCTGGTGGCGGCAGCCTGTGTCAATATGTGGAGTGTGACAGCGGTGATCGTGCTGCATGTTCTGGCTATTTCTCTTGTGCTGGATGTGGTCGCCTTTGTGGTCCGCAGGATCGTGAGGAAACGGACGCCGGGCAGAGCATATGGGGTGATCCGCAAGATATACCGCTGTGGGATCGTGCAGGTTTTTATCCTGGCTTTTGTGCTGATCTATGGTTTCATGAATATGGGACATGTGGTTCGGACTGAGTATACGGTGGAAACAGACAAGGATGTGCAGCCCTATAAGGTAGCACTGATCACGGATGTACACTATGATACGATTCAGGATACAGATATACTGAAAGATAAAATACAGGAAATCAACGGGCAGAATCCGGATGTTGTGATTCTGGGCGGGGATATTGTGGAGGAGAAAACCTCCAAAGAGAAGATGCAGGAGCTGTTTGGACTGTTTGGTCAGCTTGAGGCTACCTATGGCATTTATTATGTGTATGGCAATCATGACCGTCAGCCCTATACCAGCAATCCTACCTTTACGGATGAAGAACTGGATACGGCCATCACCGAGAACGGGATCACGATCCTGCAGGATTCTTATGTGGAGATAGGCGATGACCTGGTGCTGGCGGGACGCGATGATGCGGCCTGGGGCAATGTGTCCGATCGGGCTTCCACCGAAGAAATTTTGCAGGGTGTAGACCAGGAGAAATACATTATCGTGGCGGATCATCAGCCTATCGGTGCAGAGGAAAACAGTGACCAAGGGGTGGATCTGGAAGTATCCGGTCACACCCATGCAGGCCAGATCTGGCCGGTAGGCATCCTCTCTGAACTGACCGGGGTTTTGAATTACGGGGAATATCAGCGTGGGGACTGTACGGTCATCGTATCCTCTGGATTCGCGGGCTGGGGGTACTCCATCCGCACGGAAGGAAATTGTGAATATGTGATAATCAATATAGAAGGAACTCTTTGATTCCCAGAAAAAGCAGGTGTCGGACAGAAATACGGCATCTGTTTTTTGTCCGGCTGTAAAAGTTATGTAAAAATATACATGGTTATTGCTGGTGCAGGTGATTCATGATAATATATTTATTAAAACAAGAGCAGTTATGTCAGGTGAGCCGTGGATGTAAATGTGGTATTACATATAGCTGTATGAACAAAAAGAATGCGAAAGGAAACTTGATGAATATATTAAAGAAGAATGTGTTGAATTCTATCCAACAAAGGAGCCGTTATTTTAAGGAATCCAGAGAGGACATAGCGAATAAAAATGCTCTTTTGATTATGAGTATTTCAGCAGGCGGCATTCCCATTACCATATTACTGCTGCTGATCACGCCGCTGGTGCTGCCGAACTGGTATATCAGCATTGGACACTGGTTTTTTCTGCCTTTCTTTTTGCTGTTTTTTGTGCTTGGTGCAGTTGCATATGGAAAAAATAAATGGTCTTACGCTGTTGTCCATGTAATGGTAATCACGTTCGCAGCAATATTCATGGCGTTGATTATTTATATTAATACAGTTCCTTATCCGGAAAGTCAGGCTACTTTAGTGACTGCCGCCATGATCGTACTGCCGGTTCTGTTTATACTTCCCTTTCGTGAAAATGTACTTATACTGTTTGCTGTGCTTGTTGCATTTTTGTTCATGAATCATCGTTATATTATAGCGGAGGTTCAGGGCAAAAATATTTTTAATGCCATTGCCGGGTTAATCTCTGGTATCCTGGTTTCCTGGATTGTCACAGATCTGCGGGTGAAGGAAAATAAAGATAAGCAGGAAATCGTAGCACAGAGCAAGCAGGATAAACTGACTGGTATTCTGAATAAGTCTGCGGCAGAGCGGCGTTGTTTTGCTTATCTGGAAGAAGACAGCACGGACGCATGTGCCATGATTGTTATGGATATTGATAATTTCAAAGGGATCAATGATTCACTGGGACATTATGCCGGAGATAAGATCCTGCATATGTTTGGTGATGCTATCCGTCAGGCCTTTCGGGAAAGTGATATCCTCGGCAGAATCGGCGGCGACGAATTCCTTGTTTTGATGAAAAACTGTGCGGATTATGAACAGGTCGAAGCAAAAATGAGCAAATTGGCGGAGGTGTTTCGATATAATGTTACTGATAAATTTAATTTGGAAGTAACCTGTTCTTATGGCGCGATTCTGAAAGGCGATGAGTATATTCCTTACATGCCGCTGTTTAATATGGCAGATAAATTATTATACCGCGCAAAGAGAAAAGGGAAAAACTGCGGGGAAGTCATGACTGCGGAGAAATATTACCAGTGCATAGGGAAAGAAAAGATCATGCTTATTGTGGATGACGACATAACCAACAGAACCCTCGTGCGCACTTTGTTTGAGAATACCTTCGATGTGATCGAGGCAGGAAACGGCCTGGAGGCCATGGATATCATCGAGAAATATCATAATATTATCAGCATTATGCTGTTGGAGATCAGGATGCCGGAGGTGGATGGATTCCATGTGCTGGACTGGATGAAAAGGCAGGGGATTATGGACAGTTTTCCCGTTATAGCCCTCAGTTCGGATGAGCATCTGGAACTGAAGTCTTTGGAACTGGGAGTTGTGGACATGGTCATAAAACCTTTTGTGCCGCAGGTTTTGAGAAAACGTGTGGAAAATGCTGTGCGAAAGTAAAAAATTCTCAATAGTGTCTGGAATTTGATGTTTGAAAAATTGACATCAGTGGTATACTTAAAGAATAATAATTGACAGAGAAAGAAGGAGATTTCAATGGTAAAGATAGACATTATTTCAGGATTCCTGGGAGCTGGGAAGACGACTTTGATAAAGAAGCTTCTGAGCGAGGCCCTGAAGGGACAGAAGGTGGTCCTTATAGAGAATGAATTTGGCGAGATCGGTATTGACGGAGGTTTTCTGAAAGAGGCGGGCATTGAGATCAGGGAAATGAATTCCGGCTGTATCTGCTGCTCGCTGGTGGGAGATTTCGGGACTGCTTTGCAGGAAGTCATCGAGAAATATGAGCCGGAGCGTATTTTGATCGAGCCATCTGGTGTAGGCAAATTGTCAGATGTCATTGGCGCGGTGCAGAGACTGGAGATGGACGGTATCGTGCTGAACAGTTATACCACCGTTGTGGATGCGAAGAAATGCGAAATGTATATGAAGAATTTTGGTGAATTCTTTGATAATCAGGTGGAATCTGCGGGGACTATCGTTATGAGCCGTACGGATTTGGCGGATGAGGATAAGATCAAAGAGTGCTGGAACCTGCTGCGTGAGCATAATGAGAAGGCGACGATTATCACCACGCCGCTGACGCAGTTGGATGGAGCGAAACTGCTGGAGGCCATGGAACATCCGGTGCCGCTGGAAGAAGAGGTGTGCCCGGTTTGTGGTGGACATCATGAGCATGACCATAATGAGGAATGCGGCTGCGGACACGAGCATGAGCACCATCATCATGCCCATGACGAGGAATGTGGCTGTGGACATGAGCATCATCACGAGCATGAAGAGCATGAGCATCATCATGACCATGATGACCACTGTGGCTGTGGACATGAGCATCATCACGAGCATGAAGAACATGACCATGATGACCACTGCGGTTGTGGACATGAGCATCATCACCACCATGCGGACGAAGTATTTACCAGCTGGGGACGTGAGACGATTCACAAATATTCCCAGGAACGGATGCAGTCTATTCTGGATAAATTGTCAGAGACTCAGGAGTACGGAAACATTCTCCGTGCCAAAGGCATGGTTCCCACAGAGGACGGCACCTGGATTCATTTCGATATGGTTCCCGGCGAAGTGGAAATCCGCAGGGGCGGTGCAGAATATACAGGAAGATTGTGCGTGATCGGGGCAGAACTGAAGGAAGATAAACTGGCACAGTTGTTTGAGGTGTAACCCATGGAAGAGGATATTCGAGTACCACTGTTTTTTGTGAATGGATTTCTGGAAAGCGGCAAAACCAGTTTCCTCAAGTTCACACTGGAACAGGATTATTTTCAAATCGAAGGAACGACACTGCTGCTCCTCTGTGAAGAGGGAGAGGTGGAGTATGATAAGGAATTATTGAAGGACACCAATACGGTGGTGGAGGTTATCGAAAACGAGGAAGATCTGACACCGGAGCTGCTTATGGTCCTGGATTACAAGTACGTTCCCTCCCGTGTTATCGTGGAATACAACGGTATGTGGCGTACCAGCCGCTTCGAGGAAATGAAACTTCCGGAGGGTTGGGGGATCATGCAGCAGATCACCACTGTGGATGCATCCACCTTCCAGGTGTATATGAACAATATGAAGTCACTTTTCATGGAAATGGTACGCAATACGGAGATGGTTATTTTTAACCGCTGTAAAGAGGGAGATCCTTTGGCAACCTATCGCCGCGGTATCAAGGTGGCAAATCAGAGTGCCCAGATTATTTTCGAGGACGAGCGGGGCGAGATCGACAACATTTTTGAGGACGATGTGCCTTATGATATGGACGCGCCCATTATCGATATTGCGCCGGAAGATTATGGCCTCTGGTATATTGATGTCATGGATCACCCGGAGAAATATGACGGGAAAGTGGTAAGGTACAAGGCGCGTGTGCGCAAGGCGAAAAATCCACAGGCTCCTTTTTTCCTGCCGGGCCGTGTGGCTATGACCTGTTGCGCAGACGATACCACATTCATAGGCTACAAATGCAAGACCGATCTGGCACCAACGCTGGCTCACGGAGAATGGGTGGAGGTAACTGCCCGCATCAAGATGGAAAATATTTCGCCGGATGGACAGGCAGATATCATACTATATGCAGACACCATAGAGCCGTGTGAAGGGTTGGAAGATGAGATGGTGTATTTTAACTAAATTGAAATAAGTCGTATGCTTGTGATTGACATAAGAATAACGGAATGATATTATGATGATATAAAGAAAAAAGTGCTACCGATAGACGGTTAGCCCATATAAAATGTTTAGTCAAAAATGACCGCCAAGTTTGCTAGGACCGGGCGGTTATTTTTGTGTCTTGTTACTCTTGCCAATCGAGTATCCAAGACCAAATGAGGTTAAGCAGAGACTAAGCACTGCAATCAAGTCACTGATGGTGAGCATAAGCAAGTTCCTCCTTTGTAAGATTCCTGCAAGCAGGTTTCTATGTAATCGGAGGTCACAGTCCTCCGTAAAAGGACTAACCGCCTACCGTTATGGTAGCACCCAAATTGATTATAACAAACATACGTTCGGAATACAAGAGCATAAAAAATAGTAGAATAGACTGCGTAGGACGGGATGCCCACATTCCGCCGAAACCCGCATGGACAGTACGTTTTATAGGATTTGTGCATTCCGAATGAGGTGGAAAATTAACAGGACATAAAGTATAATCTAACCACGTGATAAATTAGGTTATTGGAGGGAGATTTATGGGAACAGGCATTATTATGTGTGGTTTAAATGGCACTGGAAAGAGTACGCTGGGAAAAGCCTTGGCAGAAAAATTGAATTTCTATTTTATTGATAATGAAGATTTATATTTTCCCAAGACAGATCCCAATTATATCTATGCTTCTCCACGCACTCGTGAGGAAGTTGAAAAACTTCTTTTTAGTGAGATTAGAGCACATGAAAACTTTGTCTTCGCTTCCGTAAAAGGCGATTATGGAGAAGCTATTTATCCTTTTTTTCAGTATGCTGTCTTGATTGATGTTCCGAAAGATATTCGGATACAACGAGTTAAAAATCGTTCTTTTCAGAAATTTGGCAATAGAATCTTTCCGGGTGGAGATTTACATGAGCAGGAAGAACGATTTTTTGATTTTGTTAAATCCAGATCAGAGAATGCTGTTGAAGAATGGGTACGCTCCTTGAGTTGTCCTATTATACGAGTAGATGGAGTAAGACCCATTGAAGAAAATACAAATCTTATCATAGAACAGATAAAAAGATTGCTTCCAATTTATTGGGAAAATTGAGTGAACCACGCAGGAAATAGCAGAACCACACACCCTTGTCAACGATGAAATGAACGGACTACGCCCGTCGTTGACAAGTCCGTATGCCCCTGCTTGTGTGGCAATCAAGCGAGCGAAAGCAGCGAGAACTTTCGCTCACGACGGATTATTGGGGAGCATGTTTCTTGATAGAATGTCACAAGTGCAGTGTTCATACGGCTTTACAGACGTGAAAATCGTGCAGATAAGATTTTATACACTTACCCCTCAAAATGCCATTTGACTGCGTAACAACACATTGCCCTTTGGCGCTTTTTTGACGCCTGTTCTTACAAAGCGAAGATATAAAGACATATGACCAGATTTAAACTGATATGCGTAAAAGCCAGTATTTAAGCCACTTTGCGTCGATACTTATGAGCATTTATAAGAAGATATAAGGTCTAAAACATCTATTTAATCAATAAAAAATTATTTGCAAAAACAGCATTTTTTGTTTTATTATTTGTATAAATGATATAAAAATTAATTGCATGTTTTGGTGAAAATGTGTATAACTAAAACGTATAAATATAAAGAAGCAGAGGAAGGAAGCATGCAGAAAAACTGGTGGAAAGAAAAAGTGGCTTATCAGATTTACCCGAAGAGTTTTTATGATACAGATGGAAATGGAGTCGGGGATCTGAGGGGAATTATTGATAAATTGGATTATCTGAAGGAACTGGGAGTGGATATTATCTGGATATCGCCCTGCTATTGTTCTCCTTTTGCGGATCAGGGATATGATATTTCGGATTATTACAACATCGATCCTGTGTTTGGAGATATGGCGGATATGGAAGAACTGCTGGTAGAGGCGAAGAAGCGGGACATGTATATTCTCATGGATCTGGTGGTCAACCATTGTTCCGATGAACATGAATGGTTCCAGAAGGCGTTGGCGGATCCTACAGGAAAATATGGGAAGTATTTTTATATAGAAGAATGTCCGGATGGGAAACTGCCCTGCAACTGGCGTTCTTACTTCGGCGGCCCTGTGTGGGAGCGGATTCCGGGCACCGACTATTATTATTTCCATGCATTTCATAAGAAACAGCCGGATCTGAACTGGGAAAATCCCCAGGTGCGCCGGGAAATCTACAAAATGATGAACTGGTGGCTGGACAAGGGACTGGCTGGTTTTCGTATCGACGCTATTATTAATATTAAGAAGGTTCTGCCCTTTAAGGATTATCCGGCGGACCGGGCAGATGGGCTTTGTTCCATCCAACATATGCTGGAGGAGGCAGAGGGTGTACAGGATTTCCTGCAGGAGATGGCGGATCAGACGTTCCGCCCCCATGCTGCATTTACCGTGGGAGAAGTATTCGATGCAAAGGAAGAGGAACTGCCGGAATTCATTGGGGAACACGGATGTTTTTCCAGCATGTTCGACTTTGATCCCACGATTTATGATGCGACAGAATGTGGCTGGTATGCCCGAAAGGGTATTACGCCGGAGGAATTTAAAGAGTGCTGCTTCGCCAGTCAGGCAAAGTACAGCAAATATGGTTTCTTATCCAACATCATAGAAAATCACGATGAGCCCCGTGGCGTCAGCCGCTATATCCCCGAGGGAGAATGTGATGAGCGCAGCAAGAAACTGCTGGCTACGGTATCCCTTATACTGCGCGGACTGCCCTTTATTTATCAGGGGCAGGAGATCGGCATGGAGAATCTGGAGTTTCAGTCTATTGACGAGATCAATGATATCAATACACTGGACGAGTATCAGGTGGCATTGGATGCGGGGCTTTCCCCGGAAGATGCCTTGCATTCCGTCAACCGCTTCAGCCGTGACAACGCTCGTACTCCGGTGCAGTGGGATGACAGCCCTAATGCAGGATTTACCCAAGGGACACCATGGCTGCGCGTGAATCCAAATTATAAGACCATCAACGTGGCAGAGCAGCTCCAAAGGGAAGATTCCCTGTGGCATCATTACCGGAAACTGATCGCCCTGCGCAAAGATCCATCTTATGCGGAAACCATCGTCTACGGAGACCTGAAACCAATCTGGGAAGAGAAGAAAAACCTCATGGCTTTCTATCGCAAAAGCAAAGAACAAACCTTGCTGGTCGTAGCTAATTACCAGAAAGAACCCCAGAGCGTTACGCTGGAACAGGTGTACAAAAAGGTAGTATTAAACAATTATGTAAACCTGAATACGAAAGACAGTGAATTGTGTCTGGAAGGATATCAGGCGGTTATATTGGAAATGTAAAAAGAGTGTCTTGACATACAAAGGAGATAGCCATGGCCGTCTCCTTTTTTGAGGCATTTATTTGGTAAGGGTAATTTGAGAATGATCTTCACTTCTGTGTAGAAAAATGAGAAAAAATATCAATATTAGTGTATAATAGAAAAAAGTGATACATAAAGTTTTTTACAGGGAGATTGAGTGGTATGACATTAAAAGAATTACCGATAGGAAAGACCGCCACGATTACTGAAGTGGGCGGCGAGGGTGCGCTGCGGCAGCATTTCCTCGATATGGGCATGATTCCCAATGCAGAGATTATGCTGGTGAAGTTTGCACCTATGGGGGATCCCATGGAATTTATGATACATGGGTATGAATTGACACTGCGCGTGGCAGATGCCGAGAAAATAGAAATTACAGATGTACGGGAACCTCATGAGCAGGAGGCCCGGCGGAAAAAGGAGCAGGAGACACGGATCCATCCAGGACTTGGTGAGGGTGGTAAGTACCATGTGAAGGCGGATGAGCATCCGGTACCGGAGGGTGAGACGCTGACCTTCGCACTGGCGGGAAATCAGAATTGTGGAAAGACTACATTGTTTAATCAGCTGACTGGCTCCAACCAGCATGTGGGAAACTTCCCCGGCGTGACCGTGGACCGAAAGGACGGCGTGATCAAGGGACATCCCAAAACATTGATCACAGACCTGCCCGGCATTTATTCCATGTCACCGTATTCCAGCGAGGAGATCGTGACCCGGTCCTTCGTATTAAATGAACATCCAAAAGGCATCATCAATATAGTGGATGCTTCCAATATCGAGCGGAATCTTTATCTGACCATGCAGCTGTTGGAACTTGGTGTACCTATGGTGCTTGCCCTGAATATGATGGATGAGGTTCGGGAAAACGGCGGCTCTATTCTGGTCAATGAGATGGAGGAAATGCTGGGAATACCGGTGGTTCCCATCTCGGCGTCTAAGAATGAAGGTATCGGCGAGTTGATCGACCATGCCATCCACGTGGCAAAATACCAGGAGCGTCCGGGACGAAAGGATTTCTGCAAGGATGATGGGAGCGGCGGTGCCGTACATAGATGCCTGCACGGTATCATGCATCTGATTGAGGATCATGCGAAACAGGGTGACATACCGGTACGTTTTGCAGCCAGCAAGCTGGCGGAGGGGGATGAGCGGGTCAAAGGGAGGCTGCAGCTGGATACCAATGAAGAGGAAATGCTGGAGCACATTATCTGTCAGATGGAAAAGGAAAGCGGTCTGGACCGGGCGGCAGCTATTGCAGATATGCGGTTCTCGTTTATTAAAGAAGTCTGCGATGCGACAGTCATCAAGCCGCGGGAGAGCAGGGAACATGCCCGCAGTGCGAAGATCGACCGGATTTTGACCGGGAAATATACGGCTATACCGGCGTTTATCGGTATCATGGGGCTGGTATTCTGGCTGACCTTCAATGTGATTGGGGCATTTTTGCAGAATCTGCTGGATATGGGAATCTCATGGCTGGGGGATATGACGGCGAAAGCCCTGGACGCGGCCAATGTAAATGAAGTGCTGCATTCCCTGATTATCGATGGAATATTTAACGGTGTGGGAAGTGTTCTTAGTTTCCTGCCCATTATTGTCACGCTGTTTTTCTTCCTGTCCCTTATGGAGGACAGCGGCTATATTGCCCGCGTGGCCTTCGTTATGGATAAATTACTGCGAAAGATTGGCCTGTCAGGACGAAGCATCGTGCCTATGCTGATTGGCTTCGGCTGTACAGTGCCTGGCGTTATGGCGACCAGGACACTGCCTTCGGAGCGTGACCGTAAGATGACGATTCTGCTGACACCGTTTATGAGTTGTTCGGCGAAACTTCCCATATATGCGTTCTTTGCATCCGCATTTTTCCCGGGAAGAGGAGCGTTGGTCATGATCGCTCTTTATCTTCTTGGTATTATTCTCGGTATCGTGGTTGCACTTGGCATGAAGGGCACGGTTTTCAAAGGGGAGGCAGTACCGTTTGTCATGGAATTACCCAACTACCGGATGCCGGGCGCGAAAAATGTTGGGCTTCTGCTTTGGGATAAGGCGAAAGATTTCCTGCAGAGAGCCTTCACGGTTATTTTTATAGCCACTATGATTATCTGGTTTTTACAGACCTTCGATCTGCATCTCAATGTGGTGACAGATTCCAAGGACAGCATGCTGGCTGTGGCCGCAGGCTGGGTAGCACCGATCTTTGCGCCGCTGGGCTTTGGGGACTGGCGGATATCCACCGCATTAATCACCGGATTTATGGCGAAGGAGAGCGTAGTTTCCACTCTGGCTGTCCTGTTTGGTTCCACGGGGGAACTTCTGGCAGCCATCACTCCGCTGGCGGCGGCAAGCCTTTTGGTATTCTGCCTGCTCTACACGCCATGTGTGGCAGCCGTAACTTCCGTGAAGCGGGAATTAGGAGCCAAATGGGCCGTCATTGTGGTAATCGGTCAGTGTGTGATCGCATGGATCGCCGCTTTGATCGTACATTCTGTGGGAATGTTGTTTTAAATAATATAATGCATATGAAAAATAAAGTTTTGGCAGTAGGAAGAAATAAGTCTTCTTGCTGCCTAAACTTTTGTGCATTTCGGGCAGCAGGTGTATAAAAGAGAAACAGTTGCCAAATGGATGGGTAAGGGATGCCAGTATGGTGCAGGTGTTACCCAAAAAGATAAGCAGGTTGGTGTGTGTGGAAGGTTTTATGCCAGCCATTGGGTAAGGGGTGCGGGGAATGATGCAGCCTTACCCAATGAGACGAACAAGTTCAGGTTTTGCGGGAGAGGAAGTGTACTGACTGGGTAAGAAATGCCAGTGTGGCGCGGGTGTTACCCAAAAAGATAAGCAGGTTGGTGTGTGTGGGAGGTTTTATGCCAGCCGTTGGGTAAGGGGCGCGGGGAATGATGCAGCCTTACCCAATGAGACGAAGCGTGTTGCGAAAGATGATCATGTTACCAAAAAGTAAGGAGGCTTTTGGCAGCTGATTGTGAAAGATAAGATTGTTGCCCAAAAGCAAGGAGGGTTTTGGCAGCTAATTGTGAAAGATAAACTTGTTGCCCAAAAGCAAGGAGACTTTTGGTAGCCGATTGTGAAAGACAAGATTGTTGCCCAAAAGTAAGGAGGGTTTTGGCGGCTGGTTGGGAAAGATAAACTTGTTGCCCACAAGTAAGGAGGATTTTGGCAGCGTGTTGGGAAAGATGATCATGTTACCAAAAAGCAAGGAGACTTTTGGTAGCCGATTGTGAAAGACAAGATTGTTACCCAAAAGTAAAGAGGGTTTTGGCGGCTGGTTGGGAAAGATAAACTTGTTGCCCAAAAGCAAGGAGACTTTTGGCAGCTGATTGTGAAAGATAAGATTGCTGCCCAAAAGTAAAGAGGGTTTTGGTGGCTGGTTGGGAAAGATAAACTTGTTGCCCAAAGGTAAGGAGGGTTTTGGCAGCGTGTTGCGAAAGATGATCATGCTGCCCAAAAGTAAAGAGACTTTTGGTAGCTAATTGGGAAAGATAAACTTGTTGCCCGAAAGTAAGGAGGCTTTTGGCAGCGTGTTGGGAAAGATAAACTTGTTGCCCAAAAGCAAGGAGACTTTTGGCAGCGTGTTGCGAAAGATGATCATGTTACCAAAAAGCAAGGAGACTTTTGGTAGCCGATTGTGAAAGATAAGATTGTTACCCAAAAGAAAAGAGACTTTTGGTAGCCGATTGTGAAAGATAAGATTGCTGCCCAAAAGTAAGGAGTTTTTTGGCAGCCGGGCAGAAAATACAAATTAAAAATCATTGTAACTGTTCAGAACCCCCTTGGGGAACTAATTAATTTTTGTACAAAACAGAGAATTTTTAAAACCTGTTTTGCGATATTATTTCGGTAATTGGTGGATAACCAATTGTTTGTGATTGAATAAT
>JAQUWF010000167.1 GCA_028692975.1 Lachnospiraceae bacterium
TGGGACCGTAAAGTGAGCGAAAAAGTACGGTCTGGTAGGCGGAAATTTGTTGTGGGACCGTAAAGCAAGCGAAAAAGTACGGTCTGGTAGGGGGGAATTTGTTGTGGGACCGTAAAGCAAGCGAAAAAGTACGGTCTGGTAGGTGGAAAGGTGCTATGGGACCGTAAGGTAAGCGGAAAAGTACGGTCTGGTAGGCGGAAACTTGCTATGGAACCGTAAGGTGACCGAAAAAATACGGGCTGTCAGGAGGAAAGTTGCTATGGGACCGTAAAGCAAGCGAAAAAGTACGGTCTGGTAGGCGGAAACTTGTTGTGGGACCGTAAGGTGAGCGGAAAAGTACGGTCTGGTAGGGGGGGATTTGCTGTGGAACCGTAAAAAATCAGTTAGATTGTTTTTTGGGGAACGCTCATGTATAATAGGAGCAGTGTATAAAAACTGACAAAGGACATGAGACAATGGGGAAAATAAAACGCGAAGATATGCTGGAATTGACTAGAAGGATGAATGTTAACCGAAACTGCTTTAGCAGGATTGCGGGAGCTTATATGGATGAGGAAGGCTACATAGACGGGACCTTTCATACACATTTTCTGAAACTGTCAGCCAGTGACCGGGCGAAGAATCTCGCCATTGCAAAGGCGATTCCTTTTGCAGAGACAAATGTGAACCTTGTGAAATATGATTATCCAAAGGAAAGACGCAGCCAGGGTTCCATCGGGCAGCTGCTGGTGGCGCTGAAAGAATGTGAACTGAAGAATGACGCATTGCTGGAGGTGTTTTATGAGCTTGTGGGAGAACACTATAAGGCGAAAGCCCCATATGCCATCTATTTCTTTTTTGGAACGTATGATGTGCCGGTAAAAGGCGGTGATGCCAGTACGTGGGAATCAGAGGAGGTGTACCAGTTTATGGTATGTGCTATCTGCCCACTGGCCGGTGATTACGAACCGGGTGCGCCGGAGGCAGGATTCTTGTATCCGGCATTTACGAACCGTAGCAGCGACAAAGACGCCATTAATGTGTTTCAGTCGGATGCGGTGCATCCACATATGGAACTGGTGGAAGAAATACTGGAAATCAAACTTTGAAAAGTAAAAATAATTCGCACAAATAAGTTTATGAGTTGATTATACAAATAAAATATGATAAGATGCTTTTACTTGCAATAATTCTAATTGCAAATAGAAGCATCTTTTTCAATTCTGAAATAAATCCCATTATCTAGAAACAAATTAAGTAGTGAGAGGGTCAATTAAATATGATAGAAAATACAAAAATAGTGAAGTCTGCCATGTCAGTGAGTATAACTACAGATCAGATGCAGAAAATGATTTATTGTTTGAGGAACCAACAGGTCTTGCTTGACTTTGACCTTGCGGATATCTACGGTTATGAAGTGAAACGTTTGAATGGGCAGGTTAAGCGTAACATAGTAAGATTTCCTGAAGATTTTATGTTTCAGTTGACTGCCGATGAAGTGGAAATGGTGAAGTCGCAAAATGCGACTTCGCGGAATGAAACCTTTTTTGCAGGGCAGATGGGCGGGCGGCGTAAGCCCCCATATGCGTTTACCGAGCAGGGGATTTATATGCTTGGAACCGTACTTAAGGGATCTGTCGCAGAAAACAGACTATAAATGTTATGCATGCATTTCGGGAAATGCGTCATTTTATTACAAATAATAAGTTTATGTTTGAAAAAATTTATAATATAGAGTTAAGACAGTTAGAATATCAAAACAATCAGAGGCGAAGTTTAATCAAATTTTTGAATACATATCAGACCACAAAGAATCTAGCCAAAAAATTTTTTATAGTGGACAGATATTTCATGCGTTTAACTTTATAACAGAATTGATTTGTCAGGCTGCTGAGGAAATTGTTTTGATTGATGGATATGTTGATGTTGCTACGCTTAATATTTTGTCGAAGAAAAAAGAAGGTGCTCATATAATCTGCTATACGTTGCCAAATACAAAACTTACCAATCAGGATATAGCAAATTTTAATATGCAGTATCCAAATTTGGAAGTGAAATATACAACAGCTTTTCATGATCGATTTTTGATTTTAGATAAGAAAACAGGCTATCATATAGGGGCATCCCTGAAAGATGCTGGAAAGAAATGTTTTGGTATTAATAAGGTAGAGGATGTCAGTATTATTAATGAGTTGGTGTATGGAGGGGATGGTGGGTCATGAAAATTTCACCATGCGGAAATTTCACCATGCTTTGTGTTGACAGTGAACAAAATCAAAGTTACAATAATTATATTGTTAAGAAAATAACATTCCATTAAAGGAGGAAAACAAATGGCGAATATTTTAATCAGTCCGAGCAAGTATGTGCAGGGTGCGGGGGAAATGAAGAAACTGGGGGAATATGCAGCGAAGTATGGTAAGAAAGCGCTGGTGCTGATTACCGAATCCGGTTACAAAAGAATCGGCCAGATTGTGGACGGAAGCTTTCAGGGCCAGGATATGGAACCTGTTTATGAATATTTTAATAAAGAATGCAGCAAAAACGAGATTAACCGTCTGATTGGTATCATGAATGACAAAGGTTGCGATGTGGTGATCGGTATCGGTGGTGGTAAGATTCTGGATACTGCGAAGGCGGTTGCTTATTATAAGGCAGTTCCGGTTCTGATCTGTCCGACCATCGCATCTACGGATGCACCGTGCAGTGCACTTTCTGTTATTTATTCGGATGCAGGGGTATTTGAGGAATATCTTTTTCTTCCGGCCAATCCCAACATGGTTCTCATGGATACAGAAATTATCGCAAAATCTCCAGTACGTCTGACTGTATCCGGTATGGGCGATGCGCTGGCTACTTATTTCGAAGCGAGAGCGTGTCAGGCCAGCGGAGCGACCACTTGTGCAGGTGGCAAGAGTACATCCGCAGCCATGGCTTTGGCGAAACTCTGTTTTGATACTTTAATGGACGAGGGCGTGAAAGCGAAGATTGCGCTGGAGGCAGGCGCATGCACACCGGCTGTTGAGAAGATTATCGAGGCGAATACCCTGCTTAGCGGTATTGGTTTTGAGAGCGGCGGGCTGGCAGGCGCACATGCAATCCATAATGGATTTACTGTGTTGGAAGAGTGCCACCATATGTACCACGGCGAGAAGGTTGCTTTTGGTACCTTGACGCAGTTGGTGCTGGAGAATATTCCTGCGGAAGAACTGGATGATATCATCGGTTGGTGCGTGGAACTGGGACTGCCTGTTACCTTGAAGGAACTGGGCGTTACCGAAGTGACAGACGAGAAAATCATGGCAGTGGCTACGGCGGCCTGCGCAGAGAATGATACATTGCATAACATGCCTTTTGAGGTAACGCCAGAAACTGTATGCGCAGCCATCAAAGCAGCAGATGCTTACGGCAGATATGCTATGGAAGACTGCGAATAAGATTAGAATTCTTTGTAGGATATTTTAAGGGAATAAATAGAATATGGATATAGTCAAGACTCTTCCGGATGAAATGTCCGGGAGAGTTTTGACGTCTAATTTAAATATGGCTATTTTATTTGCTGCTCTCTAAAAAAGAGTTTTGGCAGCTGGTTGCAAAAGATAAACTTGCTGCCCAAAAGTAAGGAGGCTTTTGAACAAGTTAAGGTTTTGCGGAAGGGGAAGCGTGCTGGCTGGGTAAGGAATGCCAGTGCGGTGCAGGTGTTACCAAAAAAAGGTGTTCTTAACCTGAATTTTGCTGAAAAAAGATTTATTTTTGACAGAAAACAGGTAAAATATAGCTTACTGCCAAACGAGTTTACATAAGATCTTTTTGAGGCGATTTTACTGGATGGATGTATGGTGCTGAGCATGTGGCAGCAGTGTTTATTTCGCCCAGTATGTTCAAAATAAAAATATTCCTTGATTTTTCAGGGGGGAGACTGTCCGAAAACTATCAGGCTGAATCATATTAACTAATCATTTGTCTGCATATTGAAAACTGAATAAACCACACGTAAACATAGGCTTTATAGAGCATTTGTAGTATAATAAAAGTAGA
>JAQUWF010000168.1 GCA_028692975.1 Lachnospiraceae bacterium
AAAATATTTGTTGTAGTTAAAAATACTGGACTCGCAAAACTCATAATAATCATCAGTATGAGCAGACCAATCAATACACTGAATTCTGTCTTTGATACCATTTGATTCCAAAAACTTCTTTTGCTTTTGTCCTTACTTGGATTTTTATTTTCCATGCTGCATTCTCCCATTGTAACTGTTCAGTGTCTGACCAGTTACCTACCATTATTCTTTACAGTTATTTTGTTCTGTTGAAATCTTCAATAGCCTGAAACATTGCCATCATATTTTCCGCCGATGTCTGTCCCTGAATATTGTGGACTGTGTTAAATACAAATCCACCATCTTTTGAAAACAGTTGCAATCTCTGCATAACTTCATCGTATACTTCCTCCGGTGTTCCAAATGGCAGCGTCTTCTGCGTATCCACACCGCCTCCCCAGAAGGTGAATTTGTCTCCCCATTTGTCCTTTAACATCCTGCCGTCCATTCCGTTTGCGGAAAGCTGTACCGGATTGAGTATATCTACACCCATCTCATGGAAATCCTGCAGGAAATCAGAGATTGCACCACAGGAGTGATAGAATGTCTTCCAGTTGGTATTCTCGTGAACCCAGTTATTAATTTTGGTGTAACATGGTTTGTAGAATTCACGGAAACTGTCCATGGACATGAATGGTCCGTTCTGTGTTCCAAAGTCTGTGCCGGAGATCACGATTGCCTGTATCTTGTCCCCACATGCTTCACGGAATAATTTGGCATTCTTCAGTGCCACTTCCGTCTGCATCTCATACACTTCATGAATATAATCCGGACAGATCATATGGGCCATCATGAAATCAGGTATATCACGAATTCCCTTTGGCTGCTTCACATTAGGACCCTGGATCGTTGCAAAGTCACCCAGACCGGCCAATGCACCGCCGCCGATCATACCATAGCCGGTATTGTTGTAAAAATAATTGCAGCGGTCTTCTATGTATCTCAGATGTTCATCCGTCAGGATACCAAAATCATCTTTGAAGTCTTCCTTTGCACTGTCCGTATCCTCGTCGAATTCAATGTTGCCTCTGGTGATGTGGTCGAAAAAGAAACCGTCTTTTGGCATTTTCGATGCTGGTGGATAATTCATATCTCCCTGTGCATATAAATATGTATTTCCTTCCGCATCCACTGTCGTATTAAAATTCTCCGGGACTTCAACTTCTAATCCTGACTGCAGGACGAATGGTTTCCATCCCTTATTCTCAAATCCATACATTGTCGTATTGTTTGTGATATCCACCACATCAATATGCAATGCCTCTCTCACATCTTCCTCCACCAGACCAAGCAGCTGAAGCGGCTCGTTTATTTTGATCTTACGTTCCTCCAGCCCCAGCGTCCTGCGCAGTTTATCCAGCGCATTTGCATTGATTCCTGTGATGGATGTAGCTCCCATATCCACTACTACCTTGCCAGGATCCTCATGATTCAGTGTTTTAATCAGCCGTTCTCTTGCGGTCATAATACCCTCCTGTTCTGTATTCCGTGTTCGCACACGGTTTTCCCATTAAGAATACCTTGCCCTCGCGCAAGGTTCCTTAATATAAACTATATTTTGTCACAATGCTTAATTCCGTATAATTTTTCTCCTCTGTCGGTTGTTCTCCGAAGAGCACCGATCTGCTGGCTATGGATACACCTTCATATCCCTGTTTGAATGGATCCTGGCAGATGGTTGCCGCGACTCTGTCATTCAACAGACATTCCCTGATGTTTTTCGTCAAGTCATACGTTACGATTTTTACGGATTTGTCAACTTTGTTTTCCTCTATGGCCTTTAAGCCACCAGAAAAACCAGCGGCGCAAAAACAGATTCCTGTAATGTCTTTATGCCTGTTCAGCAATTCTTTTGTCTTCTCATAAGATATCTCATCGCTGTCTTCATTTTCCACTACTTCTGCAATTTTGATCTGCGGGAAATCCTCTTCCAGCGTCTCCATAATCCCCTGCAGCCTGCGTGCAACCGCAAGGTTCTTTTTGGAACCTGTTATAATCCCAATCTCTTCCGGCTGGCCGTTGTTCATCATACCGAAAAGTCCTGCTGCCACCGTGCCGCTCTTGCGATACTGACAGCCCACATATGCGGTTCTGGCTGAATCAAGAATATCCGTATTGATGGTGACAGTCTGTACTCCCATCTGGGCTATCCTATTGATTTCTTCGATGATCTCCGGTTCATTGATGGGGGTGATCACAAGTGCCTGGATGCCTTCCTGCAGCAATTCTTCTATAATCTGCTTTTGTTTTTCAGCACTATACCCTTTCATTTTTCTCACCAGATAATGTATGCCGAATTTCTTAAACTCCTCGATCGCGGTATCCACCCCATTGATTACGTCCTTGAAATAATCATTGCCTTCCGATATGAGCAAAACACCTATCTTTTTCGCGGTATAGCGCTTATCTGCCAGCACCTTGGCTGCGGGATTCGGCCGATAGCCCATCTCTTTGGCGATCTCCCTTACATGCTCCGCAATCTCTTTTTTGATGCCGCTTCGATTGTTCAGCGCCCGGTCGACAGTCCCTCTGGACACGCCTGCGGCTTCCGCTATTTGTTTAATCGTTACACCCATATTTCCCCTTTCCGTGTGCGAACACGTTTCTTATAAGCCAAGTATACTTCCACCTTCGCCCTTTCGTCAATTATCACAAACTCATAAGAATCTTTCTGAAACTTTGTATAATTCTTACTAGAATTCTAATAATTTTACATGTTTTTGGGGGTTTGCTTTTTGTACTTGTATTTATTTTGGTTCGATTTTGTATTAATTTTCGTTTGTATTTTTTTTCGTTTTTAAATAAGCGATTTAATTTGTCATAATGTGAAAATCAAAATTCGGGGTTTATAACCACTTTTATCAACTCTGGAATTTACTCTTGCACATAGCTTTTGATATGCTGTTTATTACATGACCGCATCTAAGTAAACATTTTATATCTGACCATTAAATTATTCCACTACCATATCAATTCTTTCACTACCTTATTAATTTTCCCACCACCTTATCAATTCTTCCACTACCTTATTAATTTTTCCACTACCTTATTAATTTTTCCACTACCTTATTAATTTTTCCACTACCTTATTAATTTTTCCACTACCTTATTAATTTTTCCACTACCTTATCAATTTTTCCACTACCCCTATCAATTTTTTTAGGAAGCATTTTTCTATGGGGCATATATATTTTTTCTACCATGCACTGCCCCACATTCACATATTAATCCATTTCTTCAAGGTTTTATTCTGCCAAATGGGCATATGCATTTTTTCTATGTCCCTATGCCCCGCTTTCTGTAAATTCCGGGGCACTGCGTATGAATTTTCCTCCCACTGCCCCATTGTCTATAAATTTCACCTTATACTTGCAAATACGGGGCATCACAACTTACTTTCCTCCTGTATGCCCCGCCTATCATTTATATATGAAAATTTGACCTGGTTTTTATAACCATTTTGATATTTTGTACAAGCTTCAAATCCTTCCTCTGCTTTCTGCCAAAAATGCGCCCACAAAAAAACGCAGCAGGGAACAGTTCCATAAATAAACTATTCTTTGCTGCGTTTATTCCCATAGAATGGTTGGCGTTTTCTGTGATATAAAGTGGGGGTTCCAGTATTTCACATGTTCTCCCGAAAGACCCAACCTCTCCGCATTATTTCGAAATGCTTCATTTTTCAAAAAATCATCATTTCTGCATCGCCGCCAACTGAGCCTTTAATTTTGCGATTTCATTGGCCATCTCCTGCAACGCACTATCCTTCTCCTGCAATGCACTATCCTTCTCCTGCAACGCACTATCCTTCTCCTGCAGTTTCTTTTCATATTCCAGCCGTGCACGCTCTATCAAATGTTCTCCCGTCAGACCCAATCTCTCCACTTCCTTTCGAAATGCTTCATTTTTCGAAAAATCAATATAAGGCTTCAGCTCCTTCGGTTCATTGAAGAAGATGC
>JAQUWF010000071.1 GCA_028692975.1 Lachnospiraceae bacterium
ATAACTGGAATGACATTAAAATGAAGATATTTTTTGTAAGCGTACTGCCATAAAATGCCGGGCGGGGCATACAGAAGAAAAGTAAGTTGTGACGCCCCGTATTCGCAGATATAAAGTAAAATATGCAGCCAATGGGGCAGGAACAGAAAAAATCAGACCTTGTGCCCCGCTATTCCAACTAAACGGGGCAGGGGAGTCAGAAAAAATGTATATGCCCCTTGGAGCGATAAAAAGCCTGCAAAAATGAAGTAAAATGTGTGCAGCGGGGTAGTGGTCAGAAGAAAAAGTGTATATGCCCCTTTGGAAAATAGAAAGAAGTAAAATGTGTGCAGGCAGGGCAGTGGTCAGAAGAAAAAGTGTATATGCCCCTTTTCGAAAAAAAAAGCAAAAAAGTTATCCTGGCAGGAGGGTATGAAAGGGATTCCGCACCAAACTGCCAGGGTATCATTATTTTACTATGCCTCTGGTTACACTGTATACCGCACTGTGGCGATGCTGTCGGGGAGCATTTTAAGTTCCGCGACTTCGTTGCCTTCCCGGAGCATGAAACAAATTTCCCTGTCGCTTTCATTTAACAAAACCAGTATCCGTGTTCCATCCGGGTTCTGGAAAGCAGTTACTTCCAGGGAATCGTCGAAGCGGGAGAAACCGATGCGCACAGCACCGGGCTCAATATAGCGGCTGAAATGTGCGATATAATAATAGGGGAGTGTCTTTGTATACTCTTTCTTTTCTGTATCACACATGATGATGGCCTCACAGAGGTTGTTCACATGGTTGGGGCCGCCGTTCTGGTCGAAGATCAGGCTCCAGTGGATGAAGCAGTCGGTGCCGTTATTCAGATCACCCATAATATCATGGGCATACATGCGCGCATGTCCCAGATGGTCGTCGTGACTGAAACGGCTGTATTCTACGCAGCCTTCGGAAAAGACCAGCCTCTTATCCGGAAACATTTTCTTGAACATGGCCAACTGCTCGAAATGATCGCCGCTGTACCAGTGCATTGCCACGCCGGAAACAATTTGCTGCATCTCTTCATCCTGGATCGTTTCCATGGCCCGCTCCAGAACTCGTTCCTTGTTGTGATCCCAGATTAGGATCTCAATATCGCCAAGTCCCTGTGCTTTTAATTCCGGAACCAGATAGCGGCGCAGATATTCTCGTTCCTCCGCAGCGGTAAAGATACAGGAATCCCATATCTGCACGGCTTTTGGCTCATTTTGCAGACTCAGCATGGAGAAATGGATCCCCTTGTTTTCATATTCGCGGATAAAGCGGCAGATATATTTGGCCCAAAGAGCAAAATATTCTTCTTTTAATTTGCCGCCATTGTTTTTCTCACCGTTGGTCTTCATAAAAGCAGGTGGGGACCAGGGGGACACCATGAGCGTCAGTGGTCTGGAGGAATAAGACTGCGCCTTTTTGAGCATGGGAATCAGATATTTTTCATCTCTTTTCAGAGAAAATGTTGCTAATGCCGTATCGTCTGGATTGTCCATAGCGGAATAATTGGAAAGGGACGCATCGCAGCTGTCCAGATGAACGCGTCCGCAGCAGTACCGCAGCCCATCTGCTCCAAAAAGATCCGCCATGATTTTGTCGCCATTGTCACCGCCTGCATGTTTCACGCAGTAAGCGGCTGCCTCGGTAAACGTACCGCCGAATCCCTGAAAAGTCTGGTAGGTTACCTGAGGGTAAACGTTGACCAATGGACGCTCTACCTCATAATCTGTATGGGAGGTAAAAGATACCTCCTGTTCTCCGCGTGTTTTATTTGCATACGTGGTATAAATAATACTTCCGTTCATATTGTACCGTCTCCTGTCTTTCTATATTTTGCCATTCATAAA
The DNA here is from genome assembly GCA_028692975.1 of Lachnospiraceae bacterium. Lineage (GTDB taxonomy): Bacteria > Bacillota > Clostridia > Lachnospirales > Lachnospiraceae > JALENY01. Next base: position 1,854 of record JAQUWF010000071.1, read on the forward strand.
ACTTCTTTTATATGTGGAATATAGCAAATTCATGACAGGATTACAACGGAATATTTATGGAAAACGTGTCTATTTATTGACAGTCTTGCGGGTGTTAAAGACAAAGCTGATTGGCGCTTTCGGCAACGGTTTCGACCAATTCGCAGAAATTATGTTTTTCCAGATCGGACAAATCTTTCGTCACTTCATCGACCCAGTCCATTTGAATCTTTTTTGCCTGGGGGACCAGCAGCCGGGCTTTGTCGGTCAGGGTCACAATATAGGAACGTATATCGTCCGGGTCGGTGGATTTGGTGATCAATCCATCGCCTTCCAGGCGCACCAGCATTTTTGCTACGGTGCTTTTATCCATATCTAATTTCCTGCACATTTCAATCTGGGACAAATGTTCATATTCAGACAGACAAAAGAGAAACATTGCTTTGGTACTGGTGAGCGAGAGCTCTTTTAATCGTGTGTTCAGATTCATTTGCATTTTCCTGAACAGAGTTGAAATTCCTTTTGGTAAATCCATGGCTAAATGCTCCCTTCGGTGGTGATAAAACGCCGGACTATAGTTGGTTTGACAACAAATATTATAGGGGTTTAATCGAGATTTGTCAACAGATATTTAGTAAAATACAGGGTTGACAATTAGAAAAGAGCAGATTATACTAATTGGCATACCAACAAAAAACACCCTTACGAGGGTGAAAAAATTTAACTATAAAGTTGGCTTGCCAACAAAAAGGAGGAGACATAGAAACATGGAACAAACAAAAGACAATTCTTATTTCGCTACAGCACCCATTGGCAGACTCATTGCAAAATTTGCAATTCCCACCTGCTTATCGCTGATTGTTGTAGCTCTCTATAACATCGTGGATCAGATATTTATCGGACAGGGTGTTGGATACCTGGGGAATGGCGCCACAAGCGTTATTTTTCCTTTTACCTGCGCGGCTTCGGCACTGGCATTGCTTGTGGGAGACGGAGCGGCTTCTTTCCTGAGCCTGAAACTGGGTGAGAATAATAAAAAGGATGCGGTAAAAGGTGTGGGAAATGCCATTACCGTACTTGTCATACTGGGAGTAGCACTGTTGATCGTGGGGCTTGTGGCTCTGTGTCCCCTTTCCAGAGTATTTGGGGCGACGGATACCCTCATGCCTTATGTGCTGGATTATGGTTATCCGATTATTATCGGCCTGCCATTCTTAGTTATACTTACGGGAATTAATTCCATTATCCGTGCGGATGGAAGTCCCAAATTCGCAATGTGTACCATGCTTGCCGGAGCGGTGATCAACTGCATTCTGGATCCGCTTTTTATCTTTGTGTTTAAATGGGGCGTCTGGGGTGCCGGAGTCGCAACGGCCATAGGGCAGGTGATTTCCTTTATTATCTCCATCGCATATCTGTTTCACTGCAAGAGCATCAAACTGGAAAAACAGGGATTTGCACCGAGGGCAAAGATTGTAACAAGCGTACTGAAGCTGGGTGTTTCCAGTTTTATTACACAGATTTCTATTGTAATCGTTGTGATTCTTTCCAATAATCTGCTGACCAAATACGGTGCATCATCCAAGTACGGTGCGGAAATCCCCCTGACGGCCATCGGAATCGTCATGAAGATCAATCAAATCCTCATTGCGCTGCTGGTAGGTGTCGCTGCAGGTGCACAGCCTATTGTGGGCTATAATTACGGAGCAGGCAAATTCGACCGGGTGAAGAAAACATTTACACTTTCCGTGCTCATAGCAGCAGTCATCGGGGCTATTGGTTTTATCTTATTCGAATTCTTTCCACAGGGGCTGGCTAATATTTTTGGCTCAGATGGAGAACTTTATATGGAATTCTGCGTGAAGAGTTTCCGTATCTTCCTGTGCTTTTGCATTTTGACCAGCTTCCAGATCGTTTCCGGAATCTTCCTGCAGGCGATTGGCCAGCCGGTAAAGGCTGCCGTCGTTTCCCTGTCGAGACAGATTATTTTCTTTATCCCAGCGGTGCTGATTCTGCCGCGTTTCCTGGGAGTAGAGGGCATTCTCTGGGCGGCTCCGGTGGGAGATGGCTTATCCTTTGTGGTGTCCGTTATCTTTATCATTGTGGAAATGCGGAAACTGAATAAACAGGTGAAAAAAAATAAAACAGTATAGAAGGGGCAATTTGGATAATACTGGAATATGTAGATATATCAACGGATTTTTTGGAAAGAGAAGGAGAATGGCATGTTAAAACTAGAAGAGGCAGCAGAAGAAAAGGCGATGGTGAAATTCCTTGAGCGGTTCGATGAGTATCCCTTTGCCATTAAATTTAAGGAACATGCGTATGAGGTTGGCGAAGGACAGCCGGCATTTACAATCAGATTAAAAGAGGCAATCCCCATGGCGGAGCTTCTAAAGAGTACATCCCTGGCATTGGGAGAAGCATATATGCGAGGCGACCTTGATATTGAGGGGAATCTTTATGAAGCCCTGGATCATTTTCTGGGGCAGATGGGGAAATTTGCTGCCGATCAGAATGCTTTGAAAAAGTTGATGTTTTCTTCCGCGGCGAAGAACAATCAAAAAAAGGAAGTGACCAGTCATTATGATATTGGAAATGATTTTTACAAACTGTGGCTGGATGAAACACTTAGTTATTCCTGCGGATATTTTGTGCGGGAGGAGGATACCCTTTATCAGGCACAGATAAATAAAATCGACCATACTTTGCAAAAACTGTATTTGAAAGAGGGTATGTCGCTGCTTGATATTGGGTGTGGCTGGGGATGTCTGCTGATTGAAGCGGCAAAAAGATATAAAGTGCATGGAACAGGGATCACCCTGAGTGGGGAGCAGTATAAAGAGTTTCAGAAGCGAATCCGGGAAGAGGGGCTGGAGGAATATCTCACGGTCGAATTGATGGATTACCGGGATCTGCCCAAATATGGGAAGAAGTTTGACCGTATTGTGAGTATTGGGATGCTGGAGCATGTTGGCCGCGATAACTATAAACTTTATCTGGACTGTGCAAATCAGGTGTTAAAGCCGGGAGGAATCTTCTTGCTGCATTTTATCAGTGCACTGCAGGAACATCCCGGTGATCCGTGGATTAAGAAATATATATTTCCGGGCGGGGTGATCCCAAGCTTACGTGAGGTTATGGCTCATATGGGTGATTACAATTTCCATACGCTGGACATTGAAAATCTGCGGCTCCATTATAATCGAACCTTATTAAAGTGGCTGGAAAATTTCGAGGAGAATTTGGGGGAAATCAGCAAAATGTTTGATGAAACCTTTATTCGCATGTGGAGGTTGTATCTGAGCGCCTGTGCAGCAACATTCCACAATGGAATACTGATGATCGATGAAGATGTGCAGGTAAAGCGCATTACCGGACACGGTGGATTTTTTAAGACCAAGGGCGTGGGACAACGTTATCTGGCAGCGGCGGTGGATGCACCGGTTACCGTTATGGATACGGCAAGTGAAGGCGGCGCATGGGGCATCGCCCTGCTGGCGGCATATCTGATCGCAAAGCAGGAGGATGAAAAATTAGAAGAGTATCTGGAAAACAGAATCTTCAAGGAAATGTCAGGTGCGACGATTGCGCCGACCAAGGAAGAAGTGGAAGGGTTCCAGACATTTATGGAACATTATAAATCTGGTCTTGCCGTTGAAGAAGCAGCAATCAACGCAATGAACTGGTAAGGAGCGTGGGCAAATGGAAAAATGGAGAAAACGTATTGGATATGGAATAGGCGATCTCGGATGTAACCTGGTCTTTAGCACCATGGCATCTTATCTTATGGTTTTTTATACGGATGTATTTGGAATAACAGCGGCGGCCGCCGGTACCATGATGTTGGTTACAAAATTTATTGATGCACTGACGGACACAGGCATGGGCCTGATCGTGGACAGGACCCATACGAAATGGGGACAGGGAAGACCTTACTTTTTGTTTGGTGCGGTTCCATTTGCCGTCTTTACTATGCTGACATTTTTCATTCCGGATTTCAGTTCAGGCGGCAAATTGATCTGGGCTTATGTGACTTACTGTTTGCTTTGCACGGCGTATACGGTGGTAAATATTCCGCTGAATACCATTGTGCCCAGACTAACTTCAGACATTCACGAGAGAGATGTCCTGGTTTCTACCAGAATGGTATGCGCTATGGCTGGAACGGCGGTGGTTATGACTATCACTGCTCCGCTGGTTGATTTTTTCGGACAGGGAAATGAAGCGCGAGGATACTTTATTACCATGTCTATCTATGGTATCGCGGCAATGCTTATATTCTTCTTTACTTTTGCAAATACAAAGGAAGTGGTTCCACCCACGGTTCGGAAAAAACATACTTCTTTGAAGGAGGATTTCAAAGGGCTGACCGGGCAGGCATGGATTCTGTTTCTGCTGAATCTGTTTTATTTTTCACTGTATGTAGTCAGAAGCACCACGGTTCTTTACTATTTCAAGTATAATCTTGGAAGAACGGAATGGCTGTCACTGGTTGGTATATTGGGTATTCTTTCCGGACTGCCCATGCTGCTGTTGCTGCCGACGCTGGAGAAGAAATTCAGCAAGAAAAACCTGATGTTTTTCAGCATCTTCTTATATATTGTTGGAGATCTGATTCTGTTCGTAGGGAAAAATTCTGCAGCCTGTCTGCTGATTGGTCTGGTGATCACAGGACTTGGGATTTACGGTGTGTTCGGTATTACTTTTGCTATGCAGCCGGATGTTATTGATTATTCTGAGTACAAAAATAATGCCAGTGTAGCAGGATTGATTGCAGCATTCCAGGGATTTTTCGTAAAAGGCGGAATGGGTCTGACCAGTTTCGTCATCGGCATATTCCTGAAACAGGGCGGCTACGTTGCCAATGCAGTCCAGAGCCCGAAAGCATTATCTTATATTGAAACCTGTTTTATCTGGATACCCATTATCCTGTGTGTAATTATAGCGGTGCTTACTTATTTCTATAAGTTGGACGGCATCCGCGGAGACATGACAACAGAACTGGAATCCAGAAGAAGTATGCAGGTCGAGGAAGTCGCTTTGTAAAAGCGGATTATTGAATGGAAAATATAGAGAAGGAAAAGCACTGGTGAAAATCAGTGCTTTTCTAATGCGCGGCAGTTTCAGCGAGTTTGTCTATGGCCTGGGCAGCGGTGGGCTGAAAATAAATGTCCTTTCCCAGGTTGCTTTCGTACATAAGGTCTTTTAAGGGTTTGCTTGTGTATTTTGAAAAATCACCGTAAATGGCAAATCTTACGCCGTAATTGATGAACTTCTGCATTATTTCACCCGCCAGACAGGTGCTTAATATAAAGAAATCATCTGTAATAGCTCCTTTATTGAGGGCAATGTCGGTGCAGGCTGTCTCATATTTTACTGTCATAATCAGATCTAAAGCGGACTGCACGTCTGTGATCAAAGGCTCATCACTGTTAATTACAGCAATCGTTGTATTATTTTTTCTTTTAATTTCTGTTTTCATGTTATACTCCTCCCGTTATTCATATAAATCGTTTATTAAATGGTCAGCCATAAAGTCAAAAGTTTCCATATGGTCGTGTGGCAGAATCTTTTTGCTTTTGATATTCATAATCAAAGAATAAATGACGGAAACCGCCATATCGGCATCCACTTTGAATTTCAGAGAAGGGTGGTTCAAAAACAGTTGTCGGTTCAACTGGTTGGATGCATTTATTTCATTTGCCTGTTCTTCGGATAATTTATTCATGAGGATCGTGAAATCCGTACTGTCCGAATCGTATAAAAAATTGTTTTTGTCATATTCTCGGTAAATCAGTTTCAGAGCCGCTGCAACACCCTGTTTGTTTCTGTGTTTTTCAATAACTTTCGAAGCAGCATCATATATTTGCTTCTGCACAGAACATAAGACCTGGCAAAAAAGAGATTCTTTGGATTCATAGAACAGGTAAAAGGCTCCTTTTGAGATACCGACCTGGCGGCATAATTCGTCTACGCTGGTCTTTTTGTACCCATATTGTGTCCAGTTTTGCTTGCAGGCTTCCAGCAGGTTTTTTTTGATTGTTTCTTTTTCACGCTCGGAAAAACTTCTTGCCATAATTGCTCCTTTCAAGTGTGACTAAAAATACTTAATTGGTCATTGCTATATTAACTCATATAAAATGAAATGTCAAGATGTTTGAGAAATCTAAATATAGACAGGTGCGCAGGCCTACGGGACGGTTACCATTATTTATCATGAAAATGTTACAAAATTATTACGAAATATTGTGAACCATGAACATTGGAAACTATAGTTATCTGTGATAAGGTTAATTCATTGATAAAATATGACATCAAAAACCGAACATTAGAAAGGGTTAAGTGACTATGGAAATCGTGAAGGCGGCGGGGCTGCAGAAGATATTTACAAATGGAGAGAATCAGGTACATGCGCTGCGGGGCGTGACTTTATCCATAGAAGAAGGGGAATTCGTGGCGATCATCGGGAGTTCCGGGAGCGGGAAGACGACGCTGATGAATCTGCTGGGCGGACTTTTGGAGCCCACGGAGGGCGGTGTCTGGATACGCGGGGAGAGCCTGCGGGATATGAATGACGAGGAGCTGACTGTTTTCCGCAGACAGAATATCGGCTTTGTCTTCCAGCAGTTTAATCTTGTGCCGGTGTTGGATGTTTATGAGAATATGCTGCTGCCGCTTCGGCTGGATCAGGCAGAGGTGGATGAGAAATTCTTTGATGAAGTGGTGGATATGCTGGGTATGCGGGAGAAACTGGATCAGATGCCGGGGATGCTCTCCGGCGGTCAACAGCAGAGAGTAGCCATAGCCAGGGCACTTTTGACGAAGCCTGCACTGTTGCTCTGTGATGAACCGACTGGAAACCTGGATTCCAAGACAACACAGGAAGTCATGGAATTGTTGAAAAAGAGCGCAGAGCGGTTCAACCAGACCGTGGTGGTGGTCACCCATGAGGACGGAGTGGCACAGATGGCAGATCGGATTATTCGCATTGAAGATGGGAAGATTCGTAAATAGGAGAGCAGCATGTTTGAGTCAAAAGGGAACAAAACAAAAAACAGCAATATAATCAGCCTCCTTGCTCGGGGGAATTACCGGGGGAACAGGGGGCGCAACCGGGTGTTGATCTGGGCGGCGGCAGCGGGGATGCTGGTGCTTAGTGCTGTATTTTCTATTGCGGTGGGTAAGGTAGAGGCGGAGGTCCTGCGGGCCCAGCGGCAGGGCGGGACTTTGGCGACTACCTATCTGGAGCGGGGCAGCCAGCAGCAGTATGAGCAGCTGCAGACACTGCGCTATGTGAAAAACGTGGGAAAGGAATTTGACATCGGCCCGGCTTATGCGGGTGACAAACTTTGCTGTGACATAAAGGCACTGGATCAGACCGCCTGGGAACAACTTACAGCACCTGCCTATACAGATATGCATGGAGCATATCCAGTGGACCGCGGGGAAATCATGTTGTCCCGGCGGGCACTTTCGGAACTGGGTATCACGGATCCCACCGTGGGGATGAAGATACCTCTTACAATAGAACATAATCTGCAGAATGTTATAGAGGAAGAATTTACGCTTTCCGGGTATTTTACGGATTACACCAGCACAGAGCGTGAGGCGGTGGGCTATCTGTCAGAGATCCGGACCGAAGAACTGGGTGAGGACTGGGAGCAGCCGGACAACATTCTGATTCAGCAAAATGACATGGTTGGTGCCCAGGAAGTTGAAAATAAATTATATGAAGATATGGAAATGGTGGACAGCAGCCAGCGGTTCTTCGGCGGAAATACTTATGCCTATGAAGCCATGGAGAAATTTTCCGGCGGATATCTGGTGGCTATTTCCTGTGGACTTCTGATTTTGATCAGTGCATTCCTGCTGATTCAGAATGTGATGAGTATTTCCATGCATAAGGAAATGCAGCAGTATGGACTTTTGCACACGCTGGGAACCACAAGAAAACAGCAGCGGCAGATTTACTTCCGGCAGACCGGGCGAATAATGCTGTGGTCAGTGTTGTTTGGCGGTATTTTATCGGCGGTGGCTTTGGGGCTTGTGATACCGAAAATCCTGGGAAACTTGTATCTGGATCAGGCTGGCGGCGTTGGGAATCCGGATTTGTTTCATCGGGGAATGAGTTTGTTTCAACGGAATCAGGATTTATTATATCGGGGCTCGGATCTGTTTCACCCGGAAGTATATTTCCTGTCCATTGGATTTATGGTACTGGTCCTTTATATTGCGGCGGCGCGGACTTTTCGCAAGGCGGGGAAACTGTCCCCACTGGAAGCCATGCACTACATTGGCGAGGCCGGAAACCTTCGGGCAAATTCGAAAACGCCAAAAACCAGAAAGCATACAAAACATCAAATTGCACACATGGCATGGAAGAATCTGTTGCGTTATCCCAGAAGATTCGCCCTGACTATCGTATCCCTGGTGCTGGGGATTACGGTGGCGTTGTGTACTGCGGTTATCGGCAGAGGTCTGGACCAGACCAATGAAATCAATGCCAAACCGGATTTTGTAATAGAAAATACAGTCAGCCCAGCAGATAATGCCACCTGGGATGCAGCCGGGGTGGAGATGGATTATTGTTACCATGATGAGTTTTCGCCTGTTTCGACTACATTGCAGGAGCATATTTTATCTATCTCCGGCATCCAAAAAGAGAGTGTCCAGACATGGACCGGGGGGTATCTGGATGTGCGGGACGCGGGAAACGGGCTCTTTCCCTGGGCAAATGCAGGTGGATTTACGGAAAAGGAATTTGAGGAATATAAAGCCGTAGGACTTTTTGCAGGACCAGCGGTGGTGCAGGTGGCGGACGAAGCATACCTGGAAAAACTGGCGGATTATGTAAAAGAAAATCATTTGAGCATTGACATGGAGCGGCTGAAATCCGGGGATGGTGTGCTCTTATTGCATCCCCATATACTGTCGCCGGAATTGGAGCAGATGGCGTCCCAGGTGACCGGCAAGCCGCTGGATTTCACACGCTTGCATACGCAGGAATGGATGGCGGCGCGGACGGAAGCCACGCGGGGCATGTCACTGGCGGAATCATGGAATTACGGCATGGAACATGAGGCGGAGGATAATGCAGCGGAAGACAAGCGGTGGGCGGCGGCGGTCACCATGGAGCTGGCTGGTTACGCGGATACCAAAGAGGAAGGTTTCCCAACCCTTGTGACAGAGGGCAGTTATGAGAAGCAAGGAACGCTTTATTTCCTTACCGGTGCGGAAGGTTTCCAGAAACTAGGGACGGCGCAGAAGATCTTCCAGATGCAGTTCGATGTGGAAAAGGATCAGGAAGAGCAGGTGAAACTGGCACTTCAAAATCTTCTGGCGGAAGAAAACCGCGCCCTCCACATTGGCGCACAGGACCAGGGCATGGTCATGACCGCCAAATCAGATCTTTTGGAGGAGGCCAGGAGTTCCATCCGCACGAATCAGCTGATCATGGGAGCTTTGAGCGGCGTCTTGATTTTTATGGGGATTTTGAACTATTTGAATGTGATGCTCACCGGCATGTTGTCCCGTCAGGAAGAATTCCGCACCTTAAGAAACATCGGCATGACCCGGAAACAGCTGCGAAACATGCTCATGCTGGAAGGTACATATTACGTCCTGACCACAGGGCTGCTGGTGCTGACCATAGGTTCCGGGATCCTGGCGGTGGTGGCAGCCTACACCAAAGCAAGAGTGTCCTACTTCCAATTCATTTATCCAATAGGGGAAGAATTGTTGATTTTAGCCGTCCTTGCGGTTGTCTGCGCAGGCAGCCCAGCGGTGTTAAAGAAGATATCACCGTGTGACTATTCAAAATAGGAGAAGTATTTGGTAGCAAACTTGATTTTAGTATGCGGCTGCCAAAAATGGAAGAGGGATTTGGTAGCAAACTTGATTTTAGTATGTGGCTACCCAAAATGGAAGAGGGATTTGGTAGCAAACTTGATTTTGCTGTGTGGCTGCCAAAAATGGAAGAGGGATTTGGTAGCAAACTTGATTTTAGTATGAGGCTACCCAAAATGGAAGAGGGATTTGGTAGCAAACTGGATTTTAGTGTGTGGCTGCCAAAAATGGAAGGGGTGTTTGGTAGCAAAGTGGATGTTGCTGTGAGGCTACCCAAAATGGAAGAGGGATTTGGTAGCAAACTTGATTTTAGTATGAGGCTACCCAAAATGGAAGAGGGATTTGGTAGCAAACTTGATTTTGCTGTGAGGCTGCCAAAAATGGAAGGTGTGTTTGGTAGCAAACTGGATGTTGCTGTGAGGCTACCCAAAATGGAAGGGGTGTTTGGTAGCAAACTTGATTTTAGTATGCGGCTGCCCAAAATAGAAGAGGGATTTGGTAGCAAACTGTATTTTAGTATGAGGCTACCCAAAATGGAAGGGGTGTTTGGTAGCAAACTGGATTTTGCTGTGAGGCTACCCAAAATGGAAGGGGTGTTTGGTAGCAAACTTGATTTTAGTATGCGGCTACCCGAAATGGAAGAGGGATTTGGTAGCAAACTTGATTTTAGTATGAGGCTACCCAAAATGGAAGAGGGATTTGGTAGCAAAGTTGATTTTGCTGTGTGGCTGCCAAAAATAGAAGGGGTGTTTGGTAGCAAACTGGATTTTGCTGTGTGGCTACCCGAAATGGAAGAGGGATTTGGTAGAAAACTTGATTTTAGTATGTGGCTGCCAAAAATGGAAGAGGGATTTGGTAGCAAACTGGATATTGCTGTGTGGCTGCCAAAAATGGAAGGGGTGTTTGGTAGCAAACTTGATTTTGCTGTGTGGCTGCCAAAAATAGAAGGGGTGTTTGGTAGCAAACTTGATTTTAGTATGTGGCTGCCCAAAATAGAAGAGGGATTTGGTAGCAAGCTTGATTCTACTGTGTGGCTACCCAAAATGGAAGAGGGATTTGGTAGCAAACTTGATTTTAGTATGTGGCTACCCAAAATAGAAGAGGGATTTGGTAGCAAACTTGATTTTAGTATGCGGCTGCCCAAAATGGAAGAGGGATTTGGTAGCAAAGGGATGGAAATATGGGCGGATACATAGACTCGTTTTGAAAAAACCACACACAAATCACAAAAAAGTGTGTTATGCTGGTTTTGTGGAGGTGATGGGATGCAGCGCATTTTGATTGTGGAGGACGATGGAGATATCCGGGAACTGCTGAAGAATTTTCTGCAGGACGCGGGGTATGAGACGGCGAAGGCCCGGGATGGGATGGAGGCTGTGGAAGCATTTTCCAAAGGTGTGTATGATTTGATCCTGCTGGATCTTATGATTCCCAAGATCGATGGCTTTGCAGTGTGCGAACTTATCCGCAGACAGTCGCGGGTGCCCATCATTATGCTCACTGCCCTGAGCGGGGAAGAGGAGCAGATACGCGGGCTGGATCTGCAGGTGGATGATTATATTACCAAGCCATTTTCCATGCCGATCCTTATACGAAAGATCGCGGCGGTGCTTCGGCGGGCCGGTGGGATGCAGGAAACACAAAACACCATTGCGTATGGGAATCTCATTTTGAACCTGGACAGTTACACGGTGCAGGTGGACGGTGCTGCCTGTACGCTGACCAGCAGGGAATTCGAGATACTGCGGGAACTGCTGACCCACCAGGGGAGGGTGATCACCAGACAGAATCTGCTGGATAAATTATGGAAATATGATTTCTACGGCGACGAGCGGGTGGTGGATACGCATATTAAGAATCTCAGAAAGAAGCTGAATATAGAGTTCATTCAGACTATACGAGGGGTGGGGTATAAGATTGATAAAGAAATGGAAAAGTAGCCTGTCCGTCAAGGTGGCGGTGGTCACGGCGGCACTGCTGGTGGTCATGAGTTTTCTGGTCTACGGGATACTTGCCTGGATCATGCCGGACACCTATTCCAACACCCTGAATGAGACGCTGAACCGGGAGACGCAGGAATTTATCGGGGAACTGGAGAAGGTGACGAAGCAGGAAAGCGGTGGCCTATTCCAACAGTTTTTGAAGAATGCGAATGTGACGAATCTGGAATTATATGATGAAAGCGGGCAGCAGATAGGCATTCCAACTATGGAAACCACGGTGGAAGAGAGTGGCTACGCTATTGAAACGGCCATAGGCGGGGAAGCGGCACCGGTGTTGTCTGACAGTTTTTTCTTTTCCTTCAGCAATTCCGCAGAACGCTACATGCTGAATGTGTACGGGGAAGCTGTGCAGCTGCCGGAACTTCGTCAGGCGTTTGTGGGAAGCCTGCCCCTGGTGGCGGTCATGATCCTGGTGGCGGCGGTTTGCATTGCATGGATTTATTCCCGCATGATCACCAAGCCCGTGTTAAAGATCAGCCATCTTGCCAATGAAATGTCAGAAATGCGGCTGGATTGGCAGTTGGAAGAAAAGCATACGGATGAACTGGGGACATTGGAGAAGAGCCTAAATGAAATGTCCGGGAAATTAAAGCATACGCTGTCAGAACTGCAGGAGGCCAATGTGCAGCTGGAGGCAGACATTGCCTACGAAAAGGAACTGGAACAAAAGCAACGGGAATTCTTTCAGGCGGCTTCCCATGAATTAAAAACACCTATCACGGTGATCAAAGGCCAGTTGGAGGGCATGCTGCTGGGTGTGGGCGCGTACAAGGAGCGGGACAAATATCTGGCCAGATCTTTGCAGGTGGCGAATAATCTGGAGCGGATGGTGCAGGAGATCCTGACCATATCCAGGCTGGAATCCACCGGGGAAGGACTGGTGCGAGAGGTTTTCGACTGTGTACCAATGATCCGGGATTATCTGGCGGACACCGAGGACTTGATCATGCAGAAGGAACTGCGCCTGGAATTGGACATGCCGGAGGAAGTGCAGATATATGGAAATCGGTTTCTGCTGGAGAAGGTGTTTACCAACCTTATGGGAAATGCGGTCAAGTACGCACCTTCGGGCGGCGAGATCTGGATTACAGTGCAGGGAGAGGAAGCGGGATGGTTGTTTTCGTTTGCAAATACAGGGAATTCCATTCCAGAGGAAGAATTCACCAAAATATTTGATGCATTTTATCGGGTGGAGCAATCCAGAAACAGGCAGACCGGAGGAAGCGGGCTGGGACTTTACATTGTACGGAAAGTGCTGGAGCAGCATGGGAGCATCTGTCATGTGAAGAATACGGAGACGGGCGTTTTGTTTTCTTTCTTATTAAAATGATGGAACTGTTCAGTACCTGAGCAGCTCCATGCCGAAATTCATTTCAAATCTGCTTCGCAGATGGAATTTCGACACTCTTGAATCAGTTTCTTACGGTCAGCGCAGTAAATGCGCAGACCTGCTGAATAATTATAAAATGATACAGAGGCGGCGGACGAAATTGGTCTGCCTTTTTTGTGCTGACAATGAGCCAAGTGGAATTGTGCCTGCACGGAAGTCTATTTGGCATAGGACTTTGTATACCTTATCTCAAGGGAAATTTTATTTGATTTTGGACAAATTAGGGGCTAACAAAAATCTGCGAATTAAGTGGGGAAACTCCGGCAATCTACACACAAATCACATAGAAACCACAATGGGATCACAAATCCATCTGGTATTTTATAGATAGGTACAAAGGGGTAGGAATTCTAAAATAGGAGGCAGAGAGGAAAGGTGATCAGTATGAAAAAAGGTTTGTTTGTGTTGTGTGTGGGGATGCTGGCGGCAGGTTGTCTGATTGGATGTGGGCAGGAAAAGCAGAATGTGACCCATATTACAAAGTATCCATCGAAAGAAAATACGGCTGTGGAGGTTGCCCAGAGCGAGTCGGAGGAGGACTTGAAAAAGCAGGAGGAAGAGCGGAAGGACGAGACGGAGAAACGCTATGCTATATACAAGTCCTTCGGCATGACGTATGACCGTGACAAGGATTTGTTTTTCTACAACGGAGAGGTGGTGCGGTATTTTAAGGATGTGGTCAGCTTGTCCACCACCAATGGATTCTCTTATAAGAATGGAAAGGTAGATCTGACTGCAACGCGGGATGAAAAGGGTAATTTGAAGAGTCTGGTGAAGGCTGCCCAGGAAGAATTCGACCAGCGGACTGCCCGCTGGGAAGAGCAGGAGATGGAAAGTTCGGTGGGGGAGATTGCCACGACGGCGTGCTATGAAGGGGGAAATGCAGATGATACGGCGAATGCGCTGGATGAATATGAAATTTATGGTGTGTCTTATGATAGGAAAAACGAATACTGGGTATACAACGAGAAACCCATCCATATTTTCTATGATGAGCAGGGCTGTATTCTCTCGGACGGGTCTGTTTTAAATGGAGTTAACATCAAGGTGATCCGAGGCGTGTCGGGCAAAATAGAAAAATTAAGTGAAGTGACGGATGAGGAGATTAACAAACTTCTGGAAAGGAATTAAAGTGTTTAATTTTTTGCATAAAATGAAAAATAATTAACTGTCCATTTTCTCTGTTTGCCAGTATAATGATATATGACCGTCTGGGACAAGGGCATGATTTGTGAAGCCTGATGTTTTGAATGGTTCTATTATTTGATTAAACGGGGGAAGACAATATGTTTCATTTACTTTTGGCAGTGATTTATCTGTCATTTATCAGTCTGGGACTGCCGGATTCGCTGCTGGGTTCGGCCTGGCCTGTTATGTATAAAGAGTTCGGCGTGCAGGTTTCTTATGCCGGGATTATTTCTATGATTATTGCGGTTGGGACCATTATTTCCAGTCTGCAAAGCGACCGGCTTACCCGGAAACTGGGGACAGGGAAGGTGACTGCAATCAGCGTTGGGATGACCGCTGCTGCGCTGCTGGGATTTTCCTTTAGTGATTCATTCTGGATGTTGTGTCTGTGGGCGATTCCATATGGGCTGGGCGCGGGCAGCGTGGATGCTTCGCTGAATAATTATGTGGCGCTGCATTACACCAGTCGGCACATGAGCTGGTTGCACTGTATGTGGGGCGTGGGCGCTTCGGTGGGACCGTATATTATGGGGTATGCCATGACCGGTGGACAGGGCTGGAGTATGGGCTACCGCTATATCGCTATTTTGCAGGTTGTTCTGACGGTTGTTTTGCTGTTCAGTCTGCCGCTCTGGAAAAAAAGAACTGCTGGGGAAGACGGGCAGGCCGGAACTGTGCAGGGGAAGGCACTTACGTTGAAGGAAATCATACACATTCCCGGAGCAAAGCAGGTTTTTTTGGCGTTTTTCTGTTATTGTGCTATTGAACAGACCACAGGGCTTTGGGCCAGCAGTTATCTGACATTTTATAAGGGGATTTCTGCAGATGTGGCGGCGGGGTATGCCAGTCTGTTTTTTATCGGAATTACGGTGGGGCGTGCGGTCTGTGGATTTTTGACTACGTGGCTGGATGATACGCAGTTGATTCGTTTGGGGGAAGGTATTATTGGAGTGGGGATTCTTGCCCTGCTGCTTCCTATGGGAAATCAGGTTTCGCTGCTTGGTCTGATTCTGATCGGGCTTGGATGTGCGCCGGTTTATCCGTGCATTATTCATTCTACGCCAAAGCATTTTGGGGCGGAGCGGTCTCAGGCAATCATTGGGGTGCAGATGGCATGTGCTTATATTGGGACGCTGGTGATGCCGCCGCTTTTCGGGCTGATTGCGCAGTATGTCAGTGTGAGTTTGTTCCCGGTGTATTTGCTGTTGATTTTGGTGTTTATGTTTGTGATGTATGAAGCGTTGGTGAGGAAGAAGAAAGTGAAGTAGGGGAATATGGATGTGTCCGGTGGGGGAAGCCCTGCCGGGTTTTTTTGTGGTTCGGGGACGCAGGGGAGATGGTGGTTCGGGGACGCATCGTCTGGCTTCGCAGCTTCTTTTCACAGCGCTACGTTCGCCTTCAACTAATCGTTAACTACGACTAAGACACTCAGCGGGGCTTCGTGCCTAAGTCTGCGTAAACGCTGGATTTTCAGGCTCACTGACGCTTTCTCTGTGAAAAGAAGCTGCGAAGCCAGGCGATGCTGGCGCACGCTGGTTGACGGTTGGGTAAGGGGTGCGGGGTGGAATGTTGCCTTGCCCAATGGAGGGAAGAAATTAGGTTTTTGCGGCTGCAGATGTGGATGCGGTGGGTAAGGAAGATATTGGAAGCCGCCGGGTTACCCAAAAAGATGAGCAAGTTGATGCGTGGGAAGGGCTGCGGGCTGACTTTTGGGTAAGGGGTGCGGAGGAGGATGCTGCCTTGCCCAATGGAGGGAAGAAATTAAGGTTTCGCGGTCGCAGGTGAAGATCCGTTGGGTAAGGAAGATATTGGAAGCCGTCGGGTTACCCAAAAAGATGAACAGGTTGCTGCGTGGGGAGGTGGTTCGGGGACGCATCGTCTGGCTTCGCAGCTTCTTTTCACAGCGCTACGTTCCCCTTCAACTAATCGTTAACTACGACTAAGACACTCAGCGGGGCTTCGTGCCTAAGTCTGCGTAAACGCTGGATTTTCAGGCTCACTGACGCTTTCTCTGTGAAAAGAAGCTGCGAAGCCAGGCGATGCTGGCGCACGCTGGTTGACGGTTGGGTAAGGGGTGCGGGGTGGAACGGTACCTTGCCCAATAGTGGGAAGAAATTAAGGTTTTGCGGTCGCAGATGAAGATCTGTTGGGTAAGGGAGATATTGAAAGCCGCCGGATTACCCAAAAAGATGAGCAGGTTGCTGCGTGGGGAGGTGGTGTGGTGTGGGGACGCATCGTCTGGCTTCGCAGCTTCTTTTCACAGCGCTACGTTCGCCTTCAACTAATCGTTAACTACGACTAAGACACTCAGCGGGGCTTCGTGCCTAAGTCTGCGTAAACGCTGGATTTTCA
>JAQUWF010000169.1 GCA_028692975.1 Lachnospiraceae bacterium
GTCAAGGAGAACAAAAAAAAACGTGCAGTAAAATACGGCACGTTAAGATAACCCTTATATGTAGGATGAGAATTTAATTTGCAGTAAAAATGCAGTCGGTTGGAATTATAATTTGCTGGCTGACATTCAAAAGACATTACTGGATTATGAGTTGCCAGAGACAATGATTTCCTGTGGCTCAGTGCCACATAGCTGGTTATTTAAACAAGCAAGTTTTGTGATACACCATTGTGGCTTTGGAACAACTGCAGCAACCATGATTTACGGTGTTCCGTCTATACCTGTGCCTCATATTCTTGACCAGTTAGGGTTTGCCATGCAGTTACATGAAATAGACGTTGCTACCGAGCCATTAAAATCAAAGGAATTAAGTGAACGATCCATTATAAATGCTATCGAAGAAATGAAACGAACCTATGTTGAAAAAAAGAAAAATGCAGAATCTATTTCTGAAAAGATAAAGAGTGAAGGTGGCGTTGCAGCTGCGGTGAAACTGATCGAGGAAGCAATGCGGGGTTAAAGTGCAAAAGACTGCTATATATAGTCACGGGGGCATAGAGAAGAAAAATGAGTTGTGATGCCCTGTATTTGCAAATATAATGTGAAATATATGGGCAATGGGGCAGTGGTGGAAAAATTCACATACTATGCCCCGCTATTCCAACAAAGCGGGGCAGGGGAGTTGGGAAAAACTGTATATGCCCCTTTGTCTTATGAAATGCGTATGAAAGCAGGCTAAAATAAAGTTTGCGGGGCAGAGGACAGAAGAAAAAACCTCTATGCCCTGTGGAAAAATTTAACGCTGTGGTTACGCAAGTTATGGTATGGGTCATCACTGGCGGTCAATAGGGTGAGTAAATAAGCGTGCATATCTATCTGGATTTGCACGCTTTAAAATTGACAATAAAACTTTGCAAAACTTATTGACAAGTAAACTTGGCGATATTATACTGTGAGTGTAAAGAAAACTTTGCAATAGAAAGACGAGGGGGGAAAATTGTGAACAAAGAAGATGTTTTAAATAAGGCCAGGCAAGAAGAAAATGAAGAATTTGAAAACACAGTAAGTCAAAAAGCTACTGTAATTGGTTCAATCGCTTTAGCGATTATTTGTGGTATGATCTTCGCAATCAAAGTAATTGTGTCTGATATGAGAGGACTTGAAAAAGTAATACCATTCTATGATACTTTAGCAGTATTATTTGGTTATGTATCAGTTGTTTATTTCGCTGTTTACAAAAAGATAAATGAGAAAAAATATTTGCTGATAAGTATGGGAGCTTTAATTATTTTTGGACTATGCATATTTAAATTTATCAATACATTATAGGTATATGAATATTATGGAAAAAGAACCTTTGATATTAAAAAATTGTTTGAAAGAGGCAAGAACAGAAGCAAAATTATCTCAATCAGCTTTAGCTAAAATGGTTGGGGTATCACGTAATACTATTAGTTCCATAGAAACCGGACAATTTAATCCCACTGCAAAACTTGCATTGGTTTTATGTATTGCATTAGATAAGAAATTTGAAGATTTATTTTACTTTTAGTGGTTTTGTTAGATGGAAAATCATTTGAATCAAGGGCAGATATAGTACAAAAGTGAAAATAAAAACTTGAGGCGGCTGTCTATATGTAAGGAAAGCGGGCGGATTTGATAGATATAGTTGGTGGAGCATGTCCTTATCTAAGATTATAATAAGGCTACAAAAGGATAAGGAGGAAAAGTGATGAATTTAGGAAACAGTTTATTTCATGCAAGAAAGAAATGTGGTTTTTCCCAGGAAGATGTGGCAGAGAAGCTGGGGGTCAGCAGACAGACGATTTCCAAATGGGAGACGGACGAAACCGTTCCGGATATTCGCCAGTCCAAGAAAATGGCGGTGTTGTACAAGATGTCACTGGACGAGTTGATTGACTTTGATATTGATGTGAAAGAAATCCAGGAAATCATAGATAATACCAGTGAGGAAACAGAAGAAAAGATCGACTGGACCAATGCCTGGGGGAAAAAGTATCCGATTCTGGTGAACTACCAAAATGAAGTAAATGTACCAAACTATGCAAGAAGACTGAACGTAATGTTAGAGGAATTGGAGCAGGAGTATCAGTATGGCGAACAGGATACCATGCTGGTGCTAAAAGATATTTTGTACCAGGTCTGGAAAGAGCGAAAAGGAAAAAATAGAAAATAAAGAGGAAACGGTTATGAAAATCTATATGGCACCCCTGGAGGGAATCACGGGGTTTCTTTATCGGAATGCGCAGAGGGAATTGTTTGGTGGGGCGGACAAATATTTCGCCCCTTTTATTGATGCTGCCCTGAAACGGTCCATGAAAAGTAAGGAGCTGCGGGATATTCTGCCGGAGAATAATGTGGGCGCCAATCTGGTGCCCCAGATCATGACCAATGATGCGGAGGCTTTTAAGAAGACGCTGGAGGAAATGGGGCGGTTCGGATATCAGGAAATCAACTTAAATCTTGGTTGTCCGTCCGGGACTGTGGTGGCCAAGGGGCGAGGGTCCGGCTTTCTGGCGCAGCCCCAGAAACTGGAGCGGTTTCTGGACAGCGTCTTTGCGTCCAGCAATGTACAGATATCCATAAAGACCCGGATCGGTGTGGATGATCCGGAGGAGATGGAAGAACTGCTGCGGATTTATAATCGTTTTCCATTAAAAGAATTGATTGTCCATCCGCGGATCCAGCAGGATTTTTATAAAAATACACCAAATCTGGAAGTGTTTGCGGAGGTGCTGGAAAACAGCGTGAATCCGGTCTGCTACAATGGAGATTTGTTTTCGGAGGCGGATTACGCGAAGTTTGTGGAGCGATTCCCGACGGTGGAGACGGTCATGCTGGGACGCGGGCTCTTGTCAGATCCGGCACTGGTGCGAAAAATCCGGGGCGGGAAACCCATGGAAGTGGAAGAGATGCGAGCTTTGCATGACCGGATGTATGAATCATATAAGGAGTACATGAGTGGCGAAATGCCGGTACTTCACAAGATGAAGGAACTATGGTTCTACTGGATACAAAATTTTGCAGACAATGAG
Organism: Lachnospiraceae bacterium; assembly: GCA_028692975.1. Taxonomy (GTDB): domain Bacteria; phylum Bacillota; class Clostridia; order Lachnospirales; family Lachnospiraceae; genus JALENY01. The sequence goes on from JAQUWF010000169.1 coordinate 3,057, forward strand.
AAATTGTTCAAGAAAATGAAGAAAGCAAAGCATCTGCGGGAGTATGAAAGTGCTGTGCAGGCTATCTTTCAGGGGGGATTTGTGGTAAGATAGAGTCTGATTTGAAGAGTTGAAAAATATCCTGTGTACAGATAAACACCAACTGTTTTGTGTTGTACTGGGTTTTGCAGGATAAGTGAATTTTGCAGGAGGAATACACATGAAGCACAATGGAAAAGAATATATAGAGAAGGCACCCCATGACTTTGCGGAACTGCGGGAGATCATCACGGTGCTGCGCAGCGAGAACGGCTGTAAATGGGACCGGGCGCAGACCCATGAAACCATGAAGAAATGCCTCATGGACGAGAGTGAGGAAGTACTGCAGGCCATTGACAACAAGGATGATGAAAATCTCTGCGAGGAGCTGGGGGATGTGTTGCTGCAGGTGCTTATGAACAGTGAGATCGCGGCGGAGCGCGGAGCATTTACGCTGGATGATGTGATCCAGACGGTGAGTGAGAAAATGATTCGCAGGCATCCACATGTTTTTGGGGATGCTGTGGTTCATACGCCGGAAGAGAGCCTGGCTTTGTGGAAAGAAGTCAAACGGAAAGAAAAAGAACAGAAAAATACTGAGAAATAATATCAATACCACCGGTTACTTTTTTAGCCGGTGGTGTTATACTGTTAGTGGTTAGATGAAACTAATAGAATAGGAGCATTCCTGTAATTCAGAAATAACGCCAATTGAATAAAAAGAAACCTCGACGTATGATAAAGGTATCATCTTGGACGGATGAAAAACACCAAAATCAAACGGAGGTTTCACTATGAATTT
>JAQUWF010000072.1 GCA_028692975.1 Lachnospiraceae bacterium
CCCAAATCATGGGAGAAGTACTAATTAATGGAGGAAGTAAATGCGTTATTCCGATGATCTGATTGAAGAAATCAGGATGAAAAGCGATATCGTAGATGTAATATCGGAATATGTAAAATTACAGAAAAAGGGAAGTTCCTATTTTGGACTATGCCCCTTCCATAATGAAAAATCACCGTCCTTTTCTGTCAGTCCGGGCAAGCAGATGTATTACTGCTTCGGATGCGGTGCCGGGGGCAATGTATTTACATTCATTATGGAATATGAGAATTTTACGTTTATCGAGGCTTTAAAATATCTGGCTGACCGGGCAGGCGTACAACTGCCTGAGATGGAATATTCCAAGGAAGCCAGAGAGCAGGCAGACCTGAAGGCAACCCTGCTGGACCTGAATAAAGTGGCAGCCCAGTATTTTTATTACAAGCTGCGCACGGAGTCAGGGAAGGGTGCCTATGCATATCTCACTGACAGAGGGCTGAGTGAGGAGACCATCAAGAAATTCGGGGTGGGATATTCGGACAAGTACAGTGACGACCTGTACCGTTATCTCAAGGGCAAGAAGTATTCCGATGATCTGCTGCGCCAGTCCGGCCTCTTTAATGTGGACGAGCGGCGGGGCATGTATGATAAGTTCTGGAACCGGGTCATATTCCCCATCATGGATGTGAATAATAAAGTCATCGGATTCGGCGGACGTGTCATGGGGGATGCAAAGCCTAAATACCTGAATTCTCCGGAGACAAAGATCTTTGATAAGAGCCGCAACCTCTATGGGCTGAATCTGGCAAGGACTTCCCGGAAGAAACAGATCATCGTCTGCGAGGGCTATATGGATGTGATCGCCATGCACCAGGCGGGCTTTAACAATGCGGTGGCATCTCTGGGCACAGCCTTTACCACCCTGCAGGCCAATCTCCTGCGGCGGTATACGGAGGAGGTACTGCTCCTTTACGACAGCGATGAGGCGGGTGTCAAGGCTGCATTGCGGGCAATTCCAATACTGAAGGCGGCGGGTCTGTCAGCCAAAGTGGTGAATCTGCGCCCCCACAAAGACCCGGATGAGTTTATCAAGACTCTTGGCGGGGAGGAATTCCAGAAGCGTCTGGATCAGGCCATGAATAGTTTTATGTTTGAGATACAGACTCTGGAAGGTCAGTATGATCTGGCAGATCCCCAGGGCAAGACCAGATTCCACCATGAGATTGCCAACAAGTTATTGAATTTCCCGGAGGAACTGGAACGGAACAATTATATGGAGGCGGTCTGCAGGAAATATGGCATCCAGGTCGAGGATATGCGGAAACTGGTCAATCAGATGGCTATGAAAGGCACGGCAGCAAGCGAATATGTCAAGCCCAAATCCGGTCTTCACCGGGAACAGGAAAAAGAACAGGGCATGGACAAATCGCAGAAACTGATGCTGACCTGGCTGGTCAATTACCCGGACACTTTTTCGGTTACGAGGAAATATATTGGCCCGGATGATTTTACCACACCCCTTTACCATAAGGTGGCTCAGATGCTCTATGAGCAGGAGGCGCAGGGGGAGGTCAATCCAGCCAAGCTGCTCAACCAGTTCGTGGACAGCGAGGAACAGCGTGAGGTAGCCGCGGTCTTTAATGCAAGGATACCGCTGGAGACAGCGGAGGAGCGGGATATCGCTCTGACTGAGACTGTATGGAGACTGAAGAAAAACAGCAACACGGTGCACTCAGCATGTCTGGATCCAACGGATATGCAGGGACTGCAGCAGCTGATCACCAGTCAGAAAGAACTGGAAGCTTTGGAAAGCGGGCGTATTGTACTGCATATTTCCACTGAATAGGGATAAAATATAGATACCATATGGGACAGCAGTATAATAGAAAAATAGACCGTGCAGGTTTACCTGCTAAGGGCTATATTTCTATTATGCTATTGGACAGAATGTCCATTAGCCTCAGACAGGAGCTGCTTTAGCAGCGGATAGTCTGCGTAGCAGACGAGTCTGTGGCCTGCTGTCCGGAATAATTACAAATATAGACATGTTGGGAGCACAGCTCCCGAAGAGAACGGAAGGATGGAACAATATGGAATTAAGCATGGGACAGTTTAGCGAAAAATTAATGGAACTGCTGGAACTGGCAAAGAAGAAGAAAAACGTACTGGAATATCAGGAGATCAATGACTTTTTCAAGGATATTCCGCTGGATGCGGAACAGATGGAAAAGACCTTTGATTTCCTGGAGGCAAACAATGTGGATGTGCTGCGCATCAATGCAGGGGCAGACGATGCGCTGATTTTATCCGATGATGAGGAGGCCAGTCTGGACGAGGAGGAAGAAATCGATGTAGAAAAGATCGATCTTTCTGTTCCGGAAGGCATCAGCATTGAAGATCCGGTGCGCATGTACCTGAAAGAGATCGGTAAAGTACCGCTTCTGACCGCAGAGGAGGAAATCGAACTTGCCAAGCGCATGGAGGAAGGTGACGATGAGGCGAAAAAACGTCTGGCAGAAGCCAACCTGCGTCTCGTAGTCAGCATTGCAAAGCGTTATGTGGGGCGGGGGATGCTGTTTCTGGATCTGATCCAGGAGGGCAATCTTGGTCTGATCAAAGCCGTAGAGAAGTTTGATTTCCGTAAAGGGTTCAAGTTCAGTACCTATGCTACCTGGTGGATCCGTCAGGCTATCACCAGAGCCATCGCCGATCAGGCGCGCACCATCCGTATTCCGGTGCATATGGTGGAGACCATCAACAAACTGATCCGCGTTTCCAGACAGCTGCTGCAGGAGTTAGGACGTGAACCTACCCCGGAAGAAATCGCGGAAGAGATGAGTATGACTGTAGAGCGTGTACGTGAGATCCTGAAGATTTCCCAGGAGCCGGTTTCTTTGGAAACCCCCATCGGTGAAGAGGAAGACAGCCACCTGGGCGACTTCATCCAGGATGATAATGTACCGGTACCTGCGGATGCAGCGGCCTTTACTCTTCTGAAAGAGCAGCTGGTGGAGGTGCTCAGCACCCTGACCGATAGAGAACAGAAGGTACTGCGTCTGCGCTTTGGTCTCGATGATGGACGCGCCAGAACGCTGGAGGAAGTTGGTAAGGAATTCTCCGTTACCCGTGAACGTATCCGTCAGATCGAAGCCAAAGCCCTGCGGAAACTGCGTCATCCAAGCAGAAGCCGCAAATTAAAGGACTATCTGGATTAGGAGCAGCCGAATTATGGAATTATCAAAGAGACTTCAGGCGGTGGCAGAACTTGTGACGCCAGGAATGCGTCTGGCAGACGTGGGGACCGATCACGCGTATATCCCCATTTATCTTGTACAGCAAAAGAGAATACCAAGTGCTGTTGCCATGGATGTAAAGCAGGGACCGCTGGAGCGGGCCAGGGCGAACATCGAAGGGTATCAGCTTGGCTCTTACATAGATGTGCGTCTCTCGGATGGACTGCAGGCTCTGCAGCCCCAAGAGGCGGACACCGTAGTCATTGCCGGTATGGGTGGACCTTTGGTGCAAAGGATCATGACCCGGGGGGAAAAGGTGCTGGAGCAGATGCAGGAATGTATTTTGCAGCCCCAGTCCGAGATCGCCCAGGTGAGGGCGTTTCTGGCTGAACAGGGATACTGTATCACGGCAGAAAATATGATAGAAGAAGATGGAAAGTATTATCCCATGATGCGAGTGTGTCATGGGAAAATGCATTTTACAGGAAATGCTGAGACAAAATATGGCCCCTGTCTTCTGCGGGACCGCAATCCGGTGCTCTTGGCGTATCTTAAGCGGGAGCAGCAGGTGCAGGAAAAAATAAAACAGCAGGTGACAGAGCATGGAAGGCAGGATGCCGAAAAGCGTCTGCTGGAGATAGAAAGGGAGATGCAGGATATCACTGCAGCATTGGCATATTATGAAGTGTAAAGAGATTATGGCAGTATTTGAAAAAGAATGGCCCACTGCATTTGCACTGGACTGGGATAATGTGGGACTGCTGGTGGGAGATCCGGAGCAGGAGATCCACCATATCCATGTGGCCCTTGATATGACAGATGAGGTTCTTTCTGAGGCCATTGCACAGAAGGCCGATATGATCGTGACCCATCATCCGCTGCTTTTTAGCGGCATCAAACAGGTGCGTCAGGATCATTTTGTCCAGAGACGTATAAGAGGTCTCATAAAGCATGATATCAGTTATTATGCCATGCATACTAATTTCGATGTGGCTGGCATGGCGAATCTAAACGCGGCATCACTGAGTCTGGAATTCCCTGCGGTGCTGGATCCCACCTGGTGTGATGCGGATGGACGCAAGGAAGGCATCGGCAGAGTCGGCAATCTGCCCGAAGAAATGACGTTGGAAGCATTTGCGGCTTATGTTAAGGGTGAATTGGACATTCCCATGGTTCGTGTATATGGCCCAGCGGACAGCAAGATCGAGCGGGTGGCTATCTCCTCCGGCTCAGGAAAGAGCATGGTGGATGCGGCTATCAAGAGCGGTGCCCAGGTGCTTGTGACCGGGGATATTGATTATCACACAGGGCTTGATGCGGTAGCAAAAGGCATTGCGCTGGTGGATGCAGGCCATTATGGGACAGAGTATATTTTTATTCCTTTTATGCAGCAGACGCTGGAGGAACTATTGACAGATGTGAAGGTGACGGCGACGGGGATCCGGCAGCCGTTTCAACTGGTTTAACAGGAGGTATGTGAGATGGGAGCAGAATATCAGGTTACCATAGGCGATACGACAAAGGCTTATCCAGCGGGGACTGCCTATGGGGAGATCGTGAAGGAATTCCAGCCGCAGGAAAAGTCATCCATCATACTGGTGGTGGCAAATGGAAAACTGCGGGAACTGCATAAGACATTGAAACAGGACGTGACCCTTTCCTTTGTGACTACGTCCGACGATATCGGGCACAAGACATATAAGCGCGGCTGTTCCCTGCTCTTTTTGAAAGCAGTCTATCATGTAGCCGGACATGAGAATGTGGAAAAAGTCATTCTTCACTTTTCCGTGAGCAGCGGCTTCTATTATACAATCCAGGGGAATGTGGTCATGGATGAGGACTTTCTGGTGCGGGTGAAGGCTTATATGCTGGAGATGGTAGGACAGGCTATCCCCATCATGAAACGGTCAGTCAGCACCGCTGAGGCCAGGGAACTGTTTCACAAGTATGGAATGTATGACAAGGAAAAACTGTTTCGTTTCCGGCGTGTGTCCAAGGTCAATATCTATAAACTGGAAGAGTTCGAGGATTATTACTATGGATTTATGCCCTGTGATACCAGTTATATGAAATACTTCGACCTATATCTATATGAGGAAGGCGTTGTTCTGCAGATGCCAAATATCCGGGAACCAGAGGTGGTGCCCCCCTTTGAGCCTCTTGCTAATCTGTTCAAGGTGCAGCAGGAATCTGTACAGTGGGCGGAGCAGATGGACATATCGACGGTTGGTGATCTGAATGAGGAGATCACCCGGCAGAATACAAGACAGATGATCCTGATCGCGGAGGCACTTCAAGAAGGGAAGGTATCCTCCATCGCTCATATGGTGGCGGATCGCCCCCATGTAAAGTTTGTTATGATCGCAGGACCGTCCTCCTCCGGCAAGACCACATTTTCCCAGCGTCTTTCCATACAACTATGGGCACATGGACTGCATCCTCATTATATTGGCATTGATAATTATTTTGTCAATCGGGAAGATACGCCGCTGGATGAAGATGGCAACCGGAATTATGAATGTCTGGGAGCCATTGATGTAGAACAGTTTAATAAGGATATGACAGAACTGCTGGACGGTAAGCGGGTAGAACTGCCTGAATTTAATTTCCGCACAGGACAACGGGAGTACAAGGGCAATTATATGCAGTTGGGCGAGGGAGATATTCTGGTCATTGAGGGAATCCATGGATTGAACGATCAACTGAGCTATTCCCTGCCAAGAGATTCCAAATTCAAGATTTATATCAGTGCCCTGACCCAGCTCAATATCGATGAGCATAACCGCATACCCACCACGGATGGCAGACTGATCCGCCGTATGGTAAGGGATGCCAGGACGAGAGGGACTTCTGCTAAGGATACCATCGCTATGTGGCCTTCCGTGCGCAGAGGGGAGGGAGAGAATATCTTCCCATTCCAGGAGTCCGCAGACGTGATGTTTAATTCTGCACTGATCTATGAACTGGCAGTGCTCAAGCAGTATGCAGAGCCTGTCTTATTCCAGATCCAGAGGGATGATCCGGAGTATCAGGAAGCGAAGCGGCTCTTGAAATTTTTGGATTATTTTGTAGGTATACCCGTGGAGGATGTTCCAAGGAATTCGATTTTGCGTGAATTTATTGGTGGAGGTTGTTTTAACATGTAGATGAGTGTGTGGGATGTGGAATAACATTTTGACAGGAACTTTTCTTCATGTTATAATGGCGAACGTAAGTAAAACAGGCGATCGCGGCTGACGGGCCGAAAGGTGTCAGACGAGGAAAGTCCGGGCTTCACAGGGCAGGGTGCCGGTTAACGGCCGGTGGAGGTGACTCCAAGGACAGTGCAACAGAAATGTACCGCCAGTGCAGACTGGTAAGGGTGGAAGGGCAGTGTAAGAGACTACCGCCTCTCTGGTAACAGGGAGGGCATATGTAAACCCCATTCGAAGCAAGACCGAACAAAAAGCATGCGGCTGCCCGTCGCGCTTTTAGGTGGGTCGCTGGAGGCTCCTGGCGACAGGAGTCCTAGATAGATGATCGCTCAACGACATAACCCGGCTTATCGTTTTGCTTACAAAGAGAAAAATAAAGGGATTCGCGTATTTTGAATTTACGCAAATCCCTTTTTGCTATTTCTTTTTGCGTTTGCTGCTGTCGTGATATTTTTCTTCACAGTATTTGCAGCGGTAGATTTCATTTTCTTCATCAGTCAGGACAAAGATCTGATCCAGACCCTGCTCAATGGAAGTGATACAGCGCGGATTCTTGCATTGGATTACATTGACAATCTGTTTTGGAAGATGCAGTTCCTTCTTGGCAACAATCTTGGCATCCTTGATGATGTTGACGGTGATATTATGATCGATGAATCCCAGAATATCCAGATTCAGATTCTCGATAGGGCATTCTACCTTGATGATGTCTTTTTTGCCCATTTTGTTGCTGCGGGCGTTTTTGATAATGGCTACCGTACAGTCCAGCTTGTTCAGACCAAGGTCGCGATAGATGGTCATGCTTTTTCCGGCTGCGATATGGTCTAATACAAATCCTTCGTTCAGTGCTCCTACATTTAACATCTCTTATACCTCCAATTCCAATAATGTGACAATCAGTGCCATACGTACATAGACACCATATTGTACCTGCTGGAAATAAACGGCTCTCGGGTCATTGTCCACCTCTACGGATATCTCATTGACACGTGGGAGCGGATGCAGCACCAGCATTTCCGGTCCGGCCAGTTCCATCTTTGCCTTGTCCAGAATATAGAAGTCTTTCATGCGAACGTAATCTTCTTCGTTGAAGAAACGCTCCTTCTGTACACGAGTCATGTATAACAGGTCCAGATCCGGCAGTGCTTCTTCCAGACGAACCACCTCTTTATACTTGATACCTTTTGCTCTTAATTCTTCCAGGATATAATCTGGTACACGCAGCTCCTCCGGCGAGATCAGGATGAATTCAACACCTTCGTAGCGACTGAGTGCTTCGATGAGGGAGTGTACCGTACGACCAAACTTCAGATCGCCGCACAGGCCGATCACCAGATGATCCAGACGGCCCTTCAGGGAGCGGATCGTTAAGAGATCAGTCAGTGTCTGGGTAGGATGCTGGTGGCCGCCGTCGCCTGCGTTTATGACAGGGATGCGGGATGCCATGGAAGCAACCAGTGGTGCGCCCTCTTTTGGGTGGCGCATAGCAGCGATATCTGCGTAGCAGGATGCCATGCGGATAGTGTCAGCAACGCTTTCGCCCTTGGCTGCGGACGAAGATGCCGCGCTGGAAAAGCCCAAAACTTTACCACCTAAGTTCATCATAGCAGCTTCAAAACTAAGGCGCGTTCTGGTGCTTGGCTCATAGAACAGGGTGGCAATACGTTTCCCATCGCAAACATGGGCATATTTATCAGGATTATGTTCAATATCGTTTGCCAGATTTAACAGTTTTTCAAGCTCTTCAACAGATAAATCCAGCGGACTCATTAAATGTCTCATAGTGGTCTCCTTTGTATGATGTTTTCGTTAACCTTGCTTACCATCATATAATAAATAAGATGTAAATTCAAGATAAAGTGAAAGGTTTTTGAATTTTTTCTCCGGGGTAAAGTTGTATTCTTTTGTTCACTGATATATAATGAATGAAAGCAAAAAGGAAAAGAATGGAGTACGCTATGAATTACGAAGAAGCCAGAGCCTATCTGGAGGAGTCCAAGCGTTACGGAGGAGAGATAGGACTGGGTAAAATATATGCTTTGCTGGAGGAATTGGATCATCCGGAAGATGATCTGCAGTTTGTACATATTGCGGGAACCAATGGGAAAGGGTCGGTGCTTGCGTATGTATCCACGACCATGACCCTGGCAGGATACCGGGTGGGACGCTACATTTCTCCGACCCTGTATTCTTATGAAGAACGATTCCAGGTAGATGGAGTCCCCATTACAAAAGAAGATTATGTGACACACATGGAATATATTGCCAAAGCCGTTGCCCGCATGGAGGCAAGGGGGCTGAGTATGCCTTCTCCTTTTGAGATCGAAACGGTCCTGGCCTTTCTTTATTTTAAATCCAAGCACTGTGATCTGGTGGTGCTGGAATGTGGCCTGGGTGGACTTCTGGATGCTACCAATGTGATCAAAAATACAAAGGTAGCTGTACTTACGTCTATCAGCATGGATCACATGGAATATCTTGGCGATACCCTTGGGGATATAGCCACCAATAAGAGCGGTATCATAAAGCCTCTGGCGCAGGTGGTTACCACGAAGCAGGAGACTGAGGCGGAGGTTTCTATCCGAAACAAATGTCTGGAATCCGGCAATAATCTCATGATTGCAGACTATACCACGGCAGTTTCTTTGAGCAGTGACTGGCATGGACAGAAGTTTTCTTATGAAAATGAGGTTTATGAGGTGTCATTGCCAGGTGTCCCGCAGATCCAGAATGCAACCCTGGCTATTGAGGTGCTTCATGCCCTTCAGGCCTGCGGGTATACCCTGACCGAAGAGCAGATCAAGGCAGGACTGAAGGCTGCCGTATGGAATGGACGGTTTACTATTCTGCGTGAGAAGCCTTATTTTCTCGTGGATGGGGCACACAATCCCGATGCGGCCCAGAAGTTTGTTAAATCTTTGCAAAATTGCTTCCCAGAAAGACGAATCATTTATATAATAGGAATGCTGAAAGATAAAGCATATGAGGAAGTCATTCGCATTACAGCGCCCCTGGCCAGCCAGATCATCGCCATGGAGACACCGGATAATGACCGGGCACTGCCGGCTGCAAAGCTGGCGGAGGCTATACGGTCCTATCATCCACAGGTGCAGACAGCATCTTCCATGCCAAGCGCAGTCCATATGTCCATGGAACTGGCTGGGCCGGAAGATGTCATAGCAGCCTTTGGATCCCTGTCCTTTATCGGGGATATTACAAAAATAGTAAAAGACTACGAGGAGAAAGAGAATGATTGACTTATTAGAGATCCGCAAGGAGATAGACGCGATAGATGCCAATATCCAGCAGCTGTTTGAAAAACGAATGGAGCTTTCCAGAGGAGTTGCGGAATATAAGATAAACAATGATATGCAGGTCTTTGACAAGAACAGAGAACTGGAGAAATTAAAGGTGTTCCGGGAACGTGCCAATAATGAGTTCAATGCACATGGGATCCAGGAATTATTCCAGCAGATTATGGGTATGAGCCGCAAATTCCAGTATCAGATGTTAAACGAGCACGGTAAAATGGAAAAACTGCCTTTCCAGGCAGTGGATGCCCTGAAAAAAGAGGGCATGAAGGTGGTGTATCAGGGCGTGGAGGGCGCGTATTCCCACGGTGCCACCACGGCGTTTTTTGGGCAGGATATCGACAGCTACCATGTGGAAGCCTGGCGTGACGCTATGGAAGATATCAAGAGCGGCAAGGCAGATTACGCAGTTCTTCCTATTGAAAATTCTACAGCCGGATCGGTTTATGATAATTATGATCTTCTGTCCCAGTACGACAATCAGATCGTGGGTGAGCAGATCATCAAATGTGAACATGTACTTATGGGGGTACCGGGAACGAAGCTTGCGGATATTAAAACTGTTTATTCCCATCCCCAGGCGCTGATGCAGTGCCGGGTATTTCTGGATGAGCACAAGGACTGGAAGCAGATGCAGTACACCAACACGGCGGCTGCCGCTAAGAAGGTTATGGAGGAGGGCGATAAGACCCAGGCAGCCATAGCCAGCAAATATACGGCCCGGTATTATGGACTGGAAGTATTGGCGGACAAGGTATATACCAGCGAGAATAATTCCACCCGATTCATTATCGTGGCAAAAGATAAGATCTTCGTGAAAAATGCGAAAAAGATCAGTATCTGTCTGGAACTGCCCCATGAGAGCGGCACACTGTATAATATTCTTTCTCATTTCATCTATAATAACCTGAATATGACAAAAATAGAATCCAGACCCATTGAGCAGCGCAACTGGGAGTACCGTTTCTTCATAGATTTCGACGGAAATCTGGAGGACAGCGCAGTACAAAACGCCCTTGGCGGCATCGCCCAGGAAGCCAGCTGGATGAAGATATACGGCAATTATTAGCCGTTATATAAGGATAAAGAAGGAATGAGGGGAAACCAATGATAAATATAGAAGAATGTATTTTATACCGTGATTTTGAACAGGATGATATTTTAAAACAGATGACCGAGTCCATCAATCATTATGAGGATGCAACATATGATATCCACAAGCGCAGAGAAATCTTTTTTGCCTGCGCCCATGGGTTGGTGGAGATGGCTGGAAATTCCGGATTTTCCGGTAACCTATGGCACAATTATCTGACCTGTCTGCTGGTGAATAAGGAGAATGCTTTCAGCACCGCCTGTGAGATCGTGGGCCCGGTCAAGGGAAGCATCAATGAAGTGGCTCTGCATGATTTTAAGATATTCAAGAAACTGTATGATTTTGATATTAACAAGATCGGGGAGAGTCTTGACTCCACCCAGTCCGGCATTATCTGCAATTTTGAAAATATTGATGAGAATTGCAAGATGTATAACCGGCGTATCCGTGACCGCATCTGTACCCTGAGCATCAAGCTGGAGCAGGCGCAGACGGTAGAAGAGTTTCGGGATGATATCGTACAGTTTTATAAGGATTTCGGCGTAGGCAAGCTGGGTCTGCACAAGGCATTTCGTATCGATCATGATCGAAATGATCAGGTGGAGATCGTGCCCATTACGAATATAGCCCATGTACATCTGGACGATCTGGTGGGATATGAGATCGCCAAGCAGAAGCTCATTGATAACACGGAAGCCTTTGTGGAAGGTCGCCGTGCCAATAATTGTCTGCTTTTCGGTGATGCAGGTACGGGGAAATCTTCCAGTATCAAAGGTATCCTGAATCAGTATTATGATCAGGGCTTGCGTATCATCGAGGTGTATAAGCATCAGTTCCAGGATCTGAACGAAGTGATCGCCCAGATCAAAAACAGGAATTACCGTTTTATTATTTACATGGATGATTTATCTTTTGAAGAATTCGAGATAGAATATAAGTATCTGAAGGCGGTGATCGAGGGCGGACTGGAAAAGAAGCCGGACAATGTGCTGATTTACGCAACGTCCAACCGCAGACATCTGATCAAGGAGAATTTCGCTGACAAGGAAGGCAGAAGGGACCAGCTGCATGCATCCGATACGGTGCAGGAAAAACTGTCTCTGGTGGCCCGCTTTGGCGTGACCATATTCTTCTGTTCACCGAGCAAGAAGGAATTCCAGAATATCGTTCAGACCTTGGCGGAACGTTACCAGATCCAGATGCCGGAGGAGGAATTGATGATGGAAGCAAACAAATGGGAACTGGCCCACGGCGGTCTGTCCGGACGTACGGCACAGCAGTTCATCGATTACTTATTGGGAAAAAAATAAAAAACAGGAGGACAAGAGTCTATGATTACCACATTTGCTGCGATTGATGTAGGGTCTTATAATGTGACCATGGAGATCTTTGAGATGTCAAAGACGAAGGGACTGCACAGTATAAACCGGGTGAGACAGCGTCTGGAACTGGGGAAAGATGCGTACAATGATAAGAAGATATCCAGGGAGCGCATCGAGGAACTCTGCCATATCCTGACGGATTTCAAACTGATCATGCAGGAATACCAGGTCAGTGGTTTTAAAGCCTGTGCCAAGAGTGCCCTGCGGGAATCCAGAAACGGCAGCATGGTGATCGCGCAGGTATTTCAGCGGACCGGTATACTGATTCATGTCCTGAGCAATTCGGAACAGCGGTTTCTGGGCTACAAATCCATTGCATCCAAAGAAGATGATTTTCATAAAATGATCGAAGAGGGTACGGCTATCGTGGACGTGGGAGGCGGCAGCATCCAGATTTCCCTGTTTGACAAGGACGTGCTGGTGGCAACCCAGAATATCCCTCTGGGAAGTCTGCGTATCCGTGAACGCCTGTCCTGCATGGAAAATAATACGCCAAATTATGAGCAGTTGGTGGAAGAGCTGATCCAACAGGAAATATATAATTTTAAGCGCCTCTATCTGAAAGACAGGAACATTACCAACTTTATCCTCATGGGGGATTACTTTACGAACCTGATCTTCCAGAACCGCAGTTCTAAGAGCAAGACCACAACCAAGGAAGATTTCATGGAGTGGTATAAGCATATGATCCGCCGCTCTCCACGGGATCTGGCACTGGAAATGGGCGTGCCTATGGAACATGCATCGGTGATCATTCCGTCAGCCGTGCTCTACCGCAGGCTGATCGAGGAACTGGGTGCGGAAGTGATCTGGCTGCCAGGCATCGCATTGACCGACGGCATCGCTTATGATTATGGCGAGAAAAATAAATTCATTAAGACCAGACACAATTTTGAGGATGACATCATCATGGCGGCGAAGAACATGGGCAGACGGTATGGCAGCAGCAAGCCCCATATCCAGTCTATGGAAAAGATTGCGGATAGTATTTTCGACAGTGTAAAGCGGACTTACGGCATGAGCCCCAGAGAGAAACTGCTCCTGAAGGTGGCGGTGCTGCTCCATGACTGCGGCAAATATATCAGCCTGGCCAACGTGTCACAGTGCTCCTACAATATTATCATGTCAACGGAGATTATCGGACTGTCCCACAAGGAGCGTGAGATCATCGCCCAGGTGGTCAAATACAATACGGAACCTTTCGAATATTACAGTGAAGTCCTGCACGATACGGATCTGTCTGAGGCAGAATATATGCGGGTGGCGAATCTGACCGCGATCCTGCGACTGGCCAATGTACTGGATCGCAGCCATATGCAGAAGATTGAAAGACTGCGCATTACCCGGAAGGAGGATCAGCTGATCCTCAATATCGAGACGAAGAAAGATTTTACCCTGGAGCAGGGACTGTTCCTGGCGAAGGCAGATTTCTTCGAGGAAGTCTATAATATCAAACCTGTGATCAAATTAAAGAAACTCATATAGAGGGGGGAATACAAATGAATCTGATACCTTATACAAACCCGGTTTACTATCGCAACAGAGAATTAAGCTGGATTAGTTTTGACGAGAGAGTCTTAAGCGAGGCAAAAGATAAAACAATCCCATTGTTTGAAAGACTAAAATTTTTGAGCATTACAGCGTCCAACCTGGATGAGTTCTTTATGATCCGTGTGGCATCCTTAAAGGATATGGTGCATGCTGATTACACCAAGCCGGATATTGCAGGCCTGACGCCAAAAGAGCAGCTGCGCGAGTTGAGCGCACGTACCCACAATCTGGTACAGATGCAGTACAATACCTACAACCGTTCCCTGCTTCCGGCATTGAGCAAAGCGGGACTGAATGTGGTGCGGGAACATGAGGCGCTGACCAAAGCCCAGAGATCTTATCTGGATACGTACTTTGAGGAAAATATTTATCCGGTGCTGACTCCTATGGCTATGGATTCTTCCAGACCATTCCCACTGGTGCGGAATAAGACATTGAATATCGGCGCGCTGATCTGCAAAAAGGACAGCAAGAAGGGCAAGGAAGTAATGGAATTCGCTACGGTGCAGGTGCCGTCTGTGCTGCCCCGTATCATTCCGCTGCCGGACGGAAAGGATGGCCGCAAGTCTATCATCCTGCTGGAGGAGGTCATCGAATATAACATTGGCCGCCTGTTCCAGAGCTATGACGTGGTATGTGCGTATCCCTATCGCATCATGCGCAATGCAGACCTGACCATCGACGAAGATGAGGCAGCCGATCTGCTGAAGGAAATCCAGAAGCAGTTGAAGAAACGTCAGTGGGGCGAAGTCATCCGCCTGGAGGTGGACGAGAAGATGGACCGCCGCCTGCTGAAGATTTTGAAGACGGAGTTTGAAATCAGGGATGAGGATATCTTTGAGATCAACGGACCGCTGGATCTGACCTTCCTTATGAAGATGTTCGGAATGGAAGGCTTTGACGAGTATAAGATAGCACAACATGCTCCGGCTCCGGTTCCGGAATTTATCAATCAGCCGGATATTTTCGAACAGATCCGCAAGGGAGATGTCTTCCTGCATCATCCGTTCCAGAGCTTTGATCCGGTGGTGAACTTTATCAAACAGGCGGCAAAAGACCCGGAAGTGCTGGCTATCAAACAGACTCTGTACCGTGTCAGCGGCAATTCACCGATTATTGCAGCACTGGCGCAGGCGGCGGAGAATGGCAAGCAGGTTTCTGTCCTGGTGGAATTAAAGGCGCGTTTTGACGAGGAGAATAATATCGTCTGGGCGAAGATGCTGGAGAAAGCGGGCTGCCATGTTATTTATGGTCTGCTGGGCTTAAAAACTCACAGCAAGATCACCCTGGTGGTCAGAAGAGAAGAGGAAGGTATCCGCAGATACGTGCATCTGGGAACCGGTAATTATAATGATTCTACAGCGAAGCTTTATACAGACTGTGGTATTTTGACCTGCGATGCCAAGATTGGACAGGATGCTACGGCGGTATTTAATATGCTTTCCGGTTATTCTGAGCCGGACAGCTGGAACAAGCTGGTGCTGGCACCGATCTGGATGCGTGACCGTTTCCTGCAGATGATCGAGATGGAGATGAACAATGCGAAGGAGGGACAGCCGGCAAGGATTGTGGCGAAGATGAATTCCCTTTGCGACAGGGACATTATTGCGGCACTCTATGCGGCTTCTGCAGCGGGGGTTAAAATTGAGCTGATCATCCGCGGTATCTGCTGTTTGAAGACTGGTATTCCGGGCATCAGTGAGAATATTACGGTTCGCTCTATTGTGGGTAATTATCTGGAACACAGCCGTATTTTCTACTTCTATGCCAACGGCCAGGAGGAGATCTACATGGGCAGTGCGGACTGGATGCCGCGTAATCTGGATAAACGTGTAGAGATTATTTTCCCGGTGGAAGATCCCAAGATCAAGGCGAAGGTATG
Source organism: Lachnospiraceae bacterium (assembly GCA_028692975.1). Classification (GTDB taxonomy): domain Bacteria; phylum Bacillota; class Clostridia; order Lachnospirales; family Lachnospiraceae; genus JALENY01. Next base: position 15,626 of record JAQUWF010000072.1, read on the forward strand.
GCATGTGCTGGATATGCAGCTGAAGGATAATATGAAGGCACATATCCTGCAAACCGACGGCTCTTATGAGAAAATCGACAAGAGAGGCAAGGTGCTGGTCAACTGCCAGGAACTGTTCTGCGAGGAAGCCGACGAAGCGGTGAAGCAGATCGTGGAGCCGGAAAATAAGAGAGTATTTATTCCGGCAGAAGCACCGGAAGAGATATAGTGTGCGTAGTTGAATAGGAGATACACGAGGGGGCTGTCTTAGGACAGCCTCTTCCATTGTATTTTGAAATAGAAACTTGATATGAAAAATGCAAAATACCAGTTGACATTCCCACACCCACTTGCTAAACTAAAATTACATATCAGGGAATTTTCTATGACCATTTCGGTTGCCAATCCCCATATGACTACAATTAAATATGGTGGAGGCAAGAAACGGTAGTGGGCATCATGCGCATAGACTGTGTTTTTCTTCCGCCCAAAACGGAAGGAGAAACATATGTACAGAAGAAAACTGGAAGAATTGAATCTGCTGGATGATTTTTTGTTTGGAATCATGGTGACTTATCCGGGGATCAGAGAGAGATTCAGCCGGAAATTGCTAAAAATCATCTGCCGGAGGAAATTCGGTAAGCTGACTATAGTGGCTCAAAAGATTTATCTGGGGAGCGATACGGACAAGCATGGGACACGGCTGGATGTGTATCTGGAAGAAAAAGCATCAGAAACAGGTACTGATACGACAGCAGATAATCCGGAGCAGGAAGATGTCGTGAATGCGACCGTCTATGATGTAGAACCCGACAAGAATGATGATAAGGCGGCGATAGCAGCGTTGCCTAAAAGGGTGCGTTTTTATCATGCGAAGATTGATGGCAGCAGCCTGCAATCGGGAGAAACCTATCATGCATTAAAAAATGTGATGATTATCATGATTACGCCGTATGATCCGTTTGGAAGAAACCGTATGGTCTATACCATCAAGAACGGCTGTGTGGAAGAACCGGACATGCCCTACGAGGATGGAGCCAGGACGATTTTCCTGTATACAAGAGGCGAAGAGGGGAATCCGCCAGAGGAACTTCAGCAGTTACTGCGCTATATGGAGCATTCCACGGAAGAAAATGCCTGCAATGAGGATTTGAAAGAACTTCACCGCATGGTGGAGGAAGTCAAACATGACGGGGAGGTGTCGATTGAATATATGAAAATATTTGAGCGGGAAGAAATGCTGCGGAAGCAGGGATATAGAGAGGGCGAAATCAAGAATCTAATTCAACTTGTGTCAAAAAAAGTAAAAAGAGGACAGGACTGTAAAACGATTGCCACAGCCTTGGAATCAGATGAAGTGTATATCCAAAATATCATAGATGTAGTGAATCGCCATGCACCGGAATATGATATAGATGCAATCTATGAGGAATTGAAATGATTTTTGAGGGAATGTATGCAACAAAACGTTTGCGTATGGACACTGTATTCATATATACCATTCAGAGCATGTGGAGGAATGAATATGAAAAAAGTTGTTATTTGTGTTGTGGCCATGGTTTGCTTTTCGACCTTTTTTACGGGATGTAAAAGTGGTGAGAAAACAGAAATCGGGAAAACGGAAACGTATGTTGTACAGGCGGGTCAGCAATTTTCTGAGTACCCTAAATATTTTCAGGATACAATTGAATTGAAGGCAGGGGACAAAATCAACATAAGCGTAAAAATAGATGAAAAATAATATGATATTTCGTTTGAAATCTGCCTGTACATTCCTGATTCAGACAAAAAAATAAGTACCACAGAAATGAAGGGATTAAATGCTGAGAAGAGTGCAGGCGAATATATACTTACAGTCAAGGATTCCGGAAATTATGAAATGAAAATTATTTCACAGGGAGAAGAAATACCGGAAGACGCGATCACATTTAATTATACTATAACTGGGACAACAGACGGTCAAGGAGGAGTTTTGCCATTAACGGTTTGTGAGGAGCGGTAATGAAAAAATATGTATGGAAGAAAACGCTGGTTGCTTCGTCTATGATGTTAATTGCGACAATGCTCTGTTCCTGTGTCCCTACGCCGGATGTCCCTCCTGTGATAAGTAGGGCGCAGGGGCTGCCGGAGGGGACGGCTATTTCTGCTGTCACAGACCAGGAGCCAAAGGTCCTTGATGTGCCTGCCAGATGGAGTGAGACCATGGACCGGAATGAGGGAAAGATACAGATACAGGCGGACCTTGCCATTACCCTGGAGCCGGTCATCAATACCCCGGTATATGAGTTCGCACAGACGGAATTTTCTGCGGAGCTGCTGTCTGGCCTGTGCAGTTATTTTGCCAGAGGGCAGAAGCTATACCGCGCGCTGCCCATGACGAAGGAAGAACTGAAGGTGCAGTACAGGAAGATGGAAGAGAAGAAAGGGGATTTTTCTTCCGGCTCCTACTATCTTGCTGAGAAAATGAGACGGTTGGAGCAACTGATAGAAGAGGCACCCGAAGTAAAACCGGAAAAGACCTATGTGCAGCCTTCCTTTGGAAAGATGGAACAGGCCGGGAATGAACGGCTTTACACAGATATGCGGTCAGACTATCTGTTTGACAGTGAGAAAGAAACCTCCTTTACGGCAGGGGTGGAAACGAAAGAAACGGTGGAGCCTGTGATCCGGGCCACGTCTTATGAAAAGGATGCAGGC
>JAQUWF010000073.1 GCA_028692975.1 Lachnospiraceae bacterium
TAACCAAATATTCCGGCATCAACTGCTGTCGCAATTTTAGCTGCACAGGATGCTTTTGCACCGTCACAGATGATTCCCGAAGTAATAGCAAGTGCATTTATAATGGTATGTGCTATTTCCTCATATTCTCCACCTCTCAGATATGCAATTCCCGCTCCGGCTGCTGCACCTGCACTGACCGCTCCACAATAAGCAGACAGATAACCAATTCCTGTTTTCTGGTGGATTGCCGTCAAATTCGAAACAATCAAAGCTCTATAGAGTTTGTCTTTCCCTACACCAAGTTCTTTCGCATATTCTATTACAGGTAATGACACCGCCATCCCCTGATTTCCACTACCCGAATTTATAACAACCGGACGTTCACTTCCATTCATCCTGGCATCCGAACCAGCCGCCGCCTTAGCTTTTGCACGTGTTCTCACTTCATTGCCATATACGCTTAATATTACTGATCCTATATTAGCTCCATAGTCTTCTTTCAATCCTTCTTCGGAAATAATCGAATTATATTGAATCTGCCTCTCTATCACATCACTTATTTCATCTAAGTTTACCATCTGTGCAAACTCATAGATTCCCATCACAGATAGCAACTCGTAATTAAGAAGCTCTGTCTGGTTTTGTGTTTCAACTTCTTTTTTTAAGATAATTCGCCCATTGTGTTCAATATACACAACATTCGCATGGGCATTAGCGATTCGAACGACTGCACTATCATCCTCACTATATACCTTCACAATAATGTCCAAAAGCAAATCGCTTTCTGCCTGCTTTACAGAAAATTCTGTTCTCTCTAAATATTCCAGAAATTCCTGCTTCTGCTTCTTTGTAACATTTTGTAAAACTTCCAAACCTAATTTTTCATTGCCTGCAACAATTCCAATGGCTGCTGCTGTTTCCATTCCTTTTTTCCCGTTTGTATTTGGTACAATTACACTCTTGACATTTTTTATGATATTTCCGCTGGCTTCTATTTCTACTTTCTGCGGTAATTTTCCCAATACACTTCTTGCTATCGCTGCACATAGGGCAAGGGCTGTCGGCTCCGTACATCCCATTGATGGAACAAGTTCCTTTTTTAATATGTCTATATATGTTTGATACTGCTTATCATGTCTTTTCAAATTTATCCCCCTTTTCCCGACAGTTAAAATATCATGCGAAGAAAAACACTAATATTAGTTGAATCATATTCCTCACTTCTTTGTTTAAGTGGCGAACAGGCAGGTAACACTTACCATTTTGTATAGTTCTCTATACATATAAAGCCTGTTCATACCACCTTATTTCTTAGTTTGATGTGATTTCTTTTCTTTCACTGATTGCCTGCTTTGGAAACCAATGCGTCGTTTTATTTGCAATTTTTACCATGGTAAGCATTACTGGTACTTCAACCAATACCCCTACCGTTACTGCAAGAACAACTGGAGAAGATGCTCCAAACAATGCAATCGCAACTGCAACCGCAAATTCAAAAAAGTTCGAAGCACCAACTAACCCTGCAGGTGCGGCAATATTGTGTGGCAGTTTTAACATTTTTGCTCCTAAATACGAAATGAAAAATATGAAGAAAGACTGAAGGACCATCGGTATCGCCAAAAGCAGAATATGTATTGGATTTTCAAGAATCATATGACCCTGGTATGAGAAAATAATAACCAGCATCAGTAAAAGTCCAATAAAAATCAACTTATTAAATTTAGGAACAAATTTTTGTTCAAAATATTCCTTCCCTTTACTTTTTGTCATAAAAATTCTTGTTAGAATACCTGCAACAAGCGGAATAACCACAAACAAAACGATTGACAGAATCAATGTATCCCAAGGGACAGAAAAACCGCCTGTACCAAGCAGAAATACCATAGTAGGTGCGTACGCAACCAGAAGAATGAGATCATTACTTGCCACCTGAACCAACGTATGAGCAGCGTCACCCTTTGTTAAATGACTCCATACAAATACCATTGCTGTACAAGGTGCACCTCCCAGCAATACTGCACCCGCAAGATAATTTTTTGCTAAATCAGCAGGGATAATTCCTTTAAATACAACATAAAGGAAAAAAGCTATTATGCCATACATGGTGAACGGTTTAATTAACCAGTTTGCCACCCATGTAACAATCAATCCCTTCGGATGCTTTCCAACATTTTTCACACTGGCAAAGTCAATCTTAATCATCATGGGATAAACCATAACCCAGATAAGTATCGCTATAGGCAGAGATATTTGTGCATATTGCAGTTTACCCAAATATTCTGGTATTACAGGCAGATATTTCGAAATGAGAACACCTGCTACCATACAAAGGACAACCCAAACACTAAGATATTTTTCGAGGATTCCTAAACTTTGTGTATTATCTTTTTTCATATTAAATTACTCCATTCTTTTTAATAGATTTTATAAGCAAGAACTCCGTCTATATAACTAGCAGCAACAGCAGCCTCCCGCATTTCGAATCGTTAAGCGGCCTCTTTCTGCATCAAATATCTTATTTTCTGTCCATCTTTCTGTCTCTTTGTCCATGGATACCTGAACACCGTCCACCATCATAGTCTGAACACCATCTTTTGCATTTACCATATCAATCTGTAATGCAGTGCCACAGCAGGATTTATGCAGAAACATTTTTAAAGTATCGCACTCCTCTGAATCTAATGTATCTTGTATTAACTTTTTTGCACTTTCTGTAAACTGTACCATTTTATAACCCCCTTCTTTAATCAATTAATTCCTTTAATTTTTCACCTTTAATCTCATCTGCCTGCCATTTGACTGCCACAAAATTCCCCTGGGAAATTTCGTCTACTTTATTAATCCACTCAACCTCATGATTCGCTTTTGCTTTCAAAGTGGCATTTGATGGTTCGGTGGCATAAAGTGAAGAATTGATAATCCACCATTTTGTACGGATACCTGCGCGCTTTAAATCCTGCTCTAACCTCATCGCTTCATAAACCGGGGTAGTTTCAGCAAGCGTGACGATAATAACTTCTGTTTCCTCACCATTATGCAGCCTTGGCAATAATTGTTTTACTGACTCAGGAATATCTCCTGCTGTATGTGCAATTTCGCGATGGTAGCTCTCAGATGAATCTAACAGCAATAGTGTATGTCCCGTCGGTGCGGTATCAATTACAACAACCTGCTCCTCTGCCTTTTCTACAATATCTGCAAAGGCACGAAATACTGCAATTTCCTGCGTACATGGAGAACGCAGATCTTCTTCCACATATGCGATATCTTCCTCCGACATATTTTTTCTGGCCTTTGTCAAAACTTCCTCTTTGTACTTTTCCAGTTCTGCCTTTTCGTCAATGTGGCTCATGGTAATCCGATCTGTTTCCTGAATGACGTATTTTAAATGAGCAGCCGGATCAGTTGTCGTCAAATGTACTTTTTTACCTTTTTCTGCAAGTCCTAATGCAATAGCTGCTGCCATAGTTGTCTTTCCTACTCCGCCCTTGCCCATGGTAAAAATGACTTTCTTATTGCTTGTATACAGCTCATCGATCATATTTTTCAAGCTTGGCACTTCATTTGCATGAAGAATTGCCTTCTCATAGTTCTGATTGTCGGCCACTAAAAGATTTCTCACATTATCAAGACCTGTTACATTGTAAGAACGCAGCGGAATCATATACTGAGCAAAATCCTTCAAACTTGCCGGTGCATTTTCCAGTGCCTTCTGCTGTTTCTGATACAGACTTTCTGAAATCTTATCATCATGACTTGTCAGCACACCATTAATAACTAATGCCTGGTTTTTTAATCCCATTTCAGAAAGTTCTTTGGAAGCTCTCTCTACCTCACGTAATGGCGCACCCTCTGGTCTTGAAACCAAAATTAATGTGGTTTTACCAGCATCGGAAAGTGTATCTACCGCTTTCTGATAAACATCTTTTCTGGCCGCCATACCGGAAAGCTGTCCTACCTTTGCGGCTCCACCGTCCTGCTCCTCAATAAAATCATTCCAGGCTGATGGAAGTGAAAGGAATCGAAGCGTATGTCCCGTAGGTGCAGTGTCAAAAATGATATAGTCATATTCCTTTTCATCTTTTTCGTCCGTCAGAAAATTTGCAAACTGATTAAATGCTGCGATTTCTACAGTGCATGAACCAGAGAGCTGCTCCTCCATATTGGCAATCACTGCATCCGGAAGTTTTCCACGATATGGTGCAATAATGCTCTCTTTATACTCTTCCATTGCCTGCATTGGATCAAGATTTGCCACTACAAGTCCAGGTACTTCCTCTATTGGAACGCCTTGATTCGTCAACTCTTTTTTGAATACATCCTGCAAATTTGATGCTGGATCTGTGCTTATCAGCAATACCTTTTTGCCCTGATCTGCTAAGGTAACTGCGGTAGCACATGCCGTTGATGTTTTTCCAACGCCACCTTTTCCTGTAAAAAATAAATATTTTGTCAATTCAATTTCTCTTGGATTAAATGTCTGCATATTGTTTTCCTCCTGATTTTTTTAATTAGTTCTCTATTGATACACCTAAAACCTTTGGTTTTTCACCTAATGCTTCTATTGGTAATTCCAGATACTCCGCAATTTCCTCGTTGCTTGGATATCGACCTTCTAAAACAATTTTCCCATCCAGTGTAGTAACCGGAAGTTTGTCTATCCCAAACGTATTTACATATTTGTTTACTTCTGCATTATTAATAAATTCCTGCGGTTCTTTGGATAGATTAAACCTGTCCAGTTCGACCTCTCTTTTTGCAAGAGCTTTTATTACTGCTGAGATACGAATTAATTCTGTATCTACTCCCACACCACTAAATCCTGTGTTACAGCACATGGCTGGTTCAAAAATCTGTAATTTTTTCATTGTCCAATAGCCTCCTCGTATTTTTTCAGGTTCTTATTTGCTTTACTTCTATAGCCGCTCATTGCCGCTCATACAGAGCGACAATGATACATTCTTTTACAAAAACACATATTGGTTCCTCCATATCTATTCATATAGAAATATAGAAATGTTTCTATATGAAGTTTATTTTTTTACCGATGCTCTTCACATCGGTATTTTTATCTGCTTTGTCCTGTTAGAATTTTTCCAATATCCGCATTAAAACTCAATAACATCTCTCGGTTTGCAGAATAATAACTCCATTTCCCTTCTTTTCTGGCATTTACAATTCCTATATCACATAATAATTTCATGTCATGGGAAAGTGTTGGCTGTGTTATTTTGAACTCCTCCAAGATATCACAAGCACATAATTCTTTATCAGCCAGCATAGCAACAATTTTAAGTCTCTTTGAATCAGCAAGCACTTTTAAAATTTTAGCATATCTGATATAGTCTTCTTCCACCTTCTCACCTCACATTGATTTCTTTCTATGTGTCATTATATTTCACACATAGAAAAAAGTCAATATGTTTTTTCAAAAAATTCAAATCTATTTTATCCTGCCGGAATCAGCTATCCCCTGATTCCGGCAATTTTTATGCATAAATATACTGCCCATCTGCTTCAATTCCATAAAAATCCCCAAAATTCAAATGGAATACATCCTTCTCTTCTGGCAATGCAATCTTATTTTTGATCAAATACTGATAGATACCGGAATAATCCATATCGCCCTGCAACGTAATACTGTCCAGCACGCCATCACGGATAATCGCCTTCTTATAAGTGCGGCTGTCCTCACGGAGCAGGACTTCGTCCCCCTCCTGTACCTCGCCTCTTCCCAGCGAAAGTGTAGCAAGACCATAGAAATTAATGGTGTTTTTCATGGCATAGGTATCCACATATTTCATTTCCATGCCGCACATGTTATAACCTGCGATCTGCCCCTGTTTCTGGGCATTAGGCCAGATACCAGACCGACCGGTCACGTCCCCCGCCGCATACACATCCTGCGCCGTGGTTGCCATATGATCGTCCACTTCTATAAAACGCTCTGCCTGAATATTGCTGCCCGCCACACAATCTATGGCTGGCCGTACCCCTGCTGCCACGATGATTACATCACAGCCAAGCTCCGTGCCATCATCTAAAATAACTGTATGAATCATGCCATCTTCATTCATAAGTGTCTGGGAAGCCTTCTTGCCCAGATAAAACTGGCAGCCAGCCTTCTCAAACAATGCCTCATAAGCCTTCGCCCCGGTGGCATCCAGCTGAATGGGCAGAATACGGTCTGCCATCTCCACCACGGAAACCTCCAGTCCGCGCTCCAAAAGTGCATAGGCTGCATCCAGGCCAACCAGCCCGGAGCCCACCACGAGAATCCGTGAATGATCTTTCACCGCATGGCAGATCTTCTGGGCATCACTCAGATGACGGAGTCCAAACACATTTTTCGCCTGACGGAAGTCTCCCACCGGCGGCATAAAACTGTTGGCACCTGTCGCAATGAGCAGTTTATCATAAGCGATCCGCTCCTTATGCCCTTCCCGCAGGATCACGATCTCATGTGCATCGTCCTGGATCTTCTGGACTATCGCCCCGCCAATCCATGTTATATCCTGCTCCCGGAAAAAATCTTCTCCCGCAAAATTCAACCCCTGCTCGTCCCGCTCTCCGCTTATAAATTTGTGGAGCATACATCTGGAATGTACGAACCGGTCTTCGGATACCACCACGATCACTGCATCTGCATCGCAGGAACGAATGGTCTTTGCTGCCATGATTCCGGCAGCACCTGCACCTATTATTACGTGTCTCATATGCTACACCTCCTCCACGTGAATGGCCTGCTTGGGACAGGCTGCCACACAACTTGGTTCCCCGCCTGCATCCTTGCAGAAATCACATTTAATAATACGTTTCCGCTCCAGATTATCCGGCTTTAAGGTTCCATATGGACAATTCATGACGCACATAAAACAGGAACCGCATTTTTCTTCGTTATACAGTACATGGCCCGTCTCCGGGTCCTTGTACAGTGCACCGCTCATACAGGACATTACACACTCCGGCTGGTCACAGTGACGGCAGAAGATTGGCTTGTAGCCGCCCTTGCTGTCCTTCACAATATGATTTCTGGTCTCATTGGCCGGATTGGTCAGATCCAGATCATAGATTGTTCCATCATCGGCTCTGTGCGCCTGCATACATGCGATGGAACAGTTTTTACAGCCGTCACATTTATCGGCTTCAATGATTATTCTTCTCATCTGGAATCCCCCTTTATATGTTCAGACCCTGTCTCTTTTCCATGATAATGCGATCCAGAATCTCAGCTGTTTCTTTTGCGTCCGGATTGATAATAACCTGACCACCGGTCAGCTGCTTCATATCCTCAGTCAGCACTTTTACGGCTACCGGGCTGCCTGTAACATAAGGCGGCTGTCCCAGATGCAGGGGAAGTCCCAGTGCAAGACCGAAGGCTCCGTCTGCCAAAGCCTGCTCTTCCAGCCACTGTGCAGCAGAAAGTACCAGAGGCAGCTGCGGCAGATCCACATCCAGTTCCGCTGCCAGTTCTGTTGCCACGATCTCCAGACGGCCGATAGCGAGACATGGGCCAAAATTCAGCACCGGAGGAATATTTAATTTTTCGCAGACTGCACGCAGCTTCGGCCCTGCCAGTTTGGCTGCTTCCGGTGTCATGAGCCCACAGTTTTCGATACCTCCGGAAGAACATCCTGCAGTCAGTACCAGAATATCTTTTGCGATCAGTTCGTTGGTCAGTTCCACGGTAAGCACATCATGGCCGCCCGCAGTCAGATTGGAACATCCTACCACACCTGCGATACCCTTGATGTCTCCTGATACGATCAGATCGATAAGCGGTTTCCAGCTGCCTCCAAGGAATTCTTTCAGTGATACTTCGCTCACACCAGTCAATGTATGGTCGTTGCCATGCTCCGGCATAAGATGCTGCTCTACCTTTGGTCTTCTCTCTTTGTATGCCTCCACGATCTTGTCGATGATAACCTCACTCTGTGCCGCACGATGCATGAAATCAAACGGCATCAATTCTGCATTGGCCTTCTTGGCCACATCATCCAGACAGATCTGCTTGATCATAAGTTCATCACAGATTGGTTCGATACCAGGCAGCGTACAGTTAAACTCAGACAGTACCGCATCAATAGCACCCGTTTCCAGAATTGCCTCACTGGTATAGTTGTTGCCCGCATGACCGTCAAACACCTCTGTATAATGACTGCCGCGCAACTGTAAATCCTGTCCCACACAGGTACAGCCCACCAGCTTGAATCCCTTCGCTCCCACTGCTTTTGCCTTTGCAATGGCTTCCGGCGAGATCAGACGTTCCTGCAGATCCACGAAGATGGTATGCTGATGTCCGGTGATCATGATGTTAATATAATCGGGATCAATAACGCGAAGTCCAACCGGTGCCAAACGAAGCTGCGGCTCTCCCAGCAGTACATCGTTTAACAGGTTCGTGAGCGTCAGACCATAAATACCGGTAGAGATACCAAGTCTCAGACAGTCCACCAGCATGTCCACCGGATCTGAATTCAGGTTGGTGGAACATTTTACGACACCTTTAAATACTTCGGATTTTGCCCCGCCCGGAAGGATACCCAGTTCTTCCCACTTTTTCAGACGCGGTGCATAGCCCATCTTTTGTACTAATTCCATTTTTACATATTCCGGTTTGTACAGGTCTGCGAGAACCGCATCGGCTACCTTCTCAGCCAGCACGTAATCATCTGTCTCCACCATATCAAAGATCTCACCCAGACGATGCAGGGCACGGATACCCTTTAATTCACCGCGGGTCTGCGCTGTCTTTTTCAGATTCAGTGCTGTGTTTTCCACAATATGAATGTAACATCCACTTCCTGAAGCCACTGCTCGTAAGAAATTACGTGTAACGATGGTGTCCGCATTGGCTCCGCAAATACCTCTCGGTGCATTGGGCGTAATACGGCATGGTCCGTTAGAACAAAGTCTGCAACAGACTCCCTGCAGACCAAATCCGCACTTGGTGCTCTGAGATTCCACTCTGTGGTGGGAAGTTTCCATAGGCAGTTCCTTAATAAATCCTTCCAGTACGCTGTCCGCACTTTTACATGTGTTACATCCAAAACATTGATTCATGACACTTCCTCCTGTTTTTGTTTTTCCTCAATTTTAGTTTTCATTTGTTTTTATTTTTATACCGTACAATTTTTGTACAGTATTAATCAAAAAATAATAGAGAATACAGATCAAGTATTTTCCACTCTCGTTTTCAGCTTCCGCAATAGTTCTGTGCTGTATGGTCTTCTCTTAATCCTGCAATATTTCAGCAATGGATTTCGATTTTAATTCATCCACCATAAGTTTCTGAAGTCTGCAGAACTCTTTATGTACCATACACGGCGCTTCCTTCGTGTTTTTTGAACAGGTGCTATGCACCCCGGTACACTCTGACACCAGAAGTTTCTGGTCTACCGCCTGAAATACTTGAAATAATGTGATGTCTTCCATAGGTCGTCTGAGCTGATACCCCCCATTCACACCCCGGATGCTCTCAATGATCTCCGCCTTGTCCAGTCTCCTGGCCAATTTGTAAGTAATCTGAGTACTGATATCTTCTCTCTGCGAAATCTCCGCCACATTCACCAACCCGCCATCCTTCAGCGCCCGGAGTATGCGCACCGCATAATCACATTCCCTAGTCAGCAGCATAATCTACCTCTCTTTGTAAAGATTGATATAAATATAACATACTATACTAATTTAGTCAAGTTATAGTTCTTTTTTTCTCATTAATTTATCTCATTAATTAACTATCCTTATTTGCAATTTGCCACAAATCTAAGCTTGTCCGTCTAATTGGGTAAGATACTACCTCTGCCCGCACCCCTTACCCAATCGGACATCCGCAACCCAGCCTACACACCAACTTGCTCATCCTTTTGGGTAAGATGCCTATCTCCGTATTCTCTCTTACCCAGCCCGCACATCTTTTCTTCCACAAACCCTAATCTTGTTCATCTAATTGGGTAAGACACCGTCCCGACCCGCACCCCTTACCCAACCGGACCGCCCCAACCCAGCCCACACACCAACTTGCTCATCCTTTTGGGTAAGATGCCTATCTCCGCATTATTGCTTACCCAACCCATGCACTTCCCCCGCCGCAAAACCTAAGTTTGTTCGTATAATTGGGTAAGACACTGTCCCTGCCCGCACCCCTTACCCAACCGGACCGCCACAACACCGCGCACATACCAACTTGCTCATCTTTTTGGGTAACACGCCGATCCCCATATTCTCTCTTACCCAATTCTAGAATCCCTGCACATTTTTTCTACCACAAACCCTAAACTTGTTCGTCTAATTGGGTAAGACACTGTCCCAACCCGCACCCCTTGCCCAACCGGACCGCCCCAACGCTGCCCACACACCAACTTGCTAATCTTCCCGCCCCCGGCGTGCGCCAGCATCGCCTGGCCTCTCAGCCTTCTTTTCACAGAGAAAGCGTCAGTGAGCCTGAAGATCCAGTGTTTACGAAAACTTAAGCGTGAGGCCTCTGCCGAACGCTTTAGTTGCAGTTAACACTTAGCTGAAGGGGAACGTAGCGCTGTGAAAAGAAGGCTGAGAGGCCAGACGATGCGTCCCCACTATCTCCTAATCCCGCATCCAATTCACTTTTCACCCGATGAGCACTTGCTCCACCTCTATCGCCCCATAGAGATTTTCCGCCGCCTCCAACAACAGCTGTTTCCCACATAGTTCCTGAGGCTGCAGCTCCAGCGTAAGGATCGGTATCTTTTCCTGCTCCTGAAATGTCCCGTTCAGATCCGTTAGGGCAGCCTCCTGCATCTGCATCCATTTTCCGAAATACCCCTCCATGGCCTGAACCGGGTAAATCTTATTGACCACCACCGCATCCACCTGATAATGATATCTCTTCAGATATTCGTAATTCCGCTTCGCCTCCAGGATCACTACCCGTTCCGGCGTGGTAACGATGCGGATGCTGACTACTTTCGGATTCGTCATAAGGTCCTTCAGCTTTTCCAGTTTTTCCGTCAGCCATACAACTTCATCGAAAACATCATCCTTGGGCATAGGAATCTTCGTCATCTTCTCCACCGCCGGACCAACCACCTTTATGGCCTTTCTTTTCACCGGCAACGCTTTGTTGATCAGATCCCCCAGCATCTCCGGAAACTTTAGCAGCGACAGCGTCTCCCCTGTAGGCGCACAATCCACGATCAGAACATCATACCCATCTGCCTCATAAATGTCCCGAATCTTCAACAGAGAAAACAATTCATCAAACCCTGGAAACGCCAACAATTCTTCTGTCTCCAGCGATTCCCCTTCCCTGCTTGTCATAAGAAGCATAAGATAGCTGCGCAGTTTTCCCCATGCCTTCTCCGTCTCCTTCACCGTATCGATTTCCAGAGCATCCAGCCCGTCCATAACATAAGTCGGCTCATTCCCCAGTTTCACTTCCAGAGAATCCCCAAGGCTGTGGGCCTGGTCCGTGCTCATGATCAGTACACGCTTTCCCTCCTTCGCCAGCCGACATGCCGCAGAAGCCGCCACCGTCGTCTTGCCCACACCGCCTTTTCCTGTATACAATATAATTCGCATCCATATCCCCCCTACTCAATATCGACCTTATGAACCTTGCTGGCCTCTTTTCGCTTCTTCTCCGCAGACTCTGCCATAACCTCCCGAATGCCATCCGCCACGCCACCCTTTATCTCATGCAGTTCCTTTCGCAGTCTTTTAGGCAGGAATTCTTTTAAAGCATCATACTCCATCTTCTTTGCCCTAATGAGACTGGCCATCGCTTCTCTTCTTTCCATTTTATTCCTCCTCGCTCTTTTGAAACTGAATATGCAGCGTCTGATCCTGCATCTTCGCCCCGGCAATCTGATATTGGGATAAAGTTGATGGCAGCATAATATCACGTTTGAAATTGCCGATTTTCAATATAACTTCCTTCTTTCCCTCATGCAGCTCAATTTCTTCCTTCTCCACAAAAGGCAGATACAGACGCATTTCATACCCATCCTCTGTCTTTTCGTAGACTTCCGCATCCACCACCTCACGCACATCAAATAGATGTTCATCTATAAGTACTTCCGCAGCCAGTTTCCGCAGTGCCTCCATACCGTTCAGATCCGTATCATACCAGGGAATCTTACAGATGGGAACCTTCCCGAAAGCCTCCTCCAATTCCTGTATATACCCTTCCTGGAGCTGGTGCCATCTGGCAAAAAATGGTGCGTCCGCTTCCTTTGGTAAAATACGGTTAATATAGAGACCATCCATCTGGAAATGATAGAGATTCAGGTACATGTAATTGCGCTTGCTCTCCTCCACCACCATCTTCTCCGGCATGGATACCAGCCGAACGCTGCTGATCTTCCGATCCTTCAGCAGTTTATCCAGATCCAGCAATTCCTGATACAGATGCTCAATATCGTTCATGGCCTTGCCATTTGGCAGTTTGATCTGGAACAATGGTTTGGAAATGGGACGCATGACTTTCATGGCTATTTTCCCCACCGGAAAGAATTTTTCCATGTACCAGGATGCAAGTTCCGGAAATTTTAGCAGAGACAAAGTCTCACCCGTTGGTGCACAGTCCACCACAACCAGATCATACTTCCCGCTCTCATAGATCTGCTTTACCTTCAATAGGGAAAACAATTCCTCCACCCCGGGTATCATAGCAAGGTTGTCATCTTCACCTTTGATAGCCGGAAGCATATCGTAAATAGCCTCCATCATATGATGAAAATCATGTTCCATCTCATATTCCGGGTCGATTTCCAAAGCCTCCAGATGTTCTGCCACTGGAATGGCGATCTTCCCGACCTGCACCTGGAACAAATCCCCCAGATTGTGGGCCATATCTGTACTGACCAGCAGGGTACGCATACCCTGATCCGCCGCCTTTACTGCATGGGCCGCCGCCAGGCTTGTCTTTCCCACACCACCTTTTCCAGTAAATATCATAATTCTTCCCATTGCCTTCTCCTTTTATTCTTTATGCGAATTATTCCTCTCACGAAGTATTTAGCAAAAGAAATGGGTGATGTTATTCACCCGTTTCACCGATTACCAGTCTTTCCAGTATCTCAGGTAATCGTAATCTTTTTTATGGATTTTTCCGGCTTCTCTACCGCATTCCCAGGCTCCGTATTGAGCACGGTTATAGCTTTTTGCAATACCTGCAGCACCGCACTGATCTCCTCTGCCGAAAGTACTTCTAACACTTGGGAGAATCGTTGATTTACCTCCCGGAAAAACTGCTTTACTGCATCTCTTCCCTCCTGGGAAAGCACCACCGTCATGACCCGCTTATCCTGCTCACTGCGCTGACGTTTCACCATGCCCCGCTTCTCCAGCCGCCCGATCACACCGGTGGCAGTATTTAACGGTGACTTGATATAGTCCGCCACATCTGTCATATTTGTCTCGCCCTTGCGGTAAATCAGCAAAAGCGCCAGCAATTCATTCTTAGAGTAATCCATGGAAAAATCAATCCACTGATTGGGAAAGAACATAAAATGACATTGGTCCAATACCTGAAAAATTAATTGTTCTGCTGAAGAAATGTCATATTCCATGTGTACCTCCATTTAATTCGTCCTTCGAAGTAATTTAATTCTACCTCCGAAGTATTTTTTTGTCAAGTTATTATTGGGAATAAATTGTCTTTAAGTATTTTCATCTCTCAGATGAATCGGTACCCGGACCTCCATTTTTTCACCATGATACCGGACGAAATGCTTTCGGATAACAATCGCAGCAATCAGTCCACAACCGAGAACGATGCCCTCCATAGGCACCCGAAGCAGGACCATTCCGAAGAAAAGGAGGAAGGTCACGATAGAGCGATAAAAGTGTGGACGGATAATGATGCATAAAGAAAAGAGCAGGTAGAAGAAAATCAAGGCAAAAACAGGTTCACAGATTGGAAACAGTCCCAGAAGGACACCAAAGGAAACGGCAATAGCCTTGCCCCCTCTTTTTCTATTCAAAAATGGGTACGCATGACCGAGGACAGGCGCGGCAAGAACCAGACCAAAAGGCAGTCTCGCTGGATCAAGGGTGCGGAGCGCCATATGTATGGGGATAAACCCCTTCAAGAGTTCCAGAAACAGCACCAGTATCCCCATGGGAATGCCGGCATGCATAAATACATTGGCCGCCCCCGGATTCCCATCATTGCTCACCTGTGTCACATCCATATGCTTCAGGTATTTCGGCAATAAATAACTGTACAAAACGCTTCCCGACAGATAGCCACAGATTATATAAAAAATTTCATGTATGGTTATCATTCTGTTCCCACTTCCTTTTCTCCGCTGCTTCCATATCCGGCAAGTTCACACAGCAGCTGGTAAATACGTTGTGCTGCATCCGGCTTGGCATGTTTCTCCTGCGCCTTCCGCATATTCTCCCGCAATTCGTCCTTCACAAGAAGTTTTCTCCCTGCACGCAGCTGTCCCAGAAAACTCTTTTTGCCCACAGACAGTCCGCGGCTCTGGAAAAACTCCAGATTCCGATTTTCACAGCCCGGTATTGGATTTGTATGAACGATAGGTATCCGGCGCACCGCCGCCTCCGTGCTGCTCAATCCGCCCGGTTTCGTAAAGATCACATCACAGGCCGCCATATAGTCCGATACGCGATCTGTAAATCCCAGGATTTTCACCCGCTCTTTATTCCCTAATTCCTTTTTAAGTCTCTGCTCCAGTTTTTTGTTATTTCCGCAGATGACCACTACCTCTTCTTTTTCATTTAGTCTTGCCGCAAGACTGATGACAAAAATCTGGATCTTTCCAAATCCCATGCTGCCGCCCATGACAAGATAAATCTTGTTTTTCTCAGACAGACCACAACGTTTTCTCGCCTGTGCCTTATCCATATCTTCCATGAAACAAGGGCGCACCGGAATTCCCCAGCCCAGAAGTTTTTTCTCCTCCACACCCCGCTCATGGAATTCCGGGATCAAATCCTCATGGCCGATCACATAATAATCACAGTCCGTCTCCTCCCAGAAAGGTATGCAGGTGTAGTCCGTCCCTATGGCAACGACCTTCTGGGTAAGCCACCCCTTCTTTTTCAAATACGTCAGCGTTTCCGCCGGATACAGATGTGGTGTCACGATCACGTCAAATTCATGTTCTGCCAGATATTTTTTTAATTTTTTTCCCAGCAGCGAGCAGGCAAAATAAACAGGGGACTTTCTTTTATTCGATGAAATCAGCCGTCCAAGTTTATAGACAAGCCCAAAAACATGGGGAAACATTTTCACACTATTCACATAAGCGCCGCCTACGGCCCTGGAAGTCTTCTGCCCATTCAGCAGCATCATATCCAGCATGACCGCCTCATCGCCCCTCTGCTCTACATATTCCTTCACTGCCCGTCCCGCAGAATTATGCCCTTCTCCGGTGTTGCAGGACAATATCAATACCTTCATAATTAATTTTACCTCTTCACCTTTGTTATTTTTTTATTTTAACATATTTCAGGTTATTGTTCACTCAGTTCTACGTATTTCTTGCATAGAACATGAGAAAATGATGCAAGAGTCCATTTTACATGGATTACCCATACAATTTACTATCTTTCTGCGCTTATTCTGGGTATAATAGCATTAGAAACAGGGAGGATATGCATATGAATGTATTTGATATACTGGGACCAATCATGATCGGCCCTTCCAGTTCCCATACGGCAGGTGCCGCACGGATCGGGCTGATTACCCGGGCACTGTTGGACGCTCCCGCGGTAACTGCGAATATTATATTATATGGTTCTTTTGCAAAAACCTATAAAGGACATGGGACCGATAAGGCCATCGTGGCCGGAATACTGGGCATGCGGGCAGACGATGAACGCATCCGCTTTTCTCTGGATGTGGCTCGTGAGCAAGGTCTGCAGATTTCCATAGAAACTGGTGACCTGGACGATGTGCATCCAAATACTGCATTTGTCTCCCTCACCTCCCGGGATGGCCGTCAGGTATCTCTCCTTGGAAGCAGCATCGGCGGTGGAAATATTCTGATTACGAAAATTAATGGGATGGAAGTCTCGCTGTCCGGGCAGCAGACCACTTTGATCGTGCTTCACCGGGATGCTCCGGGCACCATTGCTTCCGTGACAGAATTGATGGCCGAAAAGGGTGTGAATATCTGTAATTTTCACCTTTCCAGAAAAACAAAAGGCGGGCAGGCTGTTATGACCATTGAAATAGATGGTCATTTTGGTCCTGAATTAAATACAGAGATTCAGAAACTCCCAAATATTTATTCCAGCACTATGCTGCAGCCTATTTGATATTTTCACAAGGGAACAGGAGGTTATTATGGACTTGAACTATAATTCAATGGCTGATTTGCTAAGTGTTGCTGACCAGAACGGCGGCAGGCTCTCTTCGCTTGTCCTGTCGCAGCAGGCCGAGCAGATGGAACTGAGTGAAGCAGAAATATATGAGAAAATGCGGGAAAATTATCAGGTGATGGCCTCTTCCATTGCCCCCGGCTGTAATCCTGAACTGAAAAGTACCAGCGGGCTAACGGGCGGCGATGCGTTTAAAATGCAGACCTTTTCAACTTCCGGCCATTCACTCACCGGCCCTATGATCAGTGGTGCCTTATACCGGGCGCTGGCTGTCTCAGAATTAAATGCTTCTATGGGGCGCATCGTAGCCGCACCCACCGCCGGAAGCTGTGGCATTGTTCCGGCCGCTGTGCTTACACTGCAGGAGGAGCGGAAGCTTTCAGAAAAAGAATGTGTTATGTCGCTATTTACCGCCTCCGCCATAGGTATGGTCATCGCCAACAATGCCAGCCTTGCCGGTGCACAGGGTGGCTGCCAGGCTGAGTGTGGCTCTGCCTCTGCCATGGCCGCTGCAGCCCTTGTGGAACTTTGTGGCGGATCTCCCGCTATGATCGATTCAGCCGTTGCCATCGCTTTAAAAAATGTGCTCGGCCTTGTTTGTGACCCCGTTGCCGGTCTGGTGGAAATCCCCTGCATCAAACGAAATGCCTCCGGTGTAGCCGGTGCCTTCGTAGCCGCCGAATTGGCCCTTGCTGGGATCAAAAGTGCGATTCCTGCTGATGAAGTAATCTGGGCCATGAAGAAAGTAGGCGATGTGATGCCTGCTGCATTAAAAGAAACAGCCGAAGGCGGCCTCGCCGCCACACCTACCGGGCGGAAGTTGTTTGAAAAAGTGTTTGGGGAGAAATAAACTCTCCTTAAATCTCATAAAAAAGATTGCAATTAATTTTTTTCTATGTTATTGTATGCTGGTTCAATTAAATAACGAATTAAGTGTCTGTCAGCTACGAAACTATTCCATGTTTGACAGAAAAGAGGGAATCAGGTGAAAATCCTGAGCGATTCGGTCACTGTAAGAGGGGAATCTAATTTAGAAACCATTGCAGCCTATGCTGTGAGAAGGAAAATTATGGTTACGATCCTCAAGCCAGGAAACCTGCTTAATTTTAGAGATGATGACGCTTCCGTCAAAAGCAACATCTAGAGCAAACTTTCGATTGAGAGTTTGTTTTGATGTCTGCCCTTAGCAGGCATTTTTTTCGTTGTCAATTTAACAGGTGTCTGTCACCGGCAGACATTATACATACCACTATAGCGCTGGCGCAATAGAAATGCGCGGCCACAAACAAAAAGGAGAAAACTATGAAGAAAAACCTAGTCACGAAAAAAGTTCTGGCATTTGGTCTGGCATTTGGTCTGGCATTTGGAACAACAGCCTGCGGATCTAATGGAAATAACAGCGGAGATGTAAATCGACAGGATGCCCAGACCATCAAAGAAAACAATCAGGCAACGGAAACTCCTGCTGCAACAAAGGCAACACCTGAAACCACAGTTTCCCAAAATCGTACCGAGTATCCTCTGACCATTACCACCTACGATTATGATGGCAATGAAGTCGAGACTACTTATAAAAAAGCACCTGAAAAAGTAATTGCCGTTTATCAGGGTTGTATCGAAACTATGCTGGCTCTGGGACTGGAAGATCGTCTCGTAGCAACAGCAGGTCTGGATAATGAAGTACCGGATGAGCAGAAAACTGCTTTTGCCAAAACCAATTATCTGGATGAATTCACCCCATCCCTGGAAACTGTAACTATGCTGGAACCAGACATGATTTTTTCATGGAGTTCCCTGTTTGGTGACAAGACTCTGGGCAACGTTGTCAGCCAGCAAATTATAATTCCAACCGACTGCATTTTTACTGCAAATTAAATTCTCATCCTACATATAAGGGTTATCTTAACGTGCCGTATTTTACTGCACGTTTTTTTTTGTTCTCCTTGACC
>JAQUWF010000170.1 GCA_028692975.1 Lachnospiraceae bacterium
GCCCTCACCAGAATTGATGTTTGAAACACCGAACAGCACTGTGCAGCTTGATACCACCACTTCTTTCGCAGAAACTCCGGCAATAAGCGCCACCGCAATTTGCCAGAAGCCAAGTCCAATGGGGGCAAACAGCGGTACAATCGCATGGCCCAAAACAGAACCGAAGCTGTCAGCCATTTCTGTTGTATATCCGTGAGGGCCAAAATTCAGGATTCCCCACATGACGATAGACGCCACAAAAATTGTGGTTCCTGCTTTCGTCAGATAGTCTTTGACTTTTTCCCATACATAAATTGCTACCGTTCTTGCACTGGGAGCCTTATATTCAGGCAGCTCAATCAGCAGATAATTTTCCGCTTTCTTTCTATCAATCAAATGGATTGTAGCAGCGACAATGATTGCGACCAGCAGGCCAATTAAATACATTGAGTAGGCCACCAGCATGGCGTGATCTTTGAAGAACATCTCCGAAAACAGAATATAAATCGGTAGACGTGCACTGCAACTCATAAACGGAGTAATCAGCATAACCTTAAAACGGTCACGCTTATTTTCCAAAGCTCTTGAGGCCATAATCGCAGGAACCGTGCATCCAAAGCCCAAAATCATGGGAATGAACGCCCGCCCAGAAAGTCCCAGCTTGCTCATCACACCTTCCATGATGTATGCCACCCGTGCCATATATCCGCTGTCCTCCAAAAAGGCAAGCGCAAGGAACAGGATAAAGATATTCGGCAGAAACGTAAGGATACCGCCCACACCGGCAACGATGCCGTCCACCAGCAATGAGCGGAGCATATCGCCTACACCAGCTGAAACAAGTCCGCTTTCTGCCCATCCGGAAAAGGCTTCAATCCCCATCTCAAAATATCCTTTCAACCAGTCTCCTATGGTAAAGGTCAAAAAGAATACCAGCGCCATAATTCCAAGGAAAATAGGGATTCCCCATATCCGGTGCGTCAGGGCCTTGTCAACTTTTTCCGTCAGGGCATCCTGCCGCTCTTTGTTGACAACAACCTCACGGATGATTTCCTGAATAAAATCATATTTTTCATTGATGATGTCGGACTCATAATTGCGGTCAAGGACATGAGGGAGATTTACAGGGTAACTCTTGGTCACTTCCGCATCCTGCTCTAACAATTTGATGGCATACCATCTGTAATTTGAAATGTCAGGGTAATTCTTTTTTAGTTCAGCGATGATAAGGTCAATCTTGTCCTCGATTCTGTCACTGTAAACCATGGCGTACTCCGAATGGTGGTCATGCTGATGTTTCGATACCTGTTTATGGTTATGTATCAGGCAGTCAGGGTCTTTGCAGTCCTTGTGATGCGCCGCTGCGTGCAGTAATACATCCAATCCTGTCCGTTTTCTGGCAGACACAGGAATGACGGGAATCCCCAGCATTTCCGGCAGGCGATGGATATCAATTTCCATTCCCCGCTTTTCTACAATATCCATCATATTTAATGCCAGCACAACTGGCTTACCCAACTCCAAAAGCTGTAACATCAAATACAAGTTGCGCTCCAATGCGGAAGCATCGGCAACGTCGATAATCTCATCCACCTCATCACTTAAGATAAACTGGCGGGACACCTGCTCCTCCATGGTGTAGGAAGTCAAGCTGTAGGTTCCTGGCAGATCTACCAGTCGGATATTCAAATCATGATCCCTGATTGCTCCCTCCACTTTTTCTACGGTTACACCGGGCCAGTTGGCTACTTTTAGATTGGCACCTGTGTAGGCATTAAACAGTGTGGTTTTGCCGCAGTTGGGATTGCCGATAAAGCCGATTGTTAAGTTTTCCTTCATCGCATATCACCTCACCATAATACTTTTTGTTATATTTCGCCCAAGAGCAAAACGTGTTCCGCGCACCTTTACAATCTGTACGCCCTTGTCCTTGCTATTCAGAATAGATACCGCAGTTCCCATGGTCATGCCCAGCGCTTCTAAGCGTTTTTCCATGTGAACAGGCAATTTGATTTCTGATACCTGATAGCTTTTTCCAATCTTTCCATCACTCAAGACCATAGGATCACCTTCTCTTTGCTGCTTCGGTAGCAGGCATTTTATGAAATTCTCCAAGCATCATGGACACCGTGATTACCACAAGGATTGCATCTGCCAACGCAATGGCAAGCCACACACCACGAATACCAAGACCGCCAATCATGGGCAAAATAACGGCCAGCGGGATAAACAGGATAATCTGGCGAAGCAAAACTAGCATCGTTGCTTTATTGGCCTTTCCCAAGGACTGGAACAGTGTCACTGCAATGATGAAGCTACCCTGAAAAATGTATGTGCTAAACATAATGCGGAAGTTTGTTGCTCCGGAAAGCGCAATGTCTCTTTCCTTGATGAACAGAGAAAGCACATTGGAGGGAAACAACTCCACCGGAATATAAAACAGCAGAGAAAGCACCGTAGCGCTTGCAACGAATACCCCGGTCAGCCTCTTTACCCGGTCATATTTTTTTGCACCGAAGTTCGTACCGGCTGCCGGTTGGAAGCCCTGACTGATACCCCAAAGTGGAACAAAGGCAAAGTTCCAGACACGAAGCGCTGCGCCCAACAGAATCTGCGAAGTTTCTCCGCCGTAGTTTGCCGCAACACGATAGATGACGGTCTGCTGCACCAAGGTCAGCACCTGCATGAGAAGAGCTGAGACACCAACTGCAAGAATCTGAGGAAGCAAAGAGCTTTCGATGTGAACACGCTCAATTTTTACATGAACACTTTTCTTCTTGAAATACCACAGCGTAATTGCTGCCTGAATAAATTGAGAAAAAATGGTTGCGTAAGCTGCACCTTCAATCCCATGCCCGGATTTGTTCAGCACCGTAATGAAAATCGGGTCAAGGATGATATTTAGGATTGCGCCGCTGGCAATAATCCCCATAGCCTTCTTAAGCTGGCCCTCTCCACGAATCACCATGTTGGCACTCTGGAAAAAATTAACGAACAACGAACCGGCATAAACAATACGGAGATACTTTTCCGCGTAGTTCAGAATTTCGCCGCTGGCACCCGCCAAGGTAAGGATTGGACGTGTAAATACCATGCCTACCACTGTGATGATTGCCGAGAGCAGCAAGACCATGGCCACAAGATTCCCCATGATTTTGTGAATCGTATCTTCATCCTTTTTCCCGATTGCGCGGGACAGAAGTGAAGCGGAGCCAACACCGAGCATGGCAGCGCTACCTCCATTGATCAATGTAAACGGATAAGAAATAGAAACCGCTCCCATCTGTACGGAGCCAACCAACTGCCCTACAAATACGGAATCCATCAGGTTGTAAAGACCGACTACCACCATGCCGAGAATGGCCGGGATACTCAGTTCCAACATGAGAGAAAACGGATTCTGAGTTAATAATTTTGTTCTTGTATCAAGTGTTTGTTTCATCACTTTTATCCTCCTTAAAATAATTAGCCACATCTAACCAAATCAAAGTATAGATGTTTTTTTCGTTTTTGTACGCTCTAAACCGCAGGTTTTTCAATCCAAACGGAAAGAAAATAAAAAGAGAGGGAGCGGAAAGAAATATGGTCTTTCCGCTCCCAAAGATTACTGTGCCATTTTTTCCAATACTTTTAATGCTTCTTCCAGCTTGGGATTCGGCTCCTCTGTCTTTAATGCCTCTTTGACACAACTTCTGATATGCGCCTGCAATATCTGCTGGTTAGCACTTTTGAGGAGTGCCTGCGTTGCCAAAAGCTGATTGGAAATATCCACACAATAGCGATCTTCCTCTACCATTTGAAGGATTCCATCCAACT
>JAQUWF010000171.1 GCA_028692975.1 Lachnospiraceae bacterium
ATGTTATGTCTGTTCACAGCAATGCTTTTGCTCATCGTCGTACCCAGTCTGTTTCAAAATGCCATACAAAAGCGGCAGGATAATTTTTCGAAAAAACAATCTGGCTTAACCGTGGCAATTAAAGATTTTTTGTCTGGATTTGAAGTTATTCGTTCCTACCGCATGAATAGTTATATTATAAAGGCCTTCGGAGAAAAAAATGACACCATTTATCGCTCCAAATATGCATTAGATAAGGTTGTCGCAGCGGTTGAGGCTTTATCCACTATGCTGGGTGTTGTGGTGCAATGCAGCGTTTTATTTGTGTCGGCCTATCTGATTATTACTGGAAAGATCACAGCAGGGGCATTGGTGGCGCTCGTTCAAGTGTCTGGCACAATTGTTGTCCCCATACAGATTCTCTCCCAGAACATTCCCAAAATTCAAGGATGTAAGCCAATTATTGAGAGGTTGAATAACTTTGTGGATTATTCTGACAGCACATTCACAGGAACAATGCTCCCTTCTTTTCAAACAGATATCACGGTTCGTAAACTGCAATTTGGTTATACCGAGGAACAGCAGGTCATCAATGGAATAGATTTTACTTTTCAAGCAGGAAAAAAGTATGCAGTTGTAGGTAAAAGCGGCTGTGGGAAAACCACACTTGTCAATCTGCTCACTGGCTATTACGCTGGGTTTCAGGGCAAGATTTTGTATGATGGTGTGGACATGCAAACACTTGATATTGAAAAACTGAGCGAACTGTCCTCTGTCATTCACCAAAATGTTTATATGTTTGATGAGTCAATTGAACACAATATCTGTCTACATAAGCAAATCGGGCAGAAAGATCTGGAAAAGGCACTCCATATGAGTGGCGTGGAAATGTTCTTGAGAGACGAAAAATCCCTGGACACTTTAGTAGGCGAAAACGGGTGCAACCTTTCCGGCGGACAAAGGCAAAGGGTAGCGGTTGCCCGTGCGTTGGTGCAGGAAAAGCCTATTCTTATTTTGGACGAGGGAACTTCTGCGGTTGACATGCAGACGGCATACGACATCGAAAGTCAACTGCTTAAAATTGAGAATTTAACCGTTATTACCATTACACATGCAATCAATGCAGAGCTGTTAAGGAATTACGATCAAGTCGTCTTTATGGAGAAGGGAATGATTTTAGAAACGGATACCTTTGATAATCTGATAAAGACAAGAGGGGCTTTCTATGATTTTTACAGTTTAAAGAAGTAGTAGATTAAAAAGAAAGCGGTGAGAATATGGGACCGAATTGTACTTTTTTCAATACAATCCAAAAAACAACCACAAATCATCACCAAAAAATTGTATAGTAAAATAAAGCCCTATTTCCAAAAAACCATATGTTCCTGTAGATTTTCTACGGGTGGAGGATGAGAATGAATAAGTTGATGAGAATGCGGATCCAGGAGGTGTATGCGGCACTTCGGCCTTCGGAGCAGAAGGTGGCGGACTGGATGCTGGAATATAAAGGCTCCGGGGGTGACCTTCTTATAGAGGGGATGGCGGTGCAGATCCAGGTGAGCCAGCCCACGATTATCCGTTTTGTGAAGGCGCTGGGCTACAAAAGCTTTAAAGAGTTTAAGTACAGTCTGATGCAGGAAGATGCCAGGAAAGAATCCAATATGCTGCCGGAATCGAATATTGATCTGTATGGGTTCAAGCTTTCCAGCAAAGACAAGCTGGAAGAAATACCGGGAAAGATCATCAATACCTCGGTGAAAATGCTGGAAGAGACTTTGAAAAGTGTCCAGATCAAAGAGTACAAGCGTGCGTTGGATGCGATTCTGGAAGCGGAGAGCATCGTGATCTACAGTGTGGAGAATTCTATCTGTACGGCGACGGACCTCATGACGAAGCTCACTTATCTGGGGCTGAACTGCAGGATGTATGGTGACTATTACCTGCAGAATGTCAGCGCCAACAATCTGAGCAAGCGGGACCTGGCCATAGGAATCTCCTATTCAGGATATTCCAAACACACCGTGGAGATGATGCGAAACGCCCAGAAAGTGGGCGCGAAGACCATGGTGATCACGAATTTTGAAAATGCAGTGATTGCAGATTATGCGGATATTTTGATTTGTGGAAGCAACCAGCAGTTTTTGTATGGAAATACTATTTTTTCAAGGATTTCTCAGATGGCGCTGGTGGATATGATATACGCCGGACTATTGAACCGGGATTATGGACGATTGTCAAAACGATTGAACAAAAACAGTCAGATTGTTGCAGAAAGAGCATATGGAGAAGATGAAGAAATCTTGTAGAAATTCTACAGGGTTTCTTTTTTTGCTTTACTTTTCTTTTACAAAGAGTTTACGGCAATTTGGTTGTATTTGCCATGCCAAAATCCCTATAATTGCAAGTGTTGGATCGATGCAACCCGCTTAAATGCAGGCGGTATGAATTAGATGGATTTGTAGAAAGAGGAGGAGATTTACGATGCTGGAGCTTGAAAATATTACAAAAGCATTCGACGGAACCACGATTTTGGATGATATTACCTTAGATGTACAAGACGGTGAGATCATTTCAATCTTAGGACCATCCGGAAGCGGAAAAACGACCCTGTTGAACCTGATACTGGGGATTACAGATATCGACAGTGGAAAACTTCTATATAACGGCGAGGACCTGACACGAGTGCCTATGGAGAAGAGAGGCTTCAATATCGTATTTCAGGATTACGCATTATTCCCCAATCTGAATGCGTATGACAACATTACTTATGGATTAAAGAATTTCCCGGGACTTTCCAGCAAAGAAGAGGTAGACGAGTTGATTACCCTGCTGGGATTGGAAGAACACCTGGAGAAAAAGATCGAACAGCTCTCAGGCGGTCAGAAACAGCGAGTGGCCCTTGCCAGAACCATGGTTATGAAGCCGAAGATCTTATTGCTGGACGAGCCTTTGAGCGCGCTGGATGGCGTGATCAAGGAATCCATCAAAGACAGAATCAAGACCATAGCAAGAGAATATAATCTGACTACGATTATCGTGACCCATGATCCGGAGGAGGCACTTACCCTTTCTGACCGTGTGCTGATCATCAACAAGGGAAAGATCTCTCAGTATGGAAAACCACAGGAAATCATCAACGAGCCGAAGAATTCCTTTATTCAGGAGTTCATATTAAATCAGCTTGAAATCAAACGAAATAACATTTTCACGCTGTTTAGCTGTGAAGCGACAGCATAGCAGGTGGCGAGATGAAAAAGAGTAGACAAACAAGAAAACAGACGGAAATCAAGATTATTTTTATTGCGGTTGCCGTATTGTTTATATGGTTTTTGGCGGCGCCGGTCATTATGCTGCTTCTGAAATCTTTTCAGAACGCGGAGGGTGCATTCTGGGTACACTACGTGGATATGTTCAGTCAGAAGGGATTCTGGCAGGCCGCAGGCAACAGCGTCAAGGCCGCCGGAACCAGTGCCATTATTACTACATTGCTGGCTTTCCTGCTTGCGTACACCGTACATTATACCAATCTTCCAAAGATCGTGAAGAAGATCATTCGGGGCGGTGCAGTACTGCCCATGCTCCTGCCGACCATTACATACGGATTTGCGATTATCTATTCCTTTGGAAAACAGGGGTTGGTGACCCGTATATTCCACCATCAGTTTTTCGACATCTATGGATTCGGCGGCCTGCTGCTGGGGTATGTGATCTATACGCTCCCGGTTTCCTTCCTGCTGATCCATAATACCATGGGATACATTGACAAGAAATTCATGGTGGT
>JAQUWF010000074.1 GCA_028692975.1 Lachnospiraceae bacterium
TTGATCAGATTGCCTGCGCTGTCATACAGATACATTTGCATCTTTTCCTTATTATAATCCATACGCGAATCCATGACATCCTTTACCTGCATTTCGACGAGCTTGGATTCCTCGCCCTTCGAATTTTTTAAGATATCCTTTGCGATCTGACAGTGGATACTCCATGAAGCGGTATCTCCAATTCCCAGCACCTGTTTTTCTCCACTGCGCTCCATCGTAATGTTTGCCTGTGTTTCAGTCTTAGGATACACCTGAATATCAAAATTCTCACTTTTGTCTTCCAAAATAGTCGGCAGCGCAATATAGAAGGATACTGCCTGTGCCAATGTATTTTTTTTAACCTCCTGTGTAATCTTATAATATCCTTTTGGCAGATTGTCAAAGACCAGTGTTCCGCTCTTATCTGTCTTTCCTTCTGCAACATATGTACTTGATGCTTTTTCAGCTTCCTCCTGTGAGGTGATGGTACCTTCTAATCTTTCTATCACATAGGCAACATCTTTTACTGCTATTCTTTCTTCTGGCAGTTTCTTGTCTGGAACCATCGTTCCATCACCCTGTTTTAAATTATCAAAATCATTGACATTAAATTGATGAATCGTAATCATTCCCTGCCCATTGTCCGGAGCCTTGGGAGCTGCCAGTACCGGCAGTTCCAATGACAATGTTATTCCAAGAATCAATATTATCACAAACAATTTTTGCAGTTTCTCTTTCATTGTCATCCTTTCATTCTCCTATTTTTTTTGCATTTGTATCTCATCAGCAGCCATGCCGCTGCCATAATGCTTCCGCCAATAATCAGATAGGTTCTGCTTCCACCGAATCCACTAAGTGGCAGTGCAAATGTCTTTGTATTTGGAAGATAATAGATCTCTTCATTCTTTGTCTGGTCATGCTCTGTGTAAAATGCCGGAGTCAGTGCTTCTCCATGAGACGTAATACTGATAGCCTCCGCATCTTTATTGTGAACGTTTAATAGCCATTGCCCTTTCGGAAGCTGATATCCGTCCTCACACTTCGTCTCCACCAGCATATAATAATCATTTGTCAAGCTATTCATCTGTACCAGACCGTTTTCGTCTGACACAAAACTTTCGAGTTCTGTCTCAACATGTGTCGCGGAATCGGTAACTGTATTCTTTACCAGCGTCCACGTGCCATCTGCAATCGTTTCCTCGCTCACCACCGCATCTCGATTCTTTATCACGTCATCTCTCTTTGCTTTGTTTAACTGATACAGCTTGAATTCAACGCCCGGCAGCGTTTTGGTATTGTCTGCAGCATCCACCTTCGTAAATGAAAAGTTTAGCGGTGTATTGATGTCCCAGATTACCTGATCGCCCGTTCCTGCGCATCCAAGTAAGTCAGTTAGCTGATTTCCCGTGTTGGTATCTGCAGTAATATGATACAGATTATCCGTATTCGCCGCTGCCGCAGTTGCTCCTATCACCGCACCTGCTGCCATACCTCCGCTTTTTTCCACCGTAACTCCTATGTTTGCCTTTGATCCCAACGAGCTTCTGATCTGAAGCTTTATCCCTGCAGCCAATGCCAGATTTGACAGTTTTCCCTTTTTCGTTACCTCGAATGTAGTCGGATTGATCGTGCATGCCCCGTAATTATCCTGAATTACCATATCATTCCCGATTTCCAGCTTTCCAGTGGACTTGAGATTTCTCACCCCTGCGCCACCGGCAGATACCACGTAGTTTTCACTGATCTCGCCTCCATTAAATATGCCTGTCCCGCTTTTCTCCACACAGACCACCGATGCATTGGCTGCTGTTGAAAAACTGTAATTATGTTTTATGGATCCTCCCGTCATCTGAAACGTCGCATTTTCGGTATCTACTGCAGATGTATAAGGTTGATTGGAATTTCTTCCTGCACAGCCCTGTATCGTTCCACCGGACATGGTAAATACACTGCCAGACTGGCACAAAATCGCTCCGCCACAAGTGCCAAAGCAGTTCTGAATCAAGCTGCCTTTCTTCATTTCCGCTTTTGTTGTGGCTCCCTGGACCTGAACACCCGCACAATACTTATTAACGGAATCGTTATTTTGTATGGTTGCCTGATCTCCCAATTCCAGAGTGCCTGCGGTCACAGATAATAGACAAGCCTGGGATTTGATCGTTCCATCCGGCTTCATACCATCTAGTGTAATCCGATTTAAAATTAGATTTCCAGTACTTTCCATCAGGATTTCCTGATAGCCGGTTCCTCTTTTTAACACACACGGCTTTGTCACCGCCTTCGCTGTCGTGATTGTCACAGCCTTTCCGGCCGGCACGCTCTGCTTTGCCGAAATCTCATAACTTTCCACCAGCATTTCAATCGTTGCCGGAGTTCCTGCTGCAACGGCTGCTATGGCATCGGTCAGAGTTTCATAGCCTTTCTCACCAATCTGACATACTGCAACATTGACCGCTTTTGATGCCTTTACTTCCGATCCGCCCACCTGAATCACACACTCATTTTCCAACTTGCTTCCGCCAGATAGTGTGTATGGAATTTCCACCTGATACTCCACGTAGACCGCACCTACCTTCTCCGGCATGGGCAGCGTCGCTGTAGTCGTTCCCTTAAAGATGTCCGTATGATCCAGTGTCATCGGTTTTTTGATTCCGTTTTCTTCTGTATATGCCTTCAGTGAGTTCGCTTTAATGTCCACAGGCTTTCCGGCTAGCTGGAGTTTCGATACACGGAATGCAGCCTTATAGGATGCGGTACTGCCTGTCAGTGATGCCAGCTTTGTTCTTACCGTTACTGTTTCACCCGGTTTGATGCAGGTATCTGTGTAGCCTTCACCACACTCCTTTTCCGTTCCTCCCCGATCTACCAGATAAGAAATGTCGGTTATAGCCTTTATTCCCCATACAACCTTATTTCCACTTCCTGCTTCTGCTTTTAAGTTTATCGCATTCGGGTTACTGTTGGTGTCTGCGGTAATATGATCCAGATTGTCCACATCGGCTGCCGCCGCTGCCGTAGTTGTTCCTATTACTGCACCTTCCGCCATACCTCCGCTTGCTTCCACCGTAAGTCCTATGTTTGCCCTGGAGTCCAACGAGTTTCTGATCTGAAGCTTCATCCCTGCAGCCAGTGCCAGATTTGACAGTTTTCCCTTTTTTGTCACCTCGAATGTAGTAGGATTGATCGTGCATCCCCCGTAATTATCCTGAATTACCATGTCATTCCCGATTTCCAGCTTTCCAGTAGCAGCGAGATTTCTCACCCCTGCGCCCCCTGAAGATACTGCGTAGTTTTCACAGATCTCGCCTCCGGTAAATATGCCTGTCCCATTCGTTCCCACGCAGACAATCCCTCCTTGGGTTGCGGTTGAAAAACCGTAATTATGTTTGATGGATCCTCCCGTCATCTGAAACGTCGAATTATTATCGGTGTATACTGCGGATTTATATTTTTCAGTAGAAGTTCCTCCTGCACAGCTCTGTATCGTTCCACCGGACATTGTAACTACACTGCCATTCTGGCATATAATCGCTCCGCCACGACCGGAAATGCAGTTCTGAATCAGGCTGCCTTGCTTCATCTCCACTTTTGTTGTGGCTCCTGTGGCGTAAACACCACCACAATACCCCTTATCGGCATCATTATTTTGTATGGTTGCCTGATCTCCCAATTCCAAAGTGCCTGCGTCCGCATGTAGCAGAGCGGCTCCTGACTTGATCGTTCCATCCTGCTTCATACCATCTAATGTAATCCGATTCAAAATCAGATTTCCTGTATTTTCTATTATGGTTTTGTCATAGCCTGTTCCTCTTTTTAACACAGACGGCTTTGTCAACGCCTTCGCTGTCGTGATTGTCACAGCCTTTCCGGTCGTAATGTTCTGCATTGCCGAAATCTCATGGCTTTCCACCAGCATTTCAATCGTCACCGGAGTTCCTGCTGTAACGGATGCTATGGCATCGGACAGCGTTTTATATCCTTTCTCGCCAATCTGACATACTGCAACACTGACCTCTTTTGATGCCTTTATTTCCGATTTATCCGCCTGAATGACACACTCATTTTCCAGCTTGCTTCCTTCTGATAGTTCGTATGGAATTTTCACCTGATACTCTACATAGACTGCACCTGCCTTCTCCGGCATGGTCAGCGTCACTGTAGTCGTTCCAATGAAAATATCCGTATGATCCAATGGCATCTGGTGTTGGATTCCATTTTCTTCTGTATATGCCTTCAGTGAGTTCACTTTAATGTCCACATGCTTTCCGGCTAACTGGAGTTTTGATACACGGAATAAAGCCTCGTAGGATGCGGCGTTGTCTACCAGCGCTGCCAGTTTCGTTCTTACCGTTACTGTTTCACCAGATCTGATGCAGGTATCGGCATAGCCTTCCCCACACTCCGTTTCCTTTCCTCCTCGATTTACCAGATAAGAAATGTCGGTCGTAGTCTTTAAGCCCCATACAACCTGATTTCCACTTCCTGCTACTGCTGCCATTGTGTCGTTCGTGTCTGCGGTAATATGATCCAGATTCGCCACAGTGGCTGCTGACGCTGCCGTAGTTGCTCCTATCTCTGCACCTGCCTTTGCATCTATCACAGCACCTGAGGTATCTTCTATCGTAAGTCCGATGTCTGCATTGGCAGTAAGTGAGCTATTGATCTGAAGCGTTATCCCATAAGCTACTACCACATTTGACAGTGTTCCCTCTTTCTGCATTTCAAGTGTGACACTATCAATAACAGCACCCGCATAATTATCCCGAATGACCATGTCATTTCCAATTTCCATTTTCGCTGTGGCACTGAGATTGCTCACCCCTCCGCC
Source organism: Lachnospiraceae bacterium (assembly GCA_028692975.1). Lineage (GTDB taxonomy): Bacteria > Bacillota > Clostridia > Lachnospirales > Lachnospiraceae > JALENY01. Next base: position 4,808 of record JAQUWF010000074.1, read on the forward strand.
AGTTGGCGATACCGCGTAGTTTTCGCAGATTTCACCTCCGGTAAATTTACCGGCCGAATCAGCCTCCACAGCGACAACCGGCGTATTTGCTGCTTCTGAAAGACTGTAATTATGTTTGAAGGATCCTCCCTTCATTTCAAACGTTGCATGAGTGTTGACATCCACTACACATGTATACTGATTATTCTTACCTCTTCCTGCGCACCCCTGTATCGTTCCACCGGACATGGTAAATTTAGCGTAGTTCTTACTTATCACCGCTCCGCCACGATAACCAATACAGTTCTGAATCAGGCTGCCTTCCTTCATCTCCATACTTACATTGCTTCCTGCTAACAAAACACCACCACTCTCTGCATCAGTATGGTTATTTTGTATGGTTGCCTGATCTCCCAATTCCACATGACCCTTGTACACACATATCAGAGGCGCCGTGCTGTCAATCGATCCATCCGCATGACTCCCATCTAATGTAATCCGAGTCAAAACTAGATTTGCGTAATTTTCAAACATGGATAAGTCTTTCGAGGAATTACCTTTCGGTCTTTTGAGCACACACGGCTTTGCCAACTCTGGTGCTGTCGTGATTGTCACACTCCCACCGCTGCCAAAAGACTCGTGCCTAACCTCATAGCTTTCCACCAGCATTTCAATCGTCACCGAAGCGGTTGAGGGTCTTGCCTTCTCTGCGTCCGCTAAAGATGTATACGTAGTATTCCCAATCCTGCATACAGCGGTGCTGGCTGCTGCGGTTCCTGCCACAGCAGCTGGCTCTGCCTGCGCAGCGTCCTCCTGTTGCATTTCCTCCTGTTGCGGCTCCTCCTGTTGTGGTTCCAGAACAGCGCAACATACCATGTCTTTCTCCAAAGGCATGGCTAAAAGCTCTTCTTCTGTATAAACAGGAACATCTGTATCTTCTGTAGCTTCTATATTTTCTGTGTCTTCCCAGATACGCCACCCCTTCAGCACATCCGTCTCATTCTTTTGGATCACTGCCGGCAACTGTTCTTTCTGCAGACAGGCACCCTCTTCTACGACAACGATGTCTTCCGTAAGCGTCGCATCGTCCCCCACCTGATAGGCATATGCGTCGCCTTCACAGATGAATTTCACCTGATGCTGCGGCAGCGGCTCCGTAGCCGGATCTGCTGTGTCTGCGGTGTCTGTCGTATCTGTTGTGTCTGTTGTGTCTGTATTTTCCACAGCGGCATCTGCCGGAACAGTCTGCAGCTCTTCTTCACCTTCCGCACGTACGGGTATATGATTCTCCCAACAGCCATATGCTGCAGATACAAGCATCAGCACTGCCAGCATAAAGGCGGCAACTCTCTTCGTTTTGTTTATTGTCGTTTTGTTTATTGTCTTTTTCATTGCTGCTCCCTCTTGTCTTTCTTTTTCTTGTAATGCGCACACCTATGCACACAGTACTCATATGCATAAGTCTATGTATTACAATATCCTGTGAGAGAAATCTCTCGCAGGATATCATAAGCATCAGCCTATTTCATTGATTATTCTTGGCTGTTTTTCTTTTTAGAACTTACATAGACGCTTCCTGCCACTATCATCAGAACTACTCCTGCAAGGATAAAGATATATGTGCCCATTCCACCGGTAAGTGGTAATGTAAACAGTGGATTGTCCTGATCTTCTGTTCCTGTTACTGCATTCGTAATCTGAATCTTCTGTACTGATCCGTTATCTGTCTGACCTGCTGTGAACTTAACTTCATATGACATGTTTTTGAACTCATATCCTGTTGGTGCTTTTGTCTCTTTCAGGCACAGATCTGTTCCTTTTGCTACATCGTAAGGAACTCCTGCGATCATTGCTACACCTTTTTCAGTGTTTACCTCTGCTGTTTTGACTGTGACTGCATCTTTTGCATCTGTTGAAAAACTTCCGTCTGCCTTAAGGAATTCTGTCATTGCTCCATCTTTGCATACAATAAATTCAGCATCGTTTAATCGTTTTTCAGTATCCTTTTGATCTACCTTCTCGACTTTGATGCAATTAATTTCAACTGGAGCTGCTACGCTTCCCTGAATTTTAATTTTATCTGCATCATCAGCCTTTTTGTCTGTTGTCATTACCATTTCTGCTGACTCAGATAAAATTTCGGTTGCAGCGATTGCTCTTACCTGAACCTGCTCCTGAATTTTAATCTCAATTACTGTTGCGTTTGCTGCTGCCATTTCGTCTAATGTTTTTTCTGTTAAAGTTACAGTAACGACACCCTTATCTTCTGCAACTGAGCCATTTTGAGTGTCTGTCACATCTACAACAGTCTCGGTTTTCGCTGCATCTTTATATGCGACAGTTACATCGCCGTCTTCATTTTTGAATGCCAGTCCAGCTGCAACTTTTTCATTTACTGTAAATGTTTTCAAATCTGTTGCTGTTGCGATTGAATTATCTGCATCTGTCGTATCCACGATATTTGCATCACAAGTATAGGTAACTTTAGATCCACCACCGTAAATTGCGGTTGCCTTCTCCAGTGTCTTTGTCATGGATGCTTTTCCATCTACATCTGCTTTTGGATATGTGTGAACATCGTAGTTGTAATCAATCGCTCCGTCTGCACCTGTCTTTGACATCGGAAGTGTGACAATCGATGGCTGAGCTGTCACTCCGTTTACCGGTGTGGTGTTGATCACTGCGTAATAACCCTGTTTCAGCTTTGCAAAAGTCGTCTCTCCCTTTCCATCGGTCATCTGTTCTGTGCCTGCCTGCGTCGCTGCTGTTACATCATCAATTTTCAATTTAGCAGTCACATCTGTATCATTCGTTTTATCTGCATCTCCTTTTGAGTCTTTGATATCGAATGAAACTTCATTTGCTGTTCCCGGCGTAAATGCGTATGTTCCTGTCAGATACCAGTCCTCTGAATAACCTGCTACTTTCGTTAAGGCATCTTTCAGATCTAGACTATACACACTATATCCAACTCCAGACATTCCTGACCCAAGCTTTCCGATCTCACCAGCGTCTGTGATTTTTGTTCCGCCACCGGCAGTTTTGCCTCCTCCTGACAGCGCATAAGAATGTACTGTGATACTACAGTCTGCATTTTTGTCATACGGTGCTGCTTTTACGTTTGCAATCCCAACGCCTGCAATCATTACAGTTGCCAGCATCATAACTCCTGCTTTTTTCCATAATTCTCTTTTTTTCATGTTCCCTCTCCTTATCAATCGTGTTTTGTAATTCATTTAGGTGTCTTCACATCTGTATCTTACATAAGCTAGTATACATAATTCAGATTCTTTTTTTTGCATTTTTCTTATTCTGCACAATGAGCTACCTATATTGCATTTTTATACAGTCTTACCTGCTGACGTCCGATATAGTATCCGCTCATACTGTATGCGCTCCATCGGGCGTCCATAATAATACCCCTGAATAATATCGCATCCCATCTGCGTAAGCTGGTGCACCTGTTGTTCTGTCTCAATGCCTTCTGCTACCACCTCATGTTCCAGCGCATGGCAGAGTGAGATCAGACCACTGATGACTCTCCTGTTTTTTTCGTCTGACATCTCACCGTCAAAAAGTGATTTATCGAGTTTTACCACATCGACCGATATATCCTTGAGCAGCCCGAAAGATGAATATCCAGATCCAAAATCATCCATGTGAAGTCGAATCCCCACCTTATGTAAATCTTGAGCAAAATCAGCAAACTGCAGTGCCCCTCCATCCATCATAGATTCTGTCAGTTCAATTTCCACCGCTGTGGTGGGCAGCCCATGCTGCCAAATGATCTTAGCCAGCCGCTGCGCAAAATTTGGTGTGAACAGATGAGCACGGGACATATTGACAGAAATAGGATATAACATTCTTCCCTCTTTTTTCCATGCCATCTGCATCTTGCAGACCTCTTCCAATATGATAAAATCGACTTGTGTAATCATTCCGTTTTTTTCCATATAAGGAATAAAGGTATTCGGACTAACCATACTTCCATCTGGCTTTTTCCATCTTACCAGTGCTTCTGCACCACAATAGCACTTGTGCTTCAGATGGTATTTAGGCTGGAGATATGTTACAAATTCTTCGTGCTTCATGGCTCTCTTGAGATCTGCATCCAGTTTCTTCTCCCACAGAATTTCTTCTTTCTGCTTCTTTTCAAAAAATTCAAGTCCACAACGTCCTTTTCTTCTAGTCGCATCCTTTGCAAGCAATGCTTCTGTGTATAATTTTTCCAATGACTGTGACATGTTGTTTGTTATAACAATACCAAAATACATTTGAATACCAAGTTCTGCATTTAGATTATAAATTTTTTCCATATAATGTTCGATGCATTCCCTAAGCTGACTCCTTGGCGTTTTATCAAGCACAAGCAGAAAGTGGTCCGATTCCACTCTGGCAATATATTCATGTTCGTTCAGTTCCTCTTTTAGGCTGTCTGTTATCTTTTTGAGAATTTGATTTCCATATGAATAACCATACAAATCGTTAATCATTTTGAAGTTCTTTATATCTGCTGCTACAATGGCAGCTGGCACTGTGCCAGAAGTCTTTCTTTCTTTTTGTATCTGCTTATCCAGACCATAATAGGTATAAGCATCTGTCACAGTATCTATGATTGCTGCATGTTCTGTTTCCGCCTGTGATTTCCTGAGTTTTTCCATCGCCTGCAACCGTATCCACTCCAACAGTGTTGACACAAGAATGGCAGCCCCGAATACAATCGGAAATCTTCGATAAAACGATATCGAATATCCTCGCAGACAGATTGGCATCGGCATCCACAGCACCGTGCACACACTTACCCATACTAGAAAATTCAGGAAAAAGCCGACCTTTAATTCGAAAAGTATGTATGCGAAAAGTGGAAGTATATAAAACCACGCTGTTGCAAATCCATCGATCACACCCGAGATAAGATAACCCATACATAGACTATACAACCCGCCAAAGATGAGGCAGGAAATTCCGGTTTTTTCTTTTTTGTTTCTGGCAATGCATGCACAAATCCCGCCCATAATTCCCAGCAGTGCATTGATAAATGCCAGCATCTGATGCCCCGTCATATAATTAAGAACTGTCATCCATAGTCCTATCCCACAGAGCAGAATTCCTACGAGATACTGTTGCTTATTTTTTTGTGTAAGATCAATTTCCTTTAGTTTCTTTATCATTTTCCACTCCTATATGGAAGATGACCTTCCCCTTAATCTGGCTCGCACTGCAGGCTCCAAACATTCTGGAATCTTTGGAATTTTCACGGTTATCTCCCATTACAAATATTTGATCTTTCTTAATTTCATATGGATAAGTCACATTCCCCTGCTTGACCCGTGTCTCTCCCATCCTGTATTCTGCCGATTCCTGTTTTCCATTGATATACAGGTCTCCATGTTCAATACTAAGCACATCCTTTTCTACTCCCACAATGCGCTTTACCAGCAGTTCCTTCTCTGCGTCCTCAATGATTACAATATCTCCCTTTTTAAAGTTCTTATCAAACTTGCTATAAATCAGCAGTGATTTATTTTGAAGTGTTGGCTGCATGGAGTTTCCATCTACTACTGCAATCCCAATCACAAACCCCAAAACTAAAAATAACGCAATTACAAACAGCCCGTATACCATCCCAGCCTGTCGTATTATGCGTTTTTTTTTGATTTTTTCCATACGTTTTTCCATTATTTGATCAACTTTGTTCTTTGCTTCAGGCATTCCCGACCTCTTTCTCGTTTTATTCCCGCTTAATGGATTGTCGTGTGATTCGCCGCACTCTCCATATGATACTTCTGCATCAGGGGAAGATGCATTTGCTGCACTGCCTGCTCTCTTATCTGCACTGCTTCCGGTAATGTCCTATAAGTTCCCAGCCGATATCGTTTCCCCTGTATTCCAATATGTACATAATAATGTCCCTGCGGCGTAATGCCGACTCCGCATATGCCACTATGACTTTCCGGACGTGCTGCCTTCTGCCCTAATCTTTCTATACAAGTCCCATCAACTCGATGTAACCGGCTTGAAATCAATTTCATTCTTTCTTTTTTCTTACATCCACAGCTTTTTTGCTTTTTGTGAATAAGCGCATTGGATGAGATAATCACGGTACGTCCACAGGTACATTTACATTCCCACATCACTGACCCCTGCTTTGTTCGCATCACTGTTGGACGAAGCACCGATAGTTCCCCACTTTGAAAGCCATTTAAATCCACCATGTTATACTCGCTTTGGCATCCGCAGTGCCTCTTTTTTTCTCGGTTAATGTCACCCGTTGTCATCCATGTCTCCCCGCCGCACTCACATATGAGATGCCAAAGGCATTTCCCTGACGAAGTCTTCTTTTCACTGATTTCATCCACCGTGAGCATACCAATCTGCCTGCCTATTGGGTTTTGGTTTTTCTTGCGAAATCCATTGACACATCCGCAACTAATAATGGTCTGTCTTTTCAGTTTCTTTGAAGAAACATACGCACTGTTTCCGCAGTCACAGGCACATTTCCATACAATATATCCATTTTCTCGATTTGATGTCGGTTCGACCAGCGTCAAATGTCCCACCTCATATCCAGGTGCCAATTTGTCTTCCATGGTTCCCTCCTTGTCGTTCTTATCTTGTAACTGTTCAGTACCTGACCAGTTACGATTCCAAAATCCATGAAAATCGCCTGCGGCGATGAGATTTTCTCACTCCTGAATCGTTTTCTTACGGTCAGCGCAGTAAATGCGCAGACCTACTGAATTCAGTATAGCAATTTTGAGATTCTTGGTTCGTTTGCAACTTATTCTGCACATTTTTTTACCTATACTGCATTTCCTTTCCAACCTGAATATTTTTCTTTTGACTAAAATAATATCGTATGGTATTGTCTATAAAGATTGTTTGTTAGTAGCTGTTCAGTACCTGACCAGTTACGATTCCAAAATCCATGAAAATTGCCTGCGGCAATGGGCTTTTTTCACTCATGAATCATTTTCTTACGGTCAGCGCAGTAAATGCGCAGACCTGCTGAATAGTTACGTTTGTTATTCGTTTTCACTATATTGAAGTTGGGAGGTGTGAGTTATGATTAATATTTACCTATGTGATGATAATAAAATGTTTATTGGATATTTTAGAAAAGAATTAGAGCAAATTTTAAAAAAATTGCAGTTAGATTATGTAATTGATTGTTTTTATTCTGGAGAATCACTTATAAATGAGTTATCGGATAATCTCCCATTAAGTGCATATAAATTATCACCAGATTTTGTTTTTATGGATGTTTTAATGAATGAGATTAACGGAATTGAAGCTGCACAGCAATTAAGATCTCTGAATTGCACAGCTGAGATTGTTTTTCTTTCCTCGACAAAGGATTTTGTATTCAGCAGCTTTGACGTACAGCCCCTCAATTATTTGATTAAGAATGAGTATACGAAAGATCAGCTTTCATCCATTTTCTTTAAAACAAACCATTCAACGACAATAGAGCCGGAACACTGCCTTCATCTCACTGTCGGATCAAAGCTGATGTCCCTGCCTTATCGAACCATTCTTTATTTTGAAGTATGCCGTCATAAGGTGACCTTTCATACCGTAAATCATGATTCGTACTCTCTGTCAGGCAATTTGAAGGATTTCAGCGAAGAATTCAGGGTCCAGAATTTTGTACAGATTTATCAATCCTATATGGTAAACCTGGCTTTTATTAAGATGCTGACACCTAGAGCAGTCCTTTTGCATGAGGATATTTCACTTCCGCTTGGTCGCACCTACTCAGCAGACGTAAAAAGCGCCTATCTGGAATATATTACCCAATAAGATAATTTGGAGGATCTCTCATGAAAAAAATATGGAAACCTTTTCATTACTATTTTCTCTTTTTTTCGTATGCAGTGATTACACTGTGTGCAGCCCCGTTTCTGCTCTCCAGCAATATTTCATTCGTAACGATTTTGTCCTTGTTAGAAAACCATAGTTTCGAAGGGAGCAACATTTTACGCCTGTTTGTCGTTAACGGATACTTTCTTCTTTCCATTTCCATAATATTTTTCATGTTTTTTTCAAATAGCCATATATTTCCTTCTCCACTTCCGGTGAAACTTCTTCTGTTTTTTTTCTTTACGGGATGTAAATATTACGCAGTAGCACTCTGTGATCAGGGACATATTGCTTCTGCACCTCCTACGCTTCAAACAGTTCACTATTATATTTCATTACTCTGTTTTGTCTCAATTATTGATTTTTTATGTGACGTACACTATTTTGTTGCATCCACCTTCCACCTTCCAAGCTGTTCTTGGTTGCGTTATTTGCAATTTGCTGCATGCACTGTAATTATTCTGCCATTTTTACTCATCTACTTTGACGAAGCTCTTTTATCGAATTATAGTTCTGCTTATGAATTTATTTATGTTATATTTCTAATCGTTTTCATATTCTTTGCCTTTTATAATATCATTCACACAAGCAACAAACAAATGTCCTTTTTCGTTTCAATAGCAATTATTATATTTCTTCTGCTTTACTTTTTGGACAAGCTTTACTTTCCAGATTTTCTTATTATTTTTCGTATATTACAGTTGTTTCTATTTTTATTGTTACTTACTTTTTGCATCAAAATCATTTCGGTGTTTTTGCATCAAAGACAATTGGAAGAATATATGGATGTTCAGAGGGAGTATTATAACTCTTTGTTAGAAGAGTACAGACAAGTACGTATGTTTCGTCACGATATTAAGAATCATATGATTACATTGGATATTTTATTAAAGAATCAGGATATTTCACATGCCAAAGAATACCTGCAGGAACTTCTGGACGGTGCTTCCTCGAATGACGTATCCTTTCACACCTCCAGCGCAGCTTTAAATGCGACTTTGCATTCTAAGAATACCCTCGCTTCCAGCAAAGGTATTTCCTGTGATTTTCATCTGGATGTGAAAGAAAGGCTCCTGATTAGTGATTTTGATCTCTGTACAATTGTAGGTAATATTCTGGACAACGCCATCGCTGCCAGTGCTGATCTGCATATGACGGATCCCATCTATTTAAAAATGTTCACGAAAAATTCAAATCTTATTTTTCATTTGAAGAATCATTATGTTCCAGAGACAATCCGATTATCTGCAAAAGGTAAGCTTCTGACATCGAAGGATACGCAACTCCATGGACTGGGATTGCAATGTGTCGAGCACTCTCTAAAAAAGTACAATGGACTGATCGATTATAAATTAGGAGAGCAATTTGAATTAACCCTCATACTGCCCAATGTGCCCCGCTGAGCCAATGCCCCTTTTATTGATGCATGCTCCATATTCGTATGTTCTGATATCTCCCCATTGATCTTCCCTAATCATCCACCGGTAAGTCATGAAGATTCTAATATCCCCTGATTCGCACAAAAGGAGAGCGGCTTTTCAACCACTCCCCCCTGCATTTATGTTCATGCTTCTTTTGCTTGTGACATATAGGACATCAATCCTTCTTCACTGAATTCCTTATGCATGATCTCACCTGTGACACTGCCTTCGTAAAGGGTTATGATCCGATCACACAGGTTAATATTTTCCTGCATTTCACTGGATACCATAATGATGCTGGTTCCCTCTTTCGATAATTCACTGATGATATCGTATATTTCATTTTTGGCACCCACATCAATTCCCTGTGTGGGCTCGTCCAGAAACAGTATGTCCGGTCTATCTACCAGCCACCTTGCTATAACTGCTTTCTGCTGATTTCCTCCGGATAAATTAACGATCTTCTGCTCAATGCCCGGTGTCTTGATCTTTAATTTATCAACATAATTCTCTGCAATAACTCTTTCCTTTTTCCCAAGGTTTAACCGCAGTTTATTCAATGCCTTTTTCAAGAACACGATGGAAATGTTTTGTTCCACCGAGAATTTGAGAAACAGACTCTGCAATTTACGGCCTTCGGGAACCAGAGCCATTTTGTTGGCAATGGCTTCCGTGGTGTAATTCATAGGAACGGTCTTTCCTTTTATCTTAATGGTGCCGCTCTGTCTTTTATCTGCTCCAAACACGGCCTGCAGGATTTCACTGCGCCCGGAACCGACCAGTCCCGCGATCCCCAGCAGTTCTCCCCGATACAGTTTAAAACTCACATTCTTCACTTTATTTCCCACACACAGATTCTCGACTTCCAGTACCACATCATCCTCTGAATATTCCGTCTTATAGTTATCTCTGGCAAATCCACCCGCATATTCCCGGCCAACCATGGCTGATACCATATCATCGATCTTGGTTGCTTCTGTCTGCAAAATGGTGATCAGCTGTCCATCCCGAAATACGGCTATGCGGTTGCTTATTTTAATAATCTCATCCAGTTTATGGGAAATGTACAACATGGTAATACCTTTTTTCTGTAACTGGAACATAATCTCATGCAGAATGTCTGCCTCTTTTGGCGTCAGGGATGAAGTTGGTTCATCCAGTATCAGTAACTTTGCATCCAATGACAGTGCTTTGGCGATTTCCACCTGCTGTTGTTGTGAGACATTAATATCCCGCACAAGAGTCCTGGGGTCAATGTGCTCCAATCCTACCTCTTTTAGTAATGCCCTGCTGTCTTCGTACATTTTCTGCGTGTTTATCATACCCCATGCATTCTTTGGCAGCCTGCCCAGAAATATATTCTCCGCGATAGATAAGGCATTGGAAAGGGATAGTTCCTGATGGATCATGGCGATGCCCATTTTCTGTGCCATAATGGGATCCATGTGATCTACAGTCTTCCCATTATATTCCAACGTTCCCTCCGTGGACTCATAGGAGCCTGATAAAATATTCATTAATGTAGATTTTCCTGCACCATTTTCACCTACGATTGCAAGAATCTCACCTCTTTGAATATCCATACTTACACTGTCTAATGCGGTGACTCCGGGGAATTTTTTTGTAATATTTTTCATACTGTAAATCACATTATCGCCCATATTTTTATCCTCACTTTATCCTTCTTCTGCGCTCTATTTTATTTCTCCTACATTGGCTGGTGTGTAGACATCCATTGCCGTAAATGCCTTTCCTGTAACATCCGTCTTTCCTGTAACAACCTGATTGTACGCCAGAATGATCGGGTCACAGCCCTGTCCGAACGGATCCTGTGTCACAGTTGCCTTGATGGCGTCTTTTTCCAGATAAGAAACGATTTCGTCTGTGGTATCAAAACATACCAGCGAGATTTTGTCTGTCATGCCAAGTTCCTCAATGGCTTTTGCTGCACCGTGAGGGCCGCCTGCGGTAACAAAAATTCCTTTTAAATCAGGATTTGCAGTGATAAAGTCTTTGGTTGCTGTATAAGCTTCGTCACCCGAATCATGATTTTCAACGGATCCAACCACTTCGATTCCACTGTGTTTTGCCAGTTCGTCTTCGATACCCTGTCTTCTTAACTCATGTGCATTTACGTTATAAAATCCTGTAATAATAGCAACTTTTCCGTCTTCTCCCATGAGGTCAACCATCTGCTGTGCTGCAACACCGCCTGCTGCATACAAGTCCTGTCCAACAAAAGCAACTCTTGTAGATTCTTTTTCTGTATCTGAATTGAAGGTATATACCGGGATACCTGCCGCTGTTGCCTTATCAATCGCCGGTACGATAGTATCTGCAACTCCGACTGTGGTGATGGCATCATATCCTTTTACTACACAGGTATCAATTGCTTCCGCAAATGCCTGCCCGTCAAAGTCATCAAATTCGATGACATCCACCGTTACATTTTTATCCGCAAGATAATCTTTCGCTGCATCGATTCCGGCTACTACGGTATTCCAGAATGGATTGTTTGATACGGTTAATGTAGCGATTTTGATTTCCTTGTTTTCTGTATTTTCTACAGGTGCATAGTTAAATCCTTCCGGTTTTTCTCCTGCTGTTGCTGTAGTTGTCTCTTTTTCTTCCTCTTTAGGCGCCTCTGTGGCTTCTTCTGTTTTTGTGTCTTCCGACTTTTCTGTCGTTTCTTCTGTTTTTGTGTCTGCAGGCGTTTCCGTCTTGCCGTTTGAACATGCGCTTAATGAACATGCTGCCAATGTTGCTGCCAGTAATACCGCCAAAATACTTCCTCTTTTTTTCATTCTTCTTCTCCTTTTTGGGTTGGTTATTTTAAAAAAGTCTCTGCTTTTTTAAATCTTTTTTCGATTGGACCGCACACGGTCAATTGTAACTGCAAATATAATAACAATTCCGATTGCAATAGACTGCCAGTAGGAAGACACACTCAGTAAAACAAATGCATTCTTCAGGACTCCCATGATGGCCGCACCGATCAGTGCTCCACCGATACTTCCCTCACCACCTGTCATAGATACGCCGCCGATCACTACTGCTGCGATGGTATCTGTATCATACCCTGTACCTAAGGTAGCGTCTGCACTCAGCAGATTACCGGCTACGATGATTCCACAGAATGCACACAGCATACTTTCAATGACATATACCAGACAAGTCATTCTCTTTACTTTGATTCCGGATAATGCGGCTGCTCTCTTGTTGTTTCCAATGGCATAAATATTTCTTCCCGGCTGTGTGTATTTGGCAAAAATGGTGCCTCCGATAATAATCAGGAACATGAGGATAACACACATTGGAACACTTCCCACATAGCCGCCTCCCAGGAATGACAGGGGCGATTCAAAGCTGATCGGTCTTCCTTTTGTAAGAAGCATGGTACATCCGGAAAGTATTTTTCCGGTTGCCAGCGTGACGATAAATGCAGGAAGGCCAACAAATGTTACCAGCGTTCCATTCAGCAGACCGATCACAGCGCCCAGTCCCAGTACCAGCAGCAGAACAACGATCCAGGGCAGCCCCGCAACTGTCGTCAGAAATGCGGCTGTAGTCGCACATAATCCTACGGCATAGCCGACGGACAGATCAATCCCCCCGGTAATGATAATCAATGCCATTCCCACGGATATGATTCCATATCTTGAAATCTGACTCAATACATTAAAAATATT
>JAQUWF010000075.1 GCA_028692975.1 Lachnospiraceae bacterium
ATGGGTTATAATTCATTTCGTCGCGAAATTGGGCTATCGCCAAATGGTAAGGCAACGGACTCTGACTCCGTCATCTGAAGGTTCGAATCCTTCTAGCCCAGTTAAAAAAATGTCCTAAGTAAATTTACTTAGGACATTTTTTGTTTTATAATGAATTTATATGTGAAATAATGGTATGATGTAGGAAAGCAAAAAACAGAAACACCCCGGAGCAAAACAGGGGGTTGGAGCATGAACATATATTAAGTAGAAAGAGGAAGCATATGAAGTATTCATTTACAGGACGCATCCGCTACAGCGAGACGGATCAGGATGCAAGATTGACATTGGATGGGTTGATTAATTATTTTCAGGACTGCAGTCTGTTTCATTCCATGGAAGTGGATATGGGAGTAGATTACCTGGAAGAGAAAAAGCAGGCGTGGATGCTGACCGGCTGGCAGATCATCATCAATGACATGCCAAAGCTTGGGGACGAGGTACGCACCAGCACCTGGGCCAATGAGTTCCGCAAATGTAACGGCGGCCGTAATTTTACCATGGAAAATCAGGAGGGGGAATTGCTGGCTTATGCCAATTCCTACTGGTGCTATATCGACATGGTGACAGGCAGGCCCACACCCTTTGCCGAGGCGGACGGGGAGAAATACCAGCCGGAACCGCCTATGGACATGGAATGCGCACCAAAGAAGATCGCATGGACCGGGGATGGCACGGCGCAGAAGCCGTACCGTATACTGGCACATCACATTGACACGAATCATCATGTGAATAACGGGCAGTACGTGCTTATGGCCATGAGTTACCTTCCGGAATCCTTCAAAATCCGGCAGATGCGGGCGGAATACAAGAGACAGGCGAAACTGGATGATCTTATTACACCGGTGGTTCATATGGAAGACGGCAAGTGTCTGGTGGCCTTGTGTAATGACAAAGAGAAGCCCTACGCGATCGTAGAGTTTCAGGAATAGAGAGGAAAGATATGATTGAATTAGGAAAGAAACAGGAACTTGTTATTGTAAGAAAAGTGGACTTTGGTGTTTATCTGGGAGAAACGGTGGAGGCCGGAGAGACCGAGCGTGTGCTGCTGCCGATCAAGCAGGTGCCGGAGGGCGCCCAGGTGGGGGATGCGGTGACGGTGTTTATCTATAAGGATTCCTCCGACCGTATCATTGCGACAGTAAATGAACCGAAGCTGCAGGTGGGCGAATTCACCACCCTGAAGGTGCTGGAGGTGGGCGAAATCGGCGCATTCCTGGACTGGGGACTGGAGAAAGACCTGCTGCTGCCTTTCAGCGAGCAGACAAAGAAGGTGCATGAGGGCGAGGAGGTTCTGGCTGCCCTGTACGTGGACAAGAGCGAACGCCTCTGCGGTACTATGAGAGTCTACAAATACCTGAAAACCAAATCACCGTATCAGATGGGTGACATGGTGGAAGGTCTCATATATGAACTGAATGAGGACTTCGGTGTGTTCGTGGCCGTGGACCGCATGTATTCCGGGCTGATCCCCAAGAAAGAAGCCCAGGGGGATTATAAGGTAGGACAGACGCTGCAGCTGCGTGTGACGGAGGTCAAGGAAGACGGTAAATTAAACTTGAGCGCCAAACAGAAAGCCTACATCCAGATGAATGAGGATGCGGAGATGGTGCTGGCAGCGATCACAGAAGATTACGACGGGGTCCTGCCCTTTGATGATAAGGCTGCGCCGGAGGTTATCCAGAGGGAATTCGGTCTGAGCAAGAATGCATTTAAACGGGCCGTGGGACATTTATACAAGGAAAAACTCATCGAGATCAAGGATGGGAAAATTATAAAAACGCAGGCATAAACATAGCGCAGGCGTAAAGCACGAAAGGAGAAAGAAAATGCAAGAAATTATAAAACAGCTGACATCATTATTGCCGGCAAACGTACATCAGACTTCCACAGCGGGGATCATTATCATGGTGGTCATCGGACTGCTGTCCTGTTTCCTGGGATACCGGTTTATGAAATTATGGGTAGGACTGGCAGCCCTTGTCATAGGCTTTTTCCTCTCTTTTTCTATTGCAAAGCTGTGCGGAGCGAATATGACCTTATCTATTATCATAGGCCTGGCAGTCGGCATCGTTCTGGCTATCATCGGATTCAAGGTTTATAAGGCGGGCATCTTTGCTTTCGCAGCCATCAGTGCTTATTCGGCAGCCATGAGTATTTTTGCGCAGCATGTGGCGGACGTGAACGCATGGTGGGTCACTGTGATCGCCGTACTGGCAGGTCTGGCTATTGGATTTCTGGCTATGAAATTTGTCTGGCCGGTTATCGTTATCACCACATCCATCAGCGGTGCACTGCTGATTTCCAGAAATCTCCTGCCATTGCTCAAGATTGATCAGATCATGGTGGTTTATATTGTGACAGCGGTGCTTGCTATTATGGGTATGGTATGGCAGTTCCATAGCACGAGAACGTTCAAAAACTAGACTGGAGGTATTACGTGGCATTTACACATTTGCACGTCCATACAGAGTATTCTCTGCTGGACGGATCAAATAAAATAAAAGAATATGTGGCGAGAGTCAAGGAACTTGGCATGAACAGCGCGGCGATCACAGATCACGGCGTTATGTTCGGCTGTATTGATTTCTATAAGGCGGCCCGGGAGGCGGGGATCAAGCCAATTCTTGGCTGTGAAGTGTATGTGGCACCCAATTCCCGTTTTGATAAAGAAATAAGTGGCGGCGAGGACCGGTATTACCATCTGGTGCTTCTGGCCGAGAACAATCAGGGCTATGCCAACCTTATGAAGATCGTTTCCAAAGGTTTTGTGGACGGCTTTTATTACAAGCCGCGTGTGGATGCGGAGGTGCTGGAGCAGTATCATGAGGGCGTGATCGCACTGTCCGCGTGTCTGGCGGGAGAAATCCCCAGGAACCTGACCAAAGGGCTGTACGATGCGGCAAGAGATGCGGCTCGGAAATATCTGCGCATCTTCGGAGAGAATAATTTCTTCCTGGAACTGCAGGATCATGGGATACCGGAACAGCAGCTGGTCAATCAGCAGCTGGTGCGCATGAGCCAGGAACTGCATATTCCCATGGTGGCTACCAACGATATCCATTATACTTATGCGGAGGACGTGGATTCTCATGATATCCTCCTGTGTATACAGACTGGCAAGAAGGTGCAGGACGAGGACCGTATGCGCTACGAGGGCGGTCAGTACTATGTGAAATCTGAGGCCGAGATGCTTCAGCTGTTCCCCTATGCCGCGGAGGCTGTGGAAAATACCCAGAAGATTGCGGACCGCTGTGAGGTGGAGCTGGAATTCGGTGTGACCAAGATCCCGCGTTTCGATGTGCCGGAGGGCTATGATTCCTGGACTTATCTGAATAAATTGTGTAAGGAGGGTCTGGCCGAACGTTATGACCCGGTGACGCCGGAGCTTGCGCAGCGGCTGGAGTATGAATTAGAAACCATACACAGCATGGGATTTGTAGATTATTTCCTCATTGTGTGGGACTTTATCCGCTATGCCAGAGACCATGATATCATAGTAGGGCCGGGGCGGGGCTCTGCGGCGGGCAGTCTGGTATCCTATTCCCTTGGGATCACCAAGCTGGATCCCATCAAGTACAACCTGCTCTTCGAACGTTTCCTGAATCCGGAACGTGTGTCTATGCCGGATATTGATATTGACTTCTGCTTCGAGCGCAGGCAGGAGGTCATTGATTATGTAGTGGAAAAATACGGACGTGACCGGGTGGTACAGATCGTGACTTTCGGAACGCTGGCGGCCAAGGGTGTGATCCGTGATGTGGGCCGTGTGCTGGATATGCCTTACGCGGCGGTGGATGTGATCGCAAAGGCTATTCCCAATGAACTGAACATTACCATCGATAAAGCCTTACAGATGAATCCGGAGCTGCGCAAATCCTATGAGACAGATCCCCAGATCAAGTACCTCATCGACATGGCGAAGCGTCTGGAGGGACTGCCAAGACATACCTCCATGCATGCCGCCGGTGTGGTGATCTCCCAGAAATCCGTAGACGAGTATGTGCCGCTGTCAAGGGCATCGGACGGCTCCATCACCACCCAGTACACCATGGTGACACTGGAGGAATTGGGACTGCTGAAGATGGACTTTCTGGGGCTGCGTACCCTGACTGTGATCCAGAATGCCGTGAGGCTGGTCAATAGAAGCCGTGCAGCGGACGATCCTCTGGATACGGACTATATTGATTATAATGATCCCAAGGTCCTTGCCATGATCAGTAAGGGCAAGACGGAGGGCGTGTTCCAGTTGGAAAGTGCCGGGATGAAAAGCTTCATGAAGGAATTAAAGCCCCGGAGCCTGGAGGACGTGATCGCAGGTATATCCCTGTACCGTCCGGGCCCCATGGATTTTATTCCCCAATATATCAAAGGAAAGAACAATCCGACTACGGTCACCTATGACTGTCCGCAGCTGGAACCGATCCTGGAGCCTACCTATGGCTGTATCGTGTATCAGGAACAGGTTATGCAGATCGTGCGTGATCTGGCGGGCTACACGTTGGGACGAAGCGATCTGCTGCGCCGTGCCATGTCCAAAAAGAAAGCCTCCGTCATGGAGAAGGAACGTCAGAACTTCGTTTACGGAAATGAGGAAGAGGGCGTGCCGGGCTGCGTGAAGAACGGCATCGACGAGAAGATCGCCAACAAGATCTATGACGATATGACGGATTTTGCCAAGTATGCATTTAATAAGAGCCATGCGGCGGCTTACGCGGTGGTGGCTTACCAGACGGCATATTTGAAATATTATTACCCCGTGGAATTTATGGCGGCCCTGATGACATCCGTTATAGACAATTCGGGCAAGGTGGCAGAGTATATTTTGAACTGCCGCCAGATGGGCATCGCCATCCTTCCGCCGGATATCAACCGCAGCGAAGGCACATTCTCCGTAGAGGACAAATCGATCCGCTATGCCTTGTCGGCCATCAAGAGTATTGGCCGCCCTGTGATCGATATGGTCATCCAGGAACGCCGGAAAAACGGCGAGTACACGTCCTTGAAAAATTTCATCGACCGCACCTGGGGACATGAGATCAACAAGCGGAGCATCGAGAACTTTATCAAGGCGGGCGCGCTGGACAGCCTGGGCGGTACCAGAAAGCAGTTCATGATGATCTATCTGCTGATCATGGATGAGGTATCCAATGAAAAGAAGGCTTCCATGAGCGGGCAGATGTCCATTTTCGACCTGGTCAGCGAGGAAGAAAAGCAGGAATACGAGATTAAAATGCCGGACTGCGGCGAATATGCAAAAGAGACCAGACTTGCTTTTGAGAAGGAAGTGCTGGGGATTTATATCAGCGGACATCCGCTGGAGGAGTACGAGGCGCGCTGGCGGAAAAATGTTTCGGCAGTTACCACGGACTTTATTCCGGACGAGGATACAGGCTATCCCAAGGTGTCTGACGGGGCAAAAGAGATCGTTGGGGGCATGATCGTGAATAAGATGATCAAATATACAAAGAATAATAAGACCATGGCTTTCCTGAACCTGGAGGATCTGGTGGGGAATGTGGAAATCGTGGTATTCCCAAGAGATTACGAGAAATTCTCCACCATGCTGGAGGAGGACAGCAAAGTCTTTATTCAGGGAAGAGTCTCTGCGGAAGAAGAAAAGCCCAGCAAGATGATCTGTGAGAAGATCTGGGGATTCGACAGTGTAAGCCGTGAACTGTGGGTGCAGTTTGAGACCCGCGAAGCCTTTGATCAGGCGGAACAACAGCTCTATGCGGACCTGGCAGATTCCGACGGAAAGGATACAGTAGTCATCTATATCCGCAGCCCGAAAGCCATAAAACCACTGGGGCGAAACCGCAATATAAAGATTAACAAGGAACTGTTGGAGCATCTTTATGTTAAATATGGTTCAGACAATGTTAAAGTTGTGGAAAAGAGTATTGAAAAACTCATGCAAATGCATTAGAATGAGGGTTGATAACTACTCAGTAGGTCTGCGCAGTTACTGCGCTGACCGTAAGAAAATGATTCAGGAGTGTCGAAATTCCATCTGCGAAGCAGATTTGGAATGAATTTCGGCATGTAACTGGTCAGGTACTGAACAGTTATGAGGGTTGATTAAAGTTTGAAGCATGGTTGCCCTCTGCTGGTGCAGGGGGGATTATAGATACACGAGGAGGAGCGAAAAAATGGCAGCACAGAAAAAAATGAATACAATCGGCGTTTTGACAAGCGGTGGAGATGCACCGGGTATGAATGCAGCGATTCGTGCGGTTGTCAGAAGAGGTCTGGCCCGCGGAGTCCAAATGAAAGGCATCCTTAAAGGATATGACGGCCTGATGAATGAAGAGATCATTGACATGTCAGCCAGAGACGTATCCGATACCATCGAGCGTGGCGGCACGATCCTTTATACCGCACGATGTGCAGAGATGCGTACGGAAGAGGGTCAGCAGAAGGCCGCAGATACCTGCAGAAAGCACGGTATCGACGGACTGGTAGTCATCGGTGGTGACGGTTCTTTTGCCGGCGCACAGAAGCTGGCTAATCAGGGAATCAATACCATCGGTCTTCCGGGAACCATCGATCTGGATATCTCATGTACTGAATATACCATCGGTTTTGATACAGCGGTAAATACAGCCATGCAGGCCATCGACAAGGTACGTGATACTTCCACCTCCCACGAGCGGTGCAGTATTATCGAGGTAATGGGACGCAATGCCGGATATCTGGCACTGTGGTGCGGTATCGCCAACGGCGCGGAGGATATTCTGCTTCCTGAGAAATATGATTACGATGAGCAGAAGATCATCAACAACATTATTGACAACCGCCGCAGAGGCAAGAAGCATCATATTATCATCAACGCAGAGGGCATCGGACATTCCGCAAGCATGGCGCGCCGTATTGAGGCAGCTACCGGTATCGAGACAAGGGCTACGATCCTGGGACACATGCAGCGAGGCGGCAGCCCGACCTGTAAAGACCGTGTTTACGCATCGACTATGGGATGTCTGGCCGTGGATCTTTTGCTGGAAGGCAAGACCAAGCGCGTAGTAGGCTACCAGAACGGTGAATTCCAGGATTTCGATATTAACGAAGCACTGGCTATGCACAAAGGTATTTCTGAATACCAATATGAGATTGCGAAATCTCTTTCTCACAATTATAATAAGCAGTAGAATATGAGAATCGGCCCTAAGGAAATCTTGGGGTCTTTTTCCCATTTTGATTGGAAAGATGGAGTATAAAAATGTTAAAATTATTTTCACGGTTACGTGGCGTGCAAAAACTTGCACTGGGATTCCTCATGGTGATTCTTGTGGGGTCTTTTTTGTTATGGCTGCCTGTTTCTGCGGCGCCTGGAGAACACACCAGTTATATTGATGCACTTTTTACGGCAACGACCTCAATCTGTGTGACAGGATTGGTCACGGTGCCGACCTTTGCCCATTGGAGCCTTTTCGGAAAGACTGTAATCCTGATACTGATCCAGCTGGGTGGACTGGGTGTTGTGGCGTGTGCGACCCTGCTCTTTCTGATTGCGAAAAAGCGTATATCCTTAAAAAGCAGGACATTGATTAAAGAGACCTATAATGTGGAGCATTTATCCGGTATGGTGCGCATGATCCGGGCGATTGTACTGGGAACCTTTGTGGTGGAGCTGTTGGGTGCTATATCTTATAGTTTTCAGTTCATACCGCAGTTCGGCCTGGTAGAAGGCATCGCCCAGTCTATCTTCACATCAATATCCGCATTCTGTAATGCAGGTATCGACACGCTGGGACCAAACAGTCTGGCCAATTATGTGGGGAATCCCCTGATAAATCTGACGACTATGCTGCTGATTATGGCAGGTGGTATCGGTTTTATCGTGTGGTGGGATGTCAAGAAGGTATTTCTGGGTGTGAAGCGGAAGGAGTTCCCGCTGGCGCAGTTCTGGCGCAGACTGGAGCTGCACAGCAAACTGGCGATCACTGTGACGCTGCTGCTGATAGTTGGCGGAGCACTGGCCTATATGGTCCTTGAGTGGAACAATCCGGAAAGCATGGGGAATCTCAGTGCAGGGCAGAAGGTCCTGGCTTCCTTTTTCCAGTCTGTTACTACGAGAACAGCAGGTTTTGAGAGCATCGGTCAGGCAAAATTCACCGATGCGTCCACCAATGTGAGCAATATACTGATGTTTATCGGTGGTTCACCCATGGGTACAGCCGGAGGTATGAAAACGACCACGGTGGCACTCCTCATCATGACAGCCGTCTCCTTTTACAAAGGGAAAAAACATACAGAGATATTTCACAGAAGACTTAATGAAAATAATGTAAAGACAGCATTGGTGGTCGTTATGACAGGTCTTTCCATCGTTATCATTATGAGTACATTACTTATGGCAGTGACCGGCTTTAGCATGGAGGATGTTATCTTTGAGATCACATCGGCTATCGCTACCGTAGGACTGACCAGGGGCATCACGTCCAGCCTGAATCTGGCAGGGAAGATTATTGTAATTATCACTATGTATATAGGAAGAATCGGTCCGATCACCCTGGTTATGGCTCTGGCAAAACGCACCAAAGCAAGTGATACGCAGATTCAGCCGGCGGAGCGTAAGGTCATTATTGGATAAGAAAGAGGGAGAATATATGAAAACAACAGGAAAAAGACAATTTGCCATATTTGGTCTGGGGAAATTCGGCAGCAGTATTGCCATTACCCTGGCAAATGCAGGCTATGATGTAATTGCAGTAGATAACAATGAAGAGCGTGTGTCAGAGGTGGCAGATATTGTGACGTATGCGCTGCAGGCGGATGTTATGGAGCCGGGCGTGTTTATGTCGCTTGGTATCAGCAATATTGACGCAGCTGTTGTTGCGATCTCGGAGAGCATGGAAGCCAGTATTATGGCCACAATCCTTGCCAAGGAAGCTGGAGCACCCTATGTATTGTCCAAGGCAAGTACGGAGATGCACAGTGTGATCCTGAAAAAAGTGGGAGCGGACGAGGTCATTTTCCCAGAGAAATCTATGGGAACCCGTATCGCCAAAAAACTGATCTCTGGAAATTTCCTGGATCTGTTTGAACTTTCCGCATCCTTTAGTATGGTGGAAATCCTGGTACCAGTGGAATGGGCGGGCAGGAACTTGAAAGAACTGGACCTGCGTAAAAAAGGCATCAACGTAATCGGTTTGAAGATCGGTGAGAAGGTTACGGTCAATCTGGACCCGGACTATCCGCTTCCGGCCAATGAAACATTGATTCTGGTGGCAAAAAATGAGGTCCTATCGAATATAGTATGATAACAAGCAGTAGTAATGCCCAATTAAAACAGATTATACAATACAATAAAAAAGCCAAAGCCCGCAGGCAGGACGGCGTCTTTGTGGCAGAAGGCATCAAGATGTTTGAGGAGGCTCCCGCAGATCAGATCCGCAGGATCTTCGTGTCGCAGTCTTTCGAGGAAAAGCATGGGGATATGCTGGGAGGCAGAGATTACGAGGTGGTGGAGGACCGGCTGTTTTGCAGCATCAGCGATACCCAGACACCCCAGGGTGTGTTGTGCATTCTGGAGCAGAGGCAGGCGGATATCCAGAAGATATTGGGGCAGGAAAAACCATTCTTAGTCCTGTTGGAGGATTTGCAGGATCCGGGTAATGTGGGGACTATTCTAAGGACCGCGGAAGGTGCCGGTGTGGACGGCGTGATCCTCTCGGCCAACTGTGTGGATATGTACAATCCAAAGACCATACGCAGCACCATGGGGTCCATTTACCGGGTACCTTTCTGTTATGTGGAGGATATGACAGATTTTGCAGGAGAACTCCGCGGGGCGGGTATACATACGTATGCGGCGCATCTGGCGGGGGAACATACCTATGACCAGGAGGATTACCGGCAGGGCACGGCACTGATGATCGGCAATGAAGGAAATGGCCTTAGCGACGCGTTGACCGGACAGGCCCAGCATTTGATACGCATTCCCATGAGGGGGAAGGTAGAATCACTCAATGCTGCTATGGCAGCAGGAATACTCATGTACGAGGTAGCAAGACAGCGGAGGTAAGTGAATGATACCTGCAATTGATTTATCAAAAGAATATGGACTGGTGCTGGAAGGCGGCGGAGCAAAGGGAGCCTATCAGATTGGTGTTTGGAAGGCCCTGCGGGAGGCCGGTGTAAAGATAAAGGGTATAGCCGGGACCAGTGTAGGCGGATTAAACGGTGCATTTATCTGTATGGGCGACTATGAGCAGGCAGAAAACATATGGAGCAATCTCACATATTCTCATATTATGAATGTGGAAGACGAGATCATGGCAGACATGCTCAAGGGTAAACTGGCCCTGGGGGATGCGGTGAGCGCTATGATGGAATTCCTGAAAAACGGCGGCGTGGATGTGACTCCTTTAAAAGAGATGATTGCGGAGTATATTGATCCGGAGGTCATACGGAATTCGCCCATGGATCTCTATGTTATGACCTTTAATGTGGATACCATGAAGGAAGAAAAAATTAACGTGAAGGAAGTGCCGGTGGAGATCATGCGGGACTATTTCCTGGCCACGGCGTATATGGCACCGGTCTTTAAGACGGAACCCCTTCATGGAGTACATTATATAGACGGGGGTGCTGCCAACAATGTGCCGGTGGATGCACTGCTGGAGGATGATTATAAGGACCTGATCGTGGTGCGTATTTACGGAGTCGGAGTCACAAAGAAGACCACCATTCCGGAGGATGTGAATATTATTGAGATCGCGCCGAAGAAAAGCCTGGGCAGCATCATGGAATTCGACGGGAAGAAGAGCCGCCTAAACATTGCCCGGGGCTATATGGATGCCATGCGGGTGCTCTATGATCTGGACGGGCATATTTATGCCATTGACGAAAATCGCCCGGAAGGTTATTATCTAAAGCAGCTGCTGCAGATACAGGGTGAGGTCAAGGAGGAAATCCTGGCCCGCTATAATATGTCCGGCAAGGCGAATCTGTGGGAGCGGTGCATGACAGAGCGGATCCTGCCCGGTATCGCGGCAGAATTGAAGCTGGGCACATCGTGGACTTATAAGGAACTGTATCTGGCTATGCTGGAGGCCACGGCGAAGATGTGCCGGGTCACCAAGAACAGGGTCTACACGGCCAGAGAACTGTTGGAGGCTATTCAAAAAAAGAAGGTACTGCTGGATAAACAAGAGAAACCGCCTGTTTTTGTCATTATGATGCAATATATGATACAGGCTGTAGAATAATAGAGGAGAGAACAAATGAACTTAGAGGGACGCAATTTTTTAACATTAAAGGATTTCACACCGGAAGAGATTACTTATATGCTGGATCTGGCAGCAGATCTGAAGGATAAGAAGAAAAAAGGGATTCTCGTGGACGATTATAAAGGAAAAAATATCGCTCTGATTTTTGAGAAGACCAGCACCCGTACACGCTGCGCTTTCGAGGTAGCGGCAAAAGATCTGGGCATGGGCTCTACGTATCTGGACCCGTCCGGATCGCAGATCGGCAAGAAGGAAAGCATTGCGGACACGGCACGTGTGCTTGGAAGAATGTATGAGGGTATCGAGTACCGCGGATTCGGTCAGGAGATCGTGGAAGAACTGGCAAAATATGCCGGCGTGCCTGTATGGAACGGTCTGACCAACGAGTATCATCCCACCCAGATGCTGGCTGACCTGCTGACGATCCGTGAGCAGTTTGGTACATTAAAAGGCATCAAGCTGGTTTACATGGGAGACGCAAGATACAACATGGGTAATTCCCTCATGATCGCCTGCGCGAAGATGGGTATGCATTTCGTGGCATGTACTTCTGCGAAATATTTCCCCAATGCGGAACTGGTAAAGACCTGTGAGGGCTATGCGGCTGAGACAGGAGCTACCATCAGCCTGTGCGAGGATGTGAAGGAAGGAACAAAGGATGCAGACGTTATCTATACGGACGTGTGGGTATCCATGGGAGAACCTGCGGAAGTATGGGAAGAGCGTATCAAAGAACTGACACCATATAAGGTGACTGCGGATGTTATGGCGAATGCGAAGAAAGACGCTATTTTTCTGCACTGTCTGCCTGCCTTCCATGATCTGAAGACCAAAATCGGCAAAGAGATGGGTGAGAAATACAATCTGACGGATATGGAAGTGACCGATGAAGTATTTGAATCTGCACAGTCACATGTATTTGATGAGGCGGAGAACCGTATGCATACAATCAAAGCGGTTATAGTAGCCACGTTGAAACGCTAATGGAGAAGTGAATATGAAAATACGCGGGGAAGAAATACAGACAATCTGCGGTGTGATAGGGATATCCATGGCTGTGGTCATTATTTTGACGGCACTGGGTCTGATTTTTGCCCCACATTTGGATAAAAATCTGCTGGAGGCTCTGTTTACCTGCGGTATGGTGGAGAATCTTGCACTGGGCGTGCGCTATCTGAGTATGAAGCAGAAAAAGGGAGTGGGATTTATTCTGGCCAGTTTATTGCTGCTGGGCTCTATGATCCTGCTTGTGATCTAAAGGAGAAAATGTTTGAAGACAAAGATACTGACTGCCCTGCGCCAGGCCAAAGATTATGTGTCCGGGCAGGAACTGTGTGACAGCCTGGGTGTGTCCCGTACGGCTGTCTGGAAAAATATAAAGAAACTGCAGGAAGAAGGCTACGTGATCACTGCGGTGCAAAATAAAGGCTATCGCCTGGAAGAGAGCCCGGATGTGATCACCGTAGACGACGTCCGAAGCTTTATGAAGCCGGAGGACTGGCCGGATCTGCAGCTTTTCTATGAGGATGAAACGGATTCGACCAATACATGGGCAAAGCAGGCCGCGGAACAGGGCGTTACAGGGGACGCAGTCTTTTTTGCGGACCGTCAGACGGCAGGTAAAGGCCGGCGGGGCCGTGTATGGGAAAGTCCCAGCGGGGAATCTGTATACATGACGATCCTGCTGCGGCCGGACCTGGCACCGGAGCGGGCATCCATGCTGACTCTGGTCAAGGGATTATCTGTGGTGGAAGGCTGCCGTGATGTGCTGGGGCTGCAGGGACAGATCAAATGGCCCAACGACATGGTATTGTCAGGAAAAAAGGTCTGTGGTATCCTGACGGAGATGAGTGCCCAGATTGATTATATTAATTACGTAGTCATCGGAACAGGTATCAATGTGAACCGTAAGGAATTTCCGGGAGAATTGAAGGATAAGGCTACATCCCTGAGCCTGGAACTTGGCCATCCGGTACAGCGTTCCATGGTGATTGCAGGTGTGCTGAAGGCTTTTAGGAAGAATTACCAGATTTTTATGGAAACTGGTGATCTGACCGGGCTTCTGGATGCATACAACAGCATTTTAGTAAATAAGGACCGGGAGATCCAGGTACTGGAACCGGCCCATAAATATACAGGTATCGCACGAGGCATTAATGCCCGGGGCGAACTGATCGTAGAAAAGACAGATGGAAGTATCTGCTGCGTGTATGCAGGAGAAGTTTCAGTCAGGGGGTTATATGGATACGTCTAAGATCGTATTATGCGGAGCCAGCTCTTACGAGCAGAAATATTATTTTAATCAGGATTTTGATTCCCTGCCGCAGTCTATTAAGGATGAACTGCATATCATGTGCGTCATGTTTACGGAGGATGTGGGAGGTATACTGACCATGGTCTTCGAGGAGGACGGCACACTGGAATTCCAGGTGGAGGCAGCCGACGGGGACGGACGTTTTGATGATATCGGCAGTGCACTGAAGATCAAGGAGCTGCAGCGCACCAAGGTGGAACTGCTGCAGTCACTGGAATTATATTACCGGGTGTTCTACCTGGGAGAAGATATGACACAGGAGGAAGTATAATGTTACTGGCTATCGATGTAGGAAATACCAATATTACCATGGGAGTGTTTCAGGGCGAAAAACTGGCAGCAACGTTCCGTATGACCACCAGGCAGGCCCGCACCTCAGACGAGTATGGCATCCTGATCCGCAGCATGATACAGGCGCGGGATCTTGACAAAAATAAGGTCAATCACGTAATTATCAGTTCGGTTGTGCCGGATGTGATGTATTCTTTAAACAGTGCCATAATCAAATATTTCTGTACGGAGCCATTGATCGTAGGGCCGGGACTGAAGACGGGGATCCGCATTGTCACAGGACATCCACAGGAAATCGGCGCAGACCGTATTGTTGACGTGGTGGCTGGTTATGAATTATACGGCGGACCGGTTCTGGTCATCGACTTTGGAACAGGAACTACCTATGACTTAGTGGGAAAAGATGGGACTTTTGAGGCAGGCATCACATCGCCGGGCATCGAGATCTGTGCGAAGGCTTTATGGCAGGATGCGGCCAGACTGCCAAAGATCGAGATCCTCAAGCCAAAATCTATTCTGGCAAAGGAAACGATTTCCAGTATGCAGGCCGGTCTGGTGTACGGCTATATCGGACAGACGGAATATATTATCAAAAAAGTGAGGGAAGAATCCGGTTATAAGGATATGAAAGTAGTAGCAACCGGAGGATTGGGTAAACTAATAGCGGAAAGCACAGACATGATCCAGACTTATGACAATAAACTGACCATGAAGGGACTGCGCCTGATCTACGAGAAGAATAAATGAGATTACAAATAGGAAATGTCAGCCTGGACAATCCGCTGGTATTGGCACCCATGGCAGGGGTAACAGACCTGCCATTTCGTCTGCTCTGCAAGGAGCAGGGCGTGGGGCTGATCTGCATGGAGATGGTCAGTGCGAAGGCCATACAATTTCATAATAAGAATACGTTCAAACTTCTGGAGATCGACCCGCGGGAGAATCCGGTGTCACTGCAGCTGTTTGGCTCGGATGGGGATATTATCAGCGAGGTGGCAAAGTCCATCGAGGAGCGGCCTTTTGATATCCTGGATCTGAATATGGGCTGTCCGGTGCCGAAGGTGGTCAATAACGGGGAGGGTTCAGCGCTTATGAAGGACCCGAAACGTGTGGGCGACATCGTGCGCAAGACGGCGCGGGCTATACAAAAGCCGGTGACGGTCAAGATCCGCCGGGGCTTTAACGAGGACTGTGTCAATGCGGTGGAGATCGCAAAGATCGTGGAGGATGCCGGTGCGGCGGCTATCGCGGTGCACGGACGGACCAGGGAGCAGTATTATTCCGGTCATGCGGACTGGGACATCATCCGCCAGGTCAAGGAGGCGGTCTCTATCCCGGTGATTGGGAATGGGGACGTGGACTCCGGTCGGTCGGCGGCGCGCCTTATGCGGGAGACCGGGTGTGACGGTGTCATGATCGGGCGTGCCTGCAGAGGGAATCCATGGATTTTCGCTCAGGCAGCACATTACCTGGAGACAGGGGCGGAACTGCCAAAGCCTTCCAGGGAAGCGGTCAAAGAAATGATGCTGCGCCATGCAAGGCTGCAGTTGGAAGTCAAGGGGGATTATACTGGAATCCGTGAGATGCGCAAGCATATCGCCTGGTATACCAGCGGATTTCCACACTCAGCAAAACTGCGCGGGCATGTGAATGAAATTGAGAGTTTTGAGGATTTGGAAGAGGTTTTGGAGGCCTGGATGTAGATATCTTGACAATGTAGTGGGTATTGGGTATAATACTATGATTGTAATTGAACGAAATATAGCCAAAGGGGTATGATAAAATGGAAGAGAAGAAAAATTTACTGACTTATGCTGGCTTGCAGAAACTGGAAGATGAGCTTCATGATCTGAAGGTAAATAAACGTAAAGAAGTATCAGGAAAGATTAAAGAAGCACGTGAGCAGGGTGACCTGTCTGAGAATGCAGAATATGATGCAGCGAAAGACGAGCAGCGTGATATCGAGGCCCGTATTGAACAGATCGAGAAAATCTTGAAGAACGCCGAAGTCGTTGTTGAGGATGAAGTTGACGCAGAGACCATTAACGTTGGCTGTAAAGTCAAGGTTCTGGATATGGAATACGACGAGGAGATGGAGCTGCAGATTGTAGGCTCTACCGAGGCAAGCAGTCTGCAGGGCAAGATTTCTAATGAATCACCGGTAGGCAAGGCACTGATTGGTGCAAGAATAGACCAGATCGTGGATGTGGAAATGCCGGCTGGAGTTATGCAGTACAAGGTATTGTCCATCGAGAGAAATATCTAATAACAGATTGTTCATAGAGGAGAGAAAAAAGTGGCAGAACAGCAGAAGAAAGTACAGGAACAGGATATTAACCAGTTGCTGAAGGTTCGCCGTGAGAAACTGGCAGATCTGCAGGCAAATGGGCAGAATCCTTTTGAGATTACCAAATGCGATGTGACACATCACAGTCAGGAAGTAAAAGATAACTTTGATACACTGGAAGGCAAGGAGGTAATTCTGGCCGGACGTCTCATGTCAAAACGTGTGATGGGCAAGGCATCTTTTTGCAACATCCAGGACCTCAAAGGAAACATTCAGTCTTACGTAGCCCGTGACAGTATCGGGGAAGAAGAATACAAACTTTTCAAGAAAATGGATATCGGTGATATCGTTGAACTGAAAGGTGAAGTCTTTAAGACAAAGACCGAAGAAATCTCTATCCATGCTTCTGCAGTGACACTTTTATCCAAGAGTCTGCAGATCCTGCCGGAGAAATTCCATGGCCTGACCAATACAGACATCCGCTATCGCCAGAGATATGTGGACCTGATCATGAACCCGGAGGTAAAGGACACCTTTATCAAACGTTCCCAGATTATTTCTGAGATCAGAAGATTCCTGGATAATCAGGGATTTATGGAAGTGGAGACACCTATGCTGGTGCCAAATGCCGGCGGTGCTGCTGCACGTCCTTTTGAGACCCATTTCAATGCCCTGGATGAAGATGTAAAGCTTCGTATCTCTCTGGAATTATATCTGAAGAGACTGATCGTAGGCGGCATGGAGCGCGTTTACGAGATCGGCCGTGTATTCCGTAATGAAGGAACTGACACCAGACACAATCCGGAATTTACCCTGATGGAGCTATATCAGGCATATACAGATTACTATGGTATGATGGATCTGACTGAAAATATGTTCCGCCATCTGGCACAGGTAGTCTGTGGCACGACGCTGATCCCTTATGCAGAGGAAATGATCGATCTGGGCAAGCCTTTCGAGCGTCTTACCATGATCGACGCAGTGAAGAAATACGCAGGCGTGGACTGGAACGAGATCCACACCCTGGAAGAAGCAAGAGCTATCGCAAAAGAGAAACACGTAGAGTTCGAGGAACGTCATCTGAAAGGTGATATCCTGAATCTCTTCTTCGAAGAATATGTAGAGGAACACCTGATCCAGCCGACCTTCGTTATGGATCACCCCATCGAGGTATCCCCGCTGACCAAGAAAAAACCGGAGAACCCAGAGTATGTGGAGCGTTTCGAACTGTTCATCTATGGCCGTGAGATGTGTAATGCATACTCAGAGTTAAACGACCCCATCGACCAGAGAGAACGTTTCAAAGCCCAGGAAGCATTACTGGCCCAGGGCGATGACGAAGCCAATACGACAGATGAAGACTTCTTAAATGCACTGGAGATCGGTATGCCGCCTACAGGTGGTATCGGGTACGGTATCGACCGACTGGTTATGTTACTTACAAACAGCCCGGCGATCCGCGATGTGTTGCTGTT
>JAQUWF010000076.1 GCA_028692975.1 Lachnospiraceae bacterium
GCGCAGAAAAAGATATCATCCAGAAAGCCAAAGACTGTAGTATTCGCATCTATGGCATGTCTGATTATGAGATCGCTCCCAGCGGACAATCCACTGTCGGAAAACTGCTGCTTGGCTATGCCACGTTGACAACGGAAGAGATAAAAAAGGCTATGGAAATATTGAAAACAGGAGTTTTTATAGAATGTAATTTGTAGTGAAAACAACTTGACAAGAAGAGACTGATGTAGTAGTCTGATTATAGACGATTGCAATAGTCTTATGAGGTGTGGAAATGAAATTATTTGAATCAGAACAGCATGTAATGGAAGTAATATGGGAAGAGGGTGAAGTGCCGGCAAAAGAGATCGTAAAAGTGCTGAAAGAACGGATTGGCTGGAACAAAAACACGACCTATACGGTTATTAAGAAGTGCATAGAAAAAAATGCTATTCAGCGCACAGAGCCAGGATTTATGTGCAAACCTCTTATTGCCAGGGAAGAATTTCAGTCCTATGAGTTGAATGAATTGATTACAAAGACATTTAACGGATCAAAGAGTCAGTTCCTTTCTGCCTTTTTCGAAGAAAATCTGTCAGAAAAAGAGATAGCGGAAATTGAGGCGATGATTCATAAAAAAGTGAAGTGAGAAAAGGATGATACTGATTAAAGTAAGTATTTCAATGGCATTGTTGTGTATAATCTGGGGTCTGATCCGTGGGACGATGCAGAAGGCTTTTTCGTATCAGGATAAATATAATATGGACAGGGTCTGCATCATTGCCAGTTTTTTATTATTGCCTGCAATGGTGATTGGACATATGTTTCCCGTCTATTATAAGGCAGCACCAGTTGTTGCTGTGACGGAGTACACATCAGCTTTTCGGCCAACTTTTGATTTCTCTATTTTGGAACGGGGCATCATGGTGGCGCGTATGGTTGGCCTGGGGATATTTGTGATATTTCTTCTAAGGTATCTTTTCAGAAGCCATATTTTTAAAGTGGCTGTCCCTTTATCTGAAACCGGAATGTTCCATAATGAAAGTGTTGTGCATGAAATGGAGCAAGGGCATATCTTGTTATGTGATCAGGTGCTGGTTCCAATAACCTGGGGGATTTTGCATCCCCGCACACTGCTTCCATATCATTTGCTGAAAGATTTGGATGAAGACGGTCGAAAACAATTAGAACAGATTATATTGCATGAAATGATTCACATGAAACGAAGAGACAATCTAGTGAAAAGTCTTGCCCTCTTGACTTTGTGCGTGAACTGGTATCAGCCGCTTATGTGGATGATGTATTTTTACTTTTTGCAGGATGTGGAAATGTCCTGTGATGAGAGGGTGATTCACTATATTGGCTTGAATAACAGAGAGTCCTACATGGATACGTTATTACACTGTGCAAAAAAGCATGTGAATATGAAAAACATGATATCGCAGATGGCTGCTGGAAAATTGAAGAAAAGATTGGGAGTGATTATGCGTATGAAAGAATTTGGCAGAAAAAGAATGGTGCGTAATAAGATTATAGCAGGTGCAGTCACACTGACTGCCTGTATTGTTCTTTGTTCAACAATAGTAATATTTGCCGCACAGACCGAGTATGTAGGAAATCCACCTGTGGATATACAGGAGAAGCCAGCACCAACAGCTATGCAGGAAGAGGCACAGGCAAAAGAGAATTATGCCGCAATGACCACAGAGGAGCTGGAAGCCTTAGTAAAGAATCCGGATGCAAATTTGGATACCATGATAGAACAGGGCAGACTCACAGAAGAACAGGCGGCAGAGGCACTGCATACTTATAACAGAAGATTAGCCGGAGAGGGAACGGATGATTATGCCGCAATGACGACAGAAGAGCTGGAGGCCTTAGTAAAGAATCCGGATGCAAATCTGGATACCATGATAGAACAGGGCAGACTCACAGAAGAGCAGGCGGCAGAGGCACTGCATACTTATAACAGAAGATTATTCGGGGAATAAGTCAGGCGTTATAATGCATGATGGTGTAATAAAGAGTGGCACTGGGGGAATCCCGGTGCTGCTTTTCATGTACAAAATGACTTGTCAGCCAAGTAGGACCATAGTATACTAGTTATGGAATTATATACGGAAAGATGAGGATAGAAATGTTTAAAGCGTGTATTTTGGATATAGATGGAACATTACTGGATTCCGTGGAATCCATTGCCTACGTGGCGAATTATGTGCTGGAGTCTTATGGGCTGCCCACGCAGCCGGTGGAGGATTATAAATATTTTGCCGGAGATGGTGCGTATGAACTTATGAAGCGTGCCCTGCGTGCGGCGGGGGATACGGAATTAAAATATTTTGAGGAAGGCGCAAAAAAATACCGGGATTACTTTGTCAGGGACCCGCTCTATCATGTGAAGGCTTTTGATGGCATGACAGAGACGCTGAAGGAATTAAAAAACAGGGGCATAGCCCTTGGGGTGTGCTCCAATAAACCGCATCCGGCATCGGTGGGTGCGATTGAGGGTATTTACGGCAAAGAGTGCTTTGCTGTGATCCAGGGGCAGGAGGATGGCGTACCGCGTAAGCCATCGCCGGAGATCGCCTGGCTGGTGGCAGACAAATGCGGCGCAAAACCAGAGGAGTGCATGTATGTGGGCGATACCAACACGGATATGCAGACAGGCAAAGCGGCAGGCATGTACACCATCGGTGTGACCTGGGGCTTCCGTGACAGGGCGGAATTAGAAGCCAATCATGCGGACATTATAATAGAACGTCCGGAACAGCTTCTTGATATACAGGAAGGTGTGAAATGATAAAACTAATAGCAAGCGATCTGGACGGCACACTGCTCTTAAACGGTGCCCAGACTTTAAATCCTGTGGTTTTCGACCAGATCAGGGCACTGAAAAAAATGGGTATTTTATTCGTGGCGGCCAGCGGCAGACAGTATGCCAATCTTCGGCGGTTATTTGCGCCTGTTGCGGACGATATTGCTTATATATGCGAGAATGGCTGCATATGTTTCTATGAGGATAAGAAGATCTTAAAGACGGTCATGGACCGGCAGCTTGGGCAGGAGATCATGCGGGCTATCTGGGACAAAGATGGCGCGGAGATCCTGCTTTCCGGGGAAAATACTTCTTATCTGCAGCCAAAGAAGGAAAGTTATGCCCACCATATGGAATATGTAGTGAAAAATAATGTGACTATCGTGGACGATATCTTTGCAGTGCCGGAGGAATATTTTAAGATCTCCGTGTATGAGGAGACCGGTATTGGAAGCAGCAGCCAATATTGGCAGGAGATGTTCGGTGACCGGGCTACCGTGGTAACTTCAGGAAATGAGTGGCTTGATATGATACCGCAAAACATCAATAAGGGCGTGGCTTTGCAGAAGATGCAGGAGTACCTGAATATTACACCGGAAGAAAGTATGGCTTTTGGTGATAATTATAATGACATAGAAATGCTGGAACAGGTGAAATATAACTATGTCATGGAAAATGCGCCGGAAGATATTCTGGCGACAACAAAATACCGCACGAGACAGGTAGAGACGGTTTTGGAAGAGTTGATCACAAATCATTTTGAGGAGGAGAAAGCATGAACGAGTACAGTGAGGAATGTTTGAAGGTTTTTCTGGAGCAGCAGGAGCAGTTGTTTGATGAGCCGGTAGCAGAGACGCTTCCGGAGGCAGAGGCTTTTCTGGAGGACTGCATGGCGGTCGTAGTAAACAGTATTAAAGAAGTGCGCGCATATCTGGACGAGAGTGGTATGGACGTGGAAGGAATGAGTAATGAGGAACTGGAGGAGGCTTCTGAAGTCTTCGCACTTCCAGATGGCAAGTATCTCATTGTGGAGGGATAAGAATTGGGAAAAACATATGACGTAGTAATCATTGGCGCGGGACCTTCTGGTATTTTCAGTGCCTATGAATTGATCGGCAAGCGCCCGGACATGAAGATACTCATGATAGAGAAGGGACGTGCCATAGAGAACAGACAGTGCCCCAAGAGAAAGACAAAGGTCTGTGTAGGCTGCCAGCCCTGTTCCATCACGACCGGTTTTGCCGGAGCAGGTGCATTTTCCGATGGAAAATTATCTCTTTCACCGGATGTGGGCGGCAATCTGCCGGAGATTCTTGGTTATGATGAGACCATCAATCTCTTAACAGAGTCTGACAATGTATATTTAAAATTCGGTGCGGACACCAGTGTTTACGGAGTGGATAAGGAAAAAGAAATCCGTGAGATCCGTCGCCGCGCCATCAATGCCAATCTGAAATTGATCGAATGTCCCATCCGCCATCTGGGAACAGAGGAGGGATATAAGATCTATAACCGTCTGCAGGATTACCTTCTGGAGCAGGGTGTGGAGATGGAATTTAATACCATGGTCACCGACATTGTCATCGAAGGCGACCAGGCAAAAGCGGTAGTAACAGATAAGGGTGAAACTTATTATGCCAAGGAGATTATTGCGTCTGTTGGCCGTGAGGGCGCAGACTGGTTCAGCCATATCTGCAATGATCACGGGATCCAGACCGAAGTGGGAACTGTGGACGTGGGCATCCGTGTGGAAGTCCGGGATGAGGTCATGGAGTTTCTGAATAAGAATCTTTATGAGGCAAAACTGGTGTATTATACACCTACCTTCGATGATAAAGTGCGGACCTTCTGTACCAATCCATCCGGAGAGGTGGCTACGGAATATTACGAGAATGGTCTGGCTGTGGTCAACGGCCATGCTTATAAGTCCAGGGAGTATAAGACGAACAATACGAATTTTGCACTGCTGGTATCGAAGAATTTTACCAAGCCGTTCAAAACCCCTATCGAATATGGCAAGCACATTGCCCAGTTGAGTAACATGCTCTGCGATGGACGTATCCTGGTGCAGACTTATGGAGATTTCAAACGAGGCCGCAGGACTACGGAGGAACGTCTCTGCAGAAACAATATCATCCCCACTTTGAAGGATGCAGTACCGGGTGACCTGTCCCTTGTATTTCCGCACCGTATTATGGTGGATCTGGAGGAGATGCTGGAGGCACTGGATAAGGTGACGCCAGGCATCGCAAGTGATGAGACGCTGCTGTACGGCGTGGAAGTCAAATTCTATTCAAACAAGGTAGTGGTGGATAAACATTTCCGCACCAGCATTAAAGGACTGCGCGCCATCGGCGACGGCGCTTCTGTGACGAGAGGGCTTCAGCAGGCCAGTGCCAACGGTATCAGTGTGGCAAGAAGTATTTTGGCAGGAGAATAAAACAATACAAAAAATCCCCGCATCAGCAGAATGATAACAACTATCATTTCCGCAGACGCGGGGGTTCTTCTTTAATAATGCTGCGTTTTTATTTTGTCAGCAGAAGCATAATCTCATTGGAACGTTTTACGAATTTAGTCATTTCTTCCGGAGACAATGGCTTGTGGCTTAACATAGCCAGGTCATAGAGCTGTTCGCAGATCACCGGCACGCTCTTGGAACGCTTGTGCTCCAGAACGAATTTTACCAGGGGATGATTTGCATTGAGGACAAGAGTCTCACCCTCAGCACCAAACATGTTCGCATCCATGCCAGGCATGCTGTACATTTTCATCATATCCTGCATACGTCGGCTCTCCTCAGAAAGCAGCATCATGGCAGAAATCTCTTCGTTTTTCAGCTTTTCTACCTTTACATCCAGATTGTCTTTTTCCAGAACCTTGCGGAAGGTCTCAGTCAGAGAGGAAATATCATCCTCAGCAACCGTCTCCTCGGATTTCAGATCATCGGTCAGTCCGGAATCGATACGCTTGAAGGCCAGCGTCTCATTGCGCTGTTCCAACTGTGTGATGAAAGCGGAGTCAATGTTGTGCTTCAGGATAACAGCATCCTTACCCTCAGACTTGAACATATTAATATACTGGCTCTGCTGCACCTCGTCCGTTACATAATAAACAGTAGCCTTTTCTGGTTCTTTTGGTTCTTCTTCCGAAGCTTCTTTTTCTACGGCTTCACCGTTAGCGTCCACCACTTCCGGTTCGTCCTCAGCAGGTGCTTCCACATTCAGATCATTGGCATCTTTGTATTCAGACAGGGTCAGATACTTGTCGTTCAGATCCTTGTAGAGCATGTAGTCCATCATCTTGTCTGCGAATTTGGTGTCCTTGATGCAGCCGAATTTGATGAACGGGCTGATGGCATCCCAGTAAGACTCGTAGTTCTCACGGTCTGTCTTGCACATGCCGGACAATTTGTCTGCAACCTTCTTGGAGATATAATCGGAAATCTTCTTTACGAAGCCGTCGTTTTGCAGGGCACTACGAGAAACATTCAGCGGCAGATCAGGGCAGTCGATGACACCCTTTAAAAGCATCAGGAATTCCGGAATAACTTCCTTGATATTATCGGCGATAAATACCTGGTTGTTGTATAATTTAATCGTGCCTTCGATGGATTCATATTCCATGTTGATCTTCGGGAAATAGAGGATACCCTTCAGATTAAATGGATAGTCCATATTCAGATGAATCCAGAATAAAGGCTCTTTGTAATCATTAAATACCTTGCGGTAGAAGGCTTTGTAGTCATCGTCGCTACATTCGTTTGGATGCTTGGTCCACAGCGGATGGATATCGCTGATAGAAACCGGACGTTTTACGATCTTTGCTTTCTTTTCCGGTTCGCCTTCCTCCCCTTCTTTTTTCTCTTCGGTAATATGTTCTACCACTTCGTCCGTATCCAGCACTTCACT
Organism: Lachnospiraceae bacterium; assembly: GCA_028692975.1. GTDB lineage: Bacteria > Bacillota > Clostridia > Lachnospirales > Lachnospiraceae > JALENY01. The sequence continues at coordinate 6,706 of JAQUWF010000076.1, forward strand.
TTCAGGAATCGTCTCGTAGGCTGGTTCTGCTGTGGCATTCTCCAGGAAAATCTCTACCGGCATGAAAGAACAGTAGCGTTCCAGCACTTCACGCATACGGTATTCGTTACAGAATTCATAACTTTCGTCATTGAGGAATAAGGTGATTTCAGAACCGACGGTGGTCTTGTCGCCATCGCTGATCTCATATTCCGTACCGCCGTCGCTTTCCCAGTGAACGGCTTTTGCACCTTCTTTATAGGAAAGAGTATCGATATGAACGTCGTCTGCTACCATGAAAGCAGAGTAGAAGCCCAGTCCGAAATGTCCGATCATCTGATCTTCATTGGTCTTGTCCTTGTATTTCTCCAAAAATTCGGTAGCACCGGAGAATGCAATCTGGGTAATGTATTCCACTACCTCGTCCTCAGTCATACCAAGTCCCGTATCGATGAACTTCAATGTTTTCTCATCTGGGTTCACAATCACATGGATGGAGTTCTTTGCTCCTTCCGGGTAAGTATATTCGCCCATACCGGATAACTTCTTTAATTTGGTGATGGCGTCACAACCGTTTGATACTAATTCACGTACGAAAATATCGTGATCAGAGTAAAGCCATTTCTTTATAATGGGAAAGATATTTTCGCTGTTAATGGATAGATTTCCTTTTTTTGCTGCCATAAGTATATTCCTTCTTTCTTTCAAAGTTGTTTTACAATTACTATAATAGCGTGTGAGCAAAATGTCAAGAAAAAATTAGCACTCTTTTCAAAAGAGTGCTAACAACATTATAATTTTTCAGTTGGTATCCCATATTTCTTGAAGAAACTCATGATCCAGATGTCCCAGGCATTGTCAAAAGACTTGTCCAGAGAAAAGGTTTTCAGGGAAGTTCCGGTGGTACACGAGATAACTGTTCCATCATACTGGAAATTAACGAATAATCCAAAGATCTCGGCCGGGTCCATGGATAAATGATTCTCCGCCAGGAATTCCCGGATGGCGGGCCGGGATAACTGGAAGACGATCTTAAAGTGCAGAGGTGTGCGCTTTCCCTTTATAATGGAAAAGCAGAAGGCCTTCACATCCGCCCAACTGGAATATTCCTGCTCCTTGTCTTTTATATCTTCCTGTTTCGCATCGTCATAGAAATTCTTGTATAGACTTCCATCGATATGAAACGCATTAAAAGTCGTTATGGATGCTTCTGATAAAAGAAAAGAATCAAAAACCTCACCGATCAGAAGCTTTCCCATAAAATCCTTCACATCCACCATGTTCATTGCAATCATTTCTTTGTCCTCCGTGTACCCTCGTCTTAGTGTATTGTAACATGAATGTTTTCCGTTTTACACATATTTTTCTTTTATTTAAACAAAATATGGTAGTTTGCTTGTGAAAAAATTGTTAAAGTAACAAGCGTGCGTGAGAAACACAAAAGAAGAAAGAAAAAGAGTGAGGGAGGAAATAACTGTGTCGGAAATTACATTAAGGAATATCTGCAAACAGTATGAGAATGAACATTTTGCAGTAAAAGATTTTAACCTTGATATTCATGACAGAGAATTTGTCATCTTTGTAGGACCCTCCGGCTGTGGAAAATCCACGACCCTGCGTATGATCGCAGGTCTGGAGGATATCAGCGACGGAGAACTCTGGATAGACGGACAGCTTTGCAACTATTTTGAGCCAAAGGACAGAGGATTGTCCATGGTATTTCAAAATTATGCGCTGTATCCAAATATGACTGTATATGGGAATCTTGCATTTGCACTGAAAATACGCAAGATGTCAAAGACAGAGATCGATAAGACAGTCAGAGGGGTGGCAAAAACACTGGAGATCGAACATCTTCTGGAGCGTTATCCCAATGCATTGTCCGGTGGACAAAAACAGCGTGTGGCTATCGGCAGTGCCATTGTAAGAAAACCGAAAGCATTTCTTATGGATGAGCCGCTTTCCAATCTGGATGCAAAACTGAGAGCACAGATGCGTATCGAGCTTGCAAAAATCCATAAGGAAACAGAGACTACGATTATTTATGTAACACATGACCAGACGGAGGCTATGACCCTGGGAAGCAAGATTGTTGTTATGAAGGATGGTCTTGTACAGCAGGTAGCTGCGCCGGCAGAGGTCTACAATCATCCGGTCAATCTGTTCGTTGCAGGATTTATCGGATCGCCGTCCATGAACTTCATGAAAGCATGGGTGGCAGAAGAGGGTGGACATGCGGCCTTATATCTTGGCAGTATGGCATCCGACAGCAAGATCATTCTGGATGGTGCAAAAGGACAGCGCCTTCTGGAAAAGGAAAAAGGCAATGAAGTCATCATCGGTGTCCGCCCGGAAGATATTTATGAGTATGAGGATGCCGTAAAGGGTGGATTTGACAAAAACAGCATCAACATCTGTAAAACAGTATCCACCAGAGAAGTGCTGGGTGCGGAAGTCGTTCTTTATTTTGAGGAGCAGGATAAGACGCAGGCAGTGAGGCTCAAACCGGAGAATATGACTCGGGTTGGAGAAGATATAGACTTGTATGTGGATCCGGATCGGATTCATGTATTTGATCTCAGTACAGAAGAAAACATTTTCTACGGAAAGGAGCAGCAGGCATGAATAAGAAAGTAAAAGCAAAAGGAAGATTTTCACCATACGTTTATCTGGTGCCAAGTCTGGTTATATTTGCAGTTTTCCTGTTTTATCCATTTGCAAAAACCATCTACCTGAGTCTGTTCAAAACAAACAAGATGGGCGAGGCAAAGATCTTTTACGGCATAGGAAATTATGCGGATTTGTTATCATCACCTTCCTTTTGGAACAGTATGAAGGTAACACTGATCTTTGCAGTGATCGTTGTAGTGGGAAGTATGCTGCTGGGACTGATCACCGCAGTGCTTTGTAACAAGGCGTTCCCGGGTATCCGTTTCTTCAGTACGGCATACGCGCTGCCTATGGCTATTGCATCCAGTTCCGCAGCTATGATCTTTGAACTGATGCTGCACCCTGCAGTAGGTATCGTAAACAAACTGCTGGGTCTGGACATCAACTGGCTCAATGACCCCAATACAGCACTTTACTGTGTAGCTATCCTGACAGCCTGGCTAAACAGCGGAATCAATTTCCTGTATTTCTCTGCCGGTCTTGGAAACATTGACGATAGCATTTACGAGAGAGCGTCCGTAGACGGTGCAAGCGGCATCCAGAAATTCTTCAGCCTGACACTGCCGGGGCTTTCACCGATCATGTTCTACACACTGGTCGTAAACATTATTCAGGCATTCCAGTCCTTCGGCCAGATCAAGATCCTGACAGAAGGCGGACCAAATGAATCAACCAATGTTATCGTATATTCTATTTATCGTGATGCATTTTTCAACTACAAGTTCGGCAGTGCATCGGCACAATCCGTTATCCTGTTTATCATCATTATGTTGATCACGCTGGTAATGTTCAGGATCGAGAAGAAAGGAGTGAAATACTAATGAGTCAGACAGATGTAAATGTACTTCCAGGCGGAAATCTTTTCCAAAATAAGATTTCAAAGGAAGAGTTGGAAACTCTAAAACTGGAAATGAATAAAAAGGCTCTGTTGAAAAGAAGATCACAGACAACCGGACGTATTATCGCGAATATTGCCGTGGCTTTCGTCGTATTGTTGCCTTTGCTTTATGCGGTGAGCATCGCATTTATGCCATCAGGAGAGTTGTTTTCCATGGACATGAATCTGGTGCCGGAGCATCCGACGCTGGAGAATTTCAGCAGTGCGCTGACCAATGTGCCGCTGATCCGTTTTATTTTGAACTCGTTCCTTGTGGCAGGTCTGATTACCTTAGGACAGATCATCAGTTGTTCTTTGTCAGCTTTCGCTTTTTCCTTCCTTGATTTCAAGGGAAAAGGTGTCTTGTTCATGATCGTTATGGCGACCATGATGGTGCCGGGCGAGGCAACGATTATTTCTAATTACCTTACCGTGGGTAACTGGGGTATGCTGGATACATATGGTGTATTGATCATTCCGTATCTGACCTCTGCAATGGGTATCTTCCTGTTCCGCCAGTTCTACATGACATTCCCCATGTCTCTGTATGAATCAGCGAAGCTGGACGGATGCTCCAACCTGAAATTTATTTTGAAAATCCTGATTCCGCTGACTAAATCAGCCATCGGGGCAATGGCAGTATATACATTCATCAATGCATGGAATATGTATATGTGGCCACTTCTGGTAACCGGTTCTGACAAGATGAGAACCGTACAGATTGGTATCAGCATGCTCAACAGTGTGGATTCACAGTCCATCACGTTAATGATAGCAGGTGTAGTTATTATCATCATCCCGTCGATTTCTATCTTCATCGTAGGACAGAAACAGCTGATCAAGGGTATGTTCTCTGGAGCAGTAAAAGGCTGATGAAAAACAACAAAAACAAATAATGAGGAGAAAAGAACTTATGAAGAAAAGAATTATCGCTGCTTTACTGGCAGCAACAATGGCAGCAGGTGTATTTACCGGATGTGGAAGCGGCAAAACTATCGCAGAGCAGAATGGAACAGCAGAAAGCACAGATGCGGCAGCGGAGAATGGTGCAGCTCAGGAAGGCTCAGGAACCGTGGCAGCCACATCAGAAATGGCAGATGCTTCTGAAGTAAGCGGAACAGAAATCACGTTCTGGCATTCTATGGGTGGTGTGAACGGCTCTGCCATCGATACACTGGTTGCAAAATTCAATGAAGAAAATCAGTATGGCATCAAAGTAAACGCTCAGTATCAGGGAGAATATGATGATTCCCTGAACAAATTAAAGAGTGCACAGATCGGTAATATGGGTGCTGATCTGGTACAGGTATATGATATCGGCACACGTTTCATGATGGATTCCGGCTGGATCGTTCCTATGCAGGATATGATCGATGGAGACAAATATGATGTTTCAGGAATCGAGCCAAACCTGGCTGCATATTACACGGTAAATAATGAAATGTATTCTATGCCATTTAACTCATCTACACCGCTTATGTACTACAACAAAGATATGTTCACAAAAGCAGGCATCACCGAGATCCCGGACAGCCTTGAGGCAATCGGCAAAGTGGGACAGCAGCTGGTAGAAAAAGGCGGCGCTGGCGAAGCAATCTCCCTTGGTATCTACGGATGGTTCTTCGAGCAGCTGATCTGCAAACAGGGCCTGCAGTACGCAAACAATGGCAACGGCCGTGAGTCTGCAGCAACAGCAGTGGCATTTGATGAAAATGGAGCAGCAAAAAATATTCTCACCGCATGGAAAGATCTGTATGATGCAGGACTTGCTCCAAACGTAGGTAAAGGTGGCGATTCCGGACTTGCTGACTTCTCAGCTGGCAAATCTGCGATCACACTTGGCTCTACCGCATCCCTGAAACAGATTCTTCAGGATGTAAATGGCAAATTCGAAGTTGGAACCGCATATTTCCCGAAGGTATCTTCTTCTGATGAAGGTGGTGTATCCATCGGTGGTGCATCTCTGTGGGCATTAAACAACAACGATCCGAAAAAACTCCGCGCTACCTGGGAATTCGTTAAATTCCTGATCTCTGCAGAATCTCAGGCTTATTGGAACGCACAGACCGGATACTTCCCAGTAACCACAGCAGCACATGACGAGCAGGTATTCAAAGACAATATCGCAGAGTATCCACAGTTCCAGACTGCTATCGACCAGTTACATGATTCTGCACCAGAGTACACAGGCGCATTACTCAGCGTATTCCCAGAGGCAAGAGCAACTGTTGAATCTGAGATCGAAAGTCTGTTAAACGGTAATGAGGATGTGGACGCAGCGGTAAAGAGCATGGCAGATGCCATCAACAAATCTGTTACGGATTACAACGAAGTAAACAGTTAAGCAGAACAGGGAACAATTTATAGACAGGAGGATGCCGCAGTGGCCAAAAGGCCGGTGGGGCATCTTTATCTGTCAGATAGTTGGGGGAAAATAAAATGACGAAAATTTTTGCACATAGAGGTGCCAGCGCTTATGCACCGGAAAATACATTACCTGCATTCCGGCTTGCCATGGAACAGGGGGCGGACGGTATTGAACTGGATGTCCAGTTGACAAAGGATGGGGAGGTTGTTGTACTCCATGATGAGACACTTGACCGCACCAGCACGGGGAAGGGACTGGTAAAGGATTATACTCTGGAGGAACTGCGCACCATGTCTTTCCACAATCATATGGAGGAACACAAAGGTGTTGCCATACCGTTATTAAAAGAGGTGTTAGAACTTGTAAAGCCTGGCCGTATGGAAGTGAATATTGAGTTGAAGACAGGGATTTTCTGGTATCCGGAGATCGAAAAGAAAACCATGGATATAGTGAAAGCGGCAGGCATGGAGGAACGTGTCATTTACTCCTCTTTCAATCATTACAGCATCCAGGAGGTGCGGCGTCTGGATCCGCAGGCACAGACAGCGTATCTTTTTGGCGACGTAATACTGGATGTGGAGAAATATGCAAAAAACACCGGTGTAGATGCGCTGCACCCGGCGGTTTATCATCTGAAAATGAGTGATTTCATGAAACGCTATAAAGAAAGCGGACTGAAGGTCCGTGTCTGGACTGTCAATAAAAAAGAGCACATGAAAGAATTCATGGAAAATGGGATAGAAGCCGTGATCACAAATTACCCGGACATAGCGCTGGATATAAGGAAAGGAATCGTATCATGCTAGAAGATAAACGGTTATTTTTGCTGGATATTGACGGAACTGTGTGCAAGGGAAAACAGCTGATCAATGGAACGCGGGAATTTCTTTCTGAAGTAAAACAAAGCGGAGGACAGTTTGTTTTTATAACCAATAATGCGACCAAGAGTATCCAGGATTATATTGAGACATTCCAGGAACTTGGCATTACCACGGACTACCATAACTTTATTACTGCTTCCTACGCGACGACCAGATATGTGAAAAAACATTATCCGGATCAGCTGATCTATGTATTGGGAACCAAATCCTTTATCCGGGAATTAAAGCGGAACAGGATACGGGTCACCACAGACTGTGAGGATGCGGAGATAGCCTGTGTGCTTATTTCTTATGACAATCAGCTGACCTATGAAAAACTCCAGGATACCTGTGAACTTCTGAGCACCAGAAAAGTGGATTATATAGCGACGAACCCGGATTTTGTCTGCCCTGTTGAATTTGGCTATGTGCCGGACTGCGGGGCTATCTGCCAGATGTTGGAGCATGCGGTAAAGCGGTCCCCTTATTTTATTGGAAAACCGGAAACAGCCATGGTAGATCTGGCCATAAAGGGGAATCATTATACCAGGGAAGAGACTCTGGTGGTGGGGGATCGGCTTTATACGGATATCCTTTGTGGATCAAGGGCCGGTGTGGAGACTGCGCTGGTGCTGACCGGGGAGGCGACCAAGGAGGAGGCAGAGGCTTTTGAACAGAAGCCGGACTATGTATTTTCCTCCATCGAAGCACTGCATAAAGCATGGAAATAGGAACACTCTCCGTTGAAAAAGTCCTTGTACATTGTAAAGAAGTATGCTAGTATGAATGTGGTATTTAAAACTACATGAGATGGTCATGGAATCTTTATGGAGAGATGAGACGATGAAATATAAAATAGTAATTGACAGTTGTTGTGAACTTCCGGAGGAATTAAAGGGAAGAGAAGAGTTTGAGAGCGCACCTCTTACTTTAAATGTGAACGGCGAGGAAATTGTGGATGATGCGACTTTTGATCAGGCAAGTTTTTTGAGAAAAGTGGCTGCCAGCCCCAAATGTCCCAAGTCGGCATGTCCGTCACCAGATTACTATAAGAGAGCCTATGAGTGTGGCGCAGAACATATTTATGCCATTACCCTGTCCGCGGAACTCAGTGGTTCTTATAACAGTGCCGTGCTGGGCATGAATCTGTATCGGGAGAAGCATCCGGATGCGAAGATCCATGTGTTCAATTCACGTTCCGCCTCGGTGGGAGAGACTTTGATTGCTTTAAAGATACGCGAACTGGAAGAGTCCGGTATGGACTTTGCGGAACTGGTAGAGACTGTAGAAACTTATATCGACGGACAGCATACGTATTTTACCCTGGAAAATCTGGACACTCTGCGCAAGAATGGCAGGCTGAGCACGGTAAAAGCGTTCGCAGCTTCGGTACTAAAAATCAAGCCGGTGATGGGGTCCACACCGGAGGGCACGATCCAGCAGCTGGATCAGGCGAGAGGCATCAACAAGGCACTGCTAAAGATGGTGGATCATATCGTCAATGAAGCGGCGGACAGTGAAGAGAAAGTGCTGGGTATTTCCTGTTGTAACTGCAGGGAACGTGCTGAGATGGTCCGGGATGCGATCAGGGAACGCATGACGGTGAAGGATGTGATCATCCTGGATACGGCGGGTGTCAGCAGTATGTATGCCAATGATGGCGGAATAATTGTTGTCATTTAGTGGAAAATGTAGTATAATTCATAGGAATCGGTGCGGACCGGTTCCTATATTGAATTTAAGGAGAATGATCATGAGCCAGGAAAAAGTTGATAAATATAAAGAGTATAAAGCAAATAAGGCGAAGATTTTAAAGAGAGAGAAATTTATGCATCGTCTGGAAATGACTGGTATCGCAATTGTATGCGTGGCATTTATCGGATGGTTTGGCTTTTCTATCTATCAGAGTGTCACTGCGAAGGATACTTCTGCCCAGAGCGTGACAGAACTGGATGTGACAGCTTTTGATGAGTACCTGAGTGGGCTCAGTACAGCAGATGCCGAATAAAAGCGTGTGTGAGAGGAGTTCCTGAAGGGGCTCCTTTTTTTGCGGAGGAAATCTGTTTTTGCACAAAAAAATACACCGAGGAGTTTGCACACCCTGGTGTATTTCGGTTTGTCAATTTGTTGAATTATAATTTCTCAACGTTAGCTGCCTGCATGCCGCGAGCACCTTCGCTTAAATCATAAGATACAGCCTGACCTTCTTCTAAGGATTTGAATCCTTCGCCCTGGATAGCAGAGAAATGTACGAATACATCGTTTCCGTCTTCTCCTGTAATAAATCCGTAACCTTTTTCTGCGTTGAACCACTTAACAGTTCCCTTGTTCATGATGTTACCTCCATAAAATTAAATAATAAGTTAGTCGCACTGGCAATAAAAAATTCACCAGATATTACAGATTATATTGAGTCGTGCATATAATCTCTAATAACTAGTGAATTACATTTACATCCAATAAATCTTACCGACATCTATGATTATAGTCTGAATATTCCTAAAAGTCAAGGAGAAAAAAGACTTTATTTCATATGTGTTTTCGTGTAGAATAGAAACAAAGGAGAATGCGCATGAGAATATTGATTAAAAACGGTCACATCGTTGATCCGGATACGAAAAGGGACGAAGTAGCGGACCTCTATATTGAAGAAAATATTATTAAAAAAGTTGGAGCCAAATTAAAAGTAAAGGCAGACAAAGTGATTGATGCAAAAGACTGCTATGTGATGCCAGGGCTTATCGACCTGCATGTACATCTGCGGGATCCGGGGCAGGAGTATAAGGAAGATATCCTCACCGGAGCCAGAGCGGCAGCCAGAGGAGGATTTACCACCATATTGGCTATGCCAAACACGAAGCCGGTTATGGACTGCAAGACCAGAGTGGAATATGTACATCACAAGGCAGAGGCCCAGGCATTGATCCATGTGCTGCAGGTGGGGGCAATCACCAAAGGACAGAAGGGCGAGGAACTGGCGGATATACGTGAGATGGTAGAAGCGGGTATTCCGGCACTCAGTGAGGATGGCAAGTCTGTCATGAACGGACAGCTTTACCGGGAAGCCATGCTGTTAGCCAAAGAACTGAATATACCGATTCTGGCCCATTGTGAGGATCGGAATATGGTTCAGAACGGCTGCATGAATGATGACGAAAAGGCTGTGGAACTGGGACTGAAAGGCATTTCCAACGCGGTGGAAGACACCATTGCGGCAAGAGATATTATTCTGGCTAAGGACACGGGCGCGCGTCTGCATCTCTGCCATTGCTCCACGAAGAGCAGTGTCGCTATGATTCGCCTGGCGAAGCAGGAAGGGCTGCCTGTCACAGGCGAGGTATGCCCGCACCACTTTACGCTGAGCACAGATGATATTGTGCGGGATGATCCTAATTTCAAGATGAATCCGCCCCTGCGCAGCAAAGAAGACGTGGAAGCACTGCGGGAAGGACTGAAAAATGATATTATGGATGTGATCAGTACAGACCATGCACCACACAGCGCGGAGGAAAAGTCCGGTTCCATGAAAGATGCTCCCTTCGGGATCGTAGGTCTGGAGACCAGCGTTGCACTGACTTATACAGAACTGGTGGAGCCGGGTATCCTGACACCTATGCAGATGGCAGAAAAGATGAGCTGCAATCCGGCGAAGATCATCGGTCTGGACAAGGGCTCCCTGGCGGAAGGCAAGGTGGCCGATGTGGTCATCATTGATCCAAAGACCGAGTATACCATCAATCCGAAAGAATTCCTGTCCAAAGGGAGAAACACGCCCTTTGGCGGCAAAAAAGTAAAAGGAAAAGCAGTTGTTACCATTTGTGACGGCAAAATCGTATGGGAGGAAAGAAAATGATAAACAAACTGATCGATAAAATAAAGAAAACCAATGCACCAATCGTGGTGGGACT
>JAQUWF010000006.1 GCA_028692975.1 Lachnospiraceae bacterium
GGCGTATCGATACAGCGAATGTCCTTATTGCGGTAAAGCATCATTCCAACAAAAATCAGCAGGATCGGAATACTAACAGAAAGAAGAATGATTTTTTTATTCATACAAGGCCCCCTAATATGTAATAATTTACATAGATACTAAAACAGTGTCCATACACATGCCAACTGTTGCATACAGACACTCCTTTTATCGACACTCCTCCAGTCCCCATTTGTTCCTGAATCACCTGATCTATGGAAATACTTTACATTCTTACTCGACTTTTTCTGATGGCTTCGTTTTCCTTATTTTAAGGAAATCTCATCTTTCGACGTATGCCTTGGTCTTTCGCTTTCAACGGAATTGGCAATTCCATTTCTTACTTTGTCCATTATCTGCCCCCGTTTTGCCATATAGCCTGCAGTTCGCTTGCTGTCACATGGTAATATCCCTGCTCATTCCTGATCAAATCAGCAAAGTCTCCTGCGGTATAGTACCGCTCTTTGCCATCATCATATGCCTGTTTATCATGCTTGCACACATGAAAACAGGCTCCTGTAAGGTCATTATATCTCTATTTTAATCTATCGTAAACCCAAACAAAGTGAATTAAGTGTTGCAAAATCAATGCTTCTCATTAATCACAAATTCACTTTGAAATTTCACCTATTTAATTTCTTGTTCTACACTCGTTTAATTTATTTGCTTTTTATAAATGACCATGCGTATTCTCTAGAATCTACATTTTGTGCAGAAAATGCTTCCTCTCCATGCATCGTAATGTCATAAATGATATAGATATTTTGCAATTCTTCTTCTGATATTTCTGACATTGATTGATAATTTCCCTGTCCGCTCCCCTCATAACTTTGAGATAACACTATAGAGTATCCATTAATTTTCCCTATATATCCTGTGTATATTGCATCAGATGCATTATATGTCCAGTATACTTTACCATCTTCAAAAATTTCTACTTTTCTCCCTGCCTTAGCTTCCCAAATTCCAATCAGTTCATTTGGCACATTATTTGAATCATATACACTATCTGATTCACTATTACCGGTTTTAACACTTAGTTTCATTAATAATATTATATTTCCCATAAGCGATACCGCCAAAAAAACACTTAACACTACTACCATTATCTTCTTCATCTATTATGTATCATCTCCTATATAAATTCTTACAAATCCCTCGAATACATACACTTTTAGTTTCAATTTCCATCACTCTTTTAATATTAAAAATCAATTATTTTTCGACAAGTTCCCAATTTCTTACACCTTTACTGATATTTAAACTATATTTTTTCACATTTCTCGCAAAAATATATACATCATGGTCCCGAAATACTGATATGTTATCATGCTCTTCTACTATTCTCCCATTACCGCATGGATATTCGTATTCATACCTTTCGGTATCTCCTGATCCAATTCCATCTCCTGAAGAATCTTCAATACTTGAATATAGCAATTTTACTCTCATAGTCTTACCATCTCATCAAATTTTTCTTTTCTTACAAACGGGACAGTATGCTCTACTAATTAAATGATCCGCCCTTGTTGTCCATTTATGACCACAAACAACACATTCTACATTTACTGAGTCCTTACATCCAGTATAATTATTCGCCTTTAAAGTTCCATCACTTACTTCTATAAGTTTGCTATAATATTTTATTTCCTTTAGACGCTTTTTTTCTTCCTCGCTCACTTTGTCAGCAGTTTTAGCAATATGTTTTACTATCGGACTGCAAAATGTGCACGCTGGATTTCTAACAATCGTTGAGCATGAGGTTTCCCATTCATTTCCACATAATTCACAACGTAATTTTACTTTTGTATTACTATTCACATATCTTAGAACTGTGATATTTTCATTTTTAATTTTTCTCTGAAATTGTTCCCATCTTTTTTCCAAAGAACGACTTTTGGGGACTTTCCCTATAGAAAAGGTTACTTTTGAAATTATAAAACTCAAACAATCTGGCATTAAACTCCAATCTGTTTGTAATAAATAACATTTTCTCCCATTTGACTCATAATATAATTGTTCTTTAAAATTATAAATGTTCATCGTATAATTGGTTTTAACTTCCATAACAGCGTCTGATGTAGAAAGATCGCATAATGCTAAGATCTTATTCTGAGGATGAACAACTAATTCTTGCGAAAAAATATTCTGCTCATGAAAAATCTCTTTTGCAATAAATTGAATCATAGGTTGTATTTCCTTTTTAAGAGCTTGAGCAAAATTGTTGAGTTCCTTTTCCATTTGCTTGTCTTGTTTTCTTATTGCTGCAACAGTTCCATCTTTGTTAAAACTCATTGGAACTATATCATATGCAGATGGTAATACTCCAATATATTTTAGTTTGCTTTTATTAGCATATAAAAATGGAACAGAATCAATTTTTTTAACATCCAACAACGTATTAATTAAATGCTCTACTATCATACCATTAAAATTAGTCGGCATTTTTTTTACTTTTTTACTATGAATTTCAAAACGTTTAACTATTTCTTGTTCAAATAAAATATTCGGCACTTCTCCTATATAAAATTTAAAATTAGGGTGGCTATTCAAGTAACTAACTGGAACTATGTAATCACGATTCATTTCAAATACTTTATCATTAGTTATAAATAGTTTTTTTTCATTAATTTTCTTAAATAATTCCCACTCTAAAATACAATCATTGGCACCTGTATGTATATCCTGTACATTTTTAATTTCAAACAACTTACACAAATTATCCTTGGTAACATTCCCTCCTGAAAATCGTGGTGATATTATATCTTTTTTAAAATTGTAAAATGACATTTTTTCAAATCCATACAAATGTTTTCGTTTAAAATAGTTTTTTATAAATTTTTCATCAAAACTACTAAAGGTCAAAATCACTCTTTTATCCAACTCAAATGTTTGTATCAAGTCATTAACTTCTTTTTGGTTTAATGGCACAGCACCATTTAAATCACTTTTCTTAATTCCATTAATATGCGTTGTTAAAACCTTATTAGCCAACTCCAAAGGCAAAAATCGGTCATAAATTTTTCCATCATCCGGTTTATAAATTGATATGGATAGCAAATCATCTTTCGACGAAGAAAGACCGTTCGTTTCTACATCTAATACCACATATTCACTTTCTAACTCCATGATATCACTCCAAATCAACATTAATCATTTTTTATATTATACTTCCAATTTCCGGTCTTTATCTTCCGCCGCTTCTTTTAGAGTTTCTTGCAGTTCCTCGATTGTCCCCTGCTGCTCTTCTATCTTTTCCTGCTGCTCCTCTATCATGTACTGCACTGTGTTCCGGTCCATTTCCCGCAGTTCTTTGGAAAACATATTCATCACCCTCTCCACATTCTGACATATCCCATAGACATCCTCATACATTGGCTTGAACTCCGGATACTTCGTTATGATCTCGATAACCCGCTCCGGTGCGTCAAAACTCAGGAAGGACAGCCACGCTTCCTTCTTGCTTCCTATAGGTTTATTGTGCATGTTCCCTTTGAAAATGTCAAGTGGAATCAGGAAGTAGCCTTTACCTCTTCACACAAATCACCAAAACAGCCCCGCGGCATGTTCTGCTTTCAAAAACAATTCAGCGGCCGCTTTTAAAATTGGGGAAATCCATCGCTTAGAACCAACTTAGCGAAGAGCACCCTGCGATGAGCTTAGTTGGTTCTTAGCGATTAGTTTCCCAATTTGTTGCCGCGTTTTTGAAAGCAGATCATGCCGCGGGGCGTCCACCTTACAAATTATCCAATATATATACAAAATTTAAAAATGCAACGTCTTATGATACTTGGCATTCGCCGCGAGGAATGTACTCCACTTTTCCTCCTCTGGTTTGTTTTCGTTATTATTATATTTTTCCGGACTCTTATTATCCATGTATAGAATATAATCCAGAATATAAATATCTACCGTAGAAATATCCCGATCCTGAATAGTAAAATTATTATAACTTCCATGAGAATCATTACCAGGGAGTTCATTCCCATTGGCATCCAGCACAACCATAAAATTATCGCTGCCTGACCCATCCGCATACACATCATTTACCGTCAACTCAAAAGGCGTTTTGATCACAGATTCCAACCCAATGCCAGCCTCATTGGTTTCATTGATCTCCAATACTTCTGTCTGGCTGCTATCCACAGTAACCGGAATGTCAAAGGCCCAGTCACCCTTATAGAAATATTTTCCCGCATCCACATCCTGTCCGTCCACATAACTGTCATGATAATCCGCATCATATCCCATAAACTGACAAATATACATATGCACCGTAAAAGTCTTTGGAATATCAATCTTTTTCCTATAAACCTCCAGCGCACCCGTTCTTTCCCATACCTTGTCCAGATATTGTTCCAGCAGGGCATTCCCCTCCTCTGTCTCATCCTTTACCTGCTCTTCCGTAACACCCATCTCGTTCAAGACGTCCTGACGCATCAGGTCATACTGCCTGTCATATTCTGTATTGTCCCAGGCTTCCCCTGCCAGTTCCAGACGCATAATACAAGAAAATGTATGTTCATCCAGAAAAACTCCTTCCGGATATACCATATTGCCATATGCCCTGTTCTCCGCACTATCTGAAGCAGACAGAAAACTATATTCATGGGCAGTCATCAGCTGTATACTTGGTCGTGTCCCCATCGCTGTCTGTCCCATATAGGTATCCGGGAATGGCTCGTCACTCTTCGCCGTCATAGTCAGATAAATCGCCTGATCATTAGCATATACCTGTGAAAAACTGATTTCCAGTCCATCCTGCTTCACCGTATAGGCAGACGAACTCTCACCCTCTGCTGTCTCCTCAGCAGCCTGTTCTCCATCTGCAGCCTCAACGTCCCCCGTGGTATCCACCAGCGGCGTCGCCCGATCTGCAAAATTCCCAAAGAAACTCACATTATCCTGAAGCTGTGCAAATAAATTCCCCACCACTGGCAGTTCCTTCGCCATAACGGGATTGAACATACAGAACACGAAAGCTGCCGCCAATACTGCAGCCATACCACCGGCAATCTTTGCGCCTGTCTTTGCCCAGTACGCGGCTCCCCTGTGGGCTTTCTCCTGTTTCACCTGATGATTCTCTATTTTTCTATAGGCTGCCTGCACCCGGTCTGTCACCACAGATGGTATTTCTATTTCCTTTCTCAGCTGTCTCTGGAATTCTTTTTCATCATTATTTAAACTCATGCCGGCCCCTCCTTCACTATGTAATGGTACTCCTGCGCTACTTTCTCTCTGCCTCTTTGCAGCCTGGACTTTACGGTACTTTCCTTCATGTCCAGTATCTGGCTGATATCTTTCGTATTGAAGCCTTCCAGATAATACAAAAGAACAACCGTGCGATACTTCTCGTCCAAAGGTGCAAGCAGGTGATGCCATTCCGCCGCCTCAAAGTCCTCCTCATAAATGGGGATTTCTGGCAAATTGTCCGTATAAGTCACTTGACTCCGGGCCTGCATGATGTCCTTACATTTGTTAATCAATATCCGGATCAGCCATGTCTTAAAGTATCGGTTCTGCTGCAATGTAGATAGTTTTTCAAAACAACTGAGCACAGTGTCTGCGATAGCATCTGCAACGTCTTCGTCATTCTTCAAGTAGGCCCTGGCAACTTTGTACATGCTCTGCATCTGCATGTCCATGAGACGACAGAAGGCATCCGAATCCCCTCGTTTCGCCCTTCTGAGCAATAACTCTGTCATAGTTTCCTCCTGCTTCCATTGTAATCATATGATTGTTCATATTGACCGGTCAAAAGCGTTTCTTATCTACGCTTCTGTACATTAGACGCTGCATTACATAAAAAGGATGCATTTATTTAAATTTTATTTCAAACTTTTTTTATCCAGACGGAGACCGAGCCCCCATCCACGGTAAATTCAGCGCAGCCATCTGCGCCGATTATGACTTCCTGTTTCTGCTGTGCCGTCACATTATAGAAGGTCTCCCCGCTGTGCCCGGTTCCCACGAACATATTTTTCTCACCGCCGGGTCCGTCTGTGATCAGCACTGCCACGCCGGAGTCCTTATGCTCCGCATCTCCCTCCAACGTCCAGCCCACCACATCAAAATCATCAAAATAGTCATGCTGCACACCGTAAAGCAAGTCACGGCGTACCTTGAGAAATACATCCAGAATGTCCTTGATTCCCGGTGCATTCTGGGACGGTATCCCGTAATAGTCCCCATAGAATACACAGGGGTAACCCTGCGGCCGCAGAAGGATCACCGCATAGGCCAGCGGATCAAACCAGTCCATGATCGCACTCTCCAGGGCCTGACCCGGCTGGGTGTCATGGTTCTCCACAAAGGTCACTGCCTTCGTGGGGTTGGCCTGGACCAGACTGTCGTCCAGGATCGTCCGCATATCAAAATGTCCGCTGCCATGACTGGCACGGAAGAAATTAAAATGCAGGGGCACATCAAACAATGACATGCTGTTGTCACATTTATCCAAATAATGCTCCAGGGCACTGACCTCCTGATGCCAGTATTCTCCCACCGCAAAAAGTTCTTTTTGATTATTTGCGCGCAATTTGCTCAGCCAGTTCTTAAAGAAATCAAACTTGATGTGCTTCACCGCGTCTATGCGGAATCCGTCCACACCGGTGGTATCCAGATACCACTGACCCCAGCGGTCCATCTCGTCCAAAACCTCCTGATTGGAAAAGCACACATCCGCCCCCATAAGATAATCATAATTGGCGTTCTCACCATCCACTTCCCCATCCCATGGTGTTCCGATGAAATTGTAGATACTGGACTTCTGCTTTCTCTGATCCCAGTCCACACCGTCAAAGTGCGTATATTTCCACTGAAAATCCGAATACTTGCCATTGCGTCCCGAGAAGGTGAATTTCGTCCATGCCTCAATATTTTCTTTTGCGGAAATCACCTGATTGCGGTTATTTCCAGCCGTTTCCACGGCCTCCACCTCCTCAATGCCGTCAGCACCCATCTTGTGGTTGAGCACAATATCCGCATAGACTGCAATGCCCTCTTTCTGCAGTGCCTTTATAGCATCCAGATACTCCTGTCTGGATCCGTATTTCGTCTCCACCGTACCCTTCTGATCGAATTCGCCCAGATCATACACGTCATAGACTCCGTATCCCACATCATGCACCCCAGCCTGACCCTTATAAGCCGGTGGCAGCCAGAGGCTGGTCACACCTGCTTTTGCCAGATCCTTCGCCTTTGCCGCCACCCGCTTCCAATGCTGTTTATCTTCCGGCAGATACCATTCAAAATACTGCATCATAATCCCATTTGTCATTTTTGTTTCTCCTCCAATGCTGTATACGAAAAGAAACAGTCCGAAGACTGTCCCTTCATTTTATTTTTTCAATATGCCAAAGAGGCCTCGCACAATGCTGCGTGCCGCCTGGCTTCCGAATGAGTTCAGCGCGCTTTTGGCTACCCTAGCCACCTGCGCCTCTGCCTTTTTCTTCGCCGCTTCCGCTGCCTTTGCTTCTTTTGCTACCTCTCGTTCTGCGGCCGCCTGCTCCCTGGCTGCCTCTTTTGCTGCTGCCGCCGCTTCTTTTGCCGCTGCCGCATCCGCCTTGGCCTTGGCTGCTGCTTCTGCTTCTGCCTTGGCTTTTTCCTCAGCCGCCTTCTCTGCTTCTGCTGTCTGATTTGCCTTTTCAGTCAGTTTCTCATATGCTGACTCACGGTCTGCCATCGTATTGTATTTTGTACCCATGATCCCGGTCTCGATCATCTGCTTCATAACATCCGCATCCACCGGTCCCATAAGGCTTTCCGGAGGCAGGATAAAGACACGTTCTACAATACCCGGCGTACCGTTTTCGTCCATAAAGGATACCAGTGCCTCACCGATGCCCAGCGCCGTGATAGCCTCAAGGGTATCAAAGGCAGGATTGGGACGGAAGGTCTCAGCGGCTACTTTTACCGCCTTCTGATCCGATGGAGAGTAAGCCCGCAAGGCATGCTGTACACGGTTACCCAACTGGGAAAGTACCGTGTCCGGCACATCCGTAGGACTCTGGGTAATAAAATATATACCCACACCTTTGGAACGGATCAGACGAACTACCTGCTCGATTTTATTTAGCAGTTCCTTAGGCGCATCATTAAATAAAAGATGGGCCTCATCAAAGAAGAATACCATCTTCGGTTTCTCCAGATCTCCCGCTTCCGGAAGCATTTCATAGAGTTCAGAGAGCATCCACAAAAGGAAGGTAGAATATAACGCCGGAACCTGGAACAGTTCTTCACAATTCAAGACATTGATCAAACCGCGCCCGGAAGTGTCCACGGTCATCCAGTCATGCAGATCCAGTGCCGGTTCCCCAAAGAACTGCTCTGCCCCCTGCTGTTCCAGGGTCAGCAGTCCCCTCTGGATCGCACCGATGCTGGCGGTGGATACATTGCCGTACTGTGTCTTATACTCCGCGGCATTTTCGCCCACATACTGCACCATGGCTTTGAGATCCTTCAGATCCAGCAGCAGCAACTGCTGGTCATCGGCTATCTTGAAGATAATATTCAGGATACCTTCCTGGGTATCATTCAGATTCATAATACGTGATAAAAGCAGCGGTCCCATCTCAGAAACCGTTGTGCGCACCGGCGTTCCCTTTTTGCCGAACACATCCCAGTACGCAGTAGGATAAGACTTGTACGTAAATCCCTTATCTGCCAGGCCGAATTTGGCAATGCGCTTCTGCATACCCTCACTGTCAACGCCCGGTTTGCTCATTCCGGAAAGATCGCCTTTGATATCGGACAGAAACACCGGTACACCGGCATCGCTGAAGGACTCTGCCATAACCTTCAGGGTAATGGTTTTGCCTGTTCCTGTTGCCCCTGCGATCAGGCCGTGTCTGTTGGCCATCTTCGGCAGAAGATAAACAGGATTGTCATTTTTCCCTATCCAAAGTTTGCTCTCGTAATACATGTCTTATCCTCCTCGTACTAGTGTCTTTATTACTCCAAAAACGGTGTAGAAGGTCCGTCCGGGTAGCTGCCCATGGAAATAAGCAGCTGCAGCCCAATCTCTCTGGCCCGCAGCACTGCATTCTTCACCGCACTGGCATCACCTGTGACTGCCAGGATCACTTCATTAGAATGGCTGGTGCCCTGATCCGGAGTCATGTATTTGACCGCCTCCACAGCCGCAGATTTCATAGCCGCGTCCGCCATAACGAGACCGATGGCCGCCGGTGAACCACACATAAAACCAAAAGCCTGATCCAACGGTGCGTCAAAAGCCATATGCAGTGCCTGGCTTGCTCTTGCGGAATAAGCGAATTCCAGATGCCCTGCCTCGCTGATATACAGCTCCCCCGCGTATTTTCTAATCAATTCCAACGATATTTCCACCGCCCGTCGTACATCGGAAACATCCTGTCCACCGATTATGATAAAGTTGCCGTGACCGCCCCAGCCCTTGGTATCTCTGGGGAGTTCAATAGAAAGCACCTCTGTGTTGGTACTCTTTACCGCATCATCCACCGCCGTGATCTGTCCCGCCGCACCTGTTCTGGAACTGATCAGCCCCAGAGCCACGTATTTCTTTGGAATATTCATTTTTTCCAACAGTCCGTCGTCAATGCGGGAAATAAGCAGGCCGATGGTGTCCAGCACCGTAGTCCCCACAAATTCCGTCAACTGACAATCCATACTGATATTATGTACATCTATCATGATTTCGCACCCTTACTTTTCAATAATAATACCGCTGCGGTAAGCCTCCAACAGCTGTTCCAGTTCCTTGATACGTTCCTTTAGTGCCTTGCCGTTATCCGTATCCCCCACGACCATACGTTTCGGCCGCAGTTCTACCATGACCCGGTTCTGATGGATATCTGTTCCGTGCTCGATAGCATATTCTGCCGAGGTAAACGGCTCATGGGCCACCAGCATCATGCCGTAGGAATTAAAGATCAGCGTATAGCCCGCGATGCCAGTCTTACTCTGGTACGCCTTAGAGAATCCGCCGTCAATAACCAGCACCTTGCCATTGCACCGCATGGGGCTCTCGCCCTCCTTGGTCAGCACCGGCACATGCCCATTGATGATATGGGTAAATTCCCTGCCAAGACCGAATTCCTTCAATATATTATCCACCACGTCCTCCCTGTCGATGAGGCTGTAGTAAGGATTTTTCTTTTCCACATGGGTTTCCTTATCCGCAATAAAATACCGCTCAAAAGTAGCCATCTTGTCCTTGCCGAACAGCGGTGAATTCTTATTGCACCAGATATACCAGAGGATGTCTCTGCCCTGTGCCTTCTTCACCGGATCCAGCGCGAAAAACGCACGGCGCACATAGGTATCCAGCGCATCATACAATGCTTTGCCCTTATATTTCCTACCGAATAAATCCACTTCCAGAAAGTCACCGTTCTCATCCAGCGGAATACAGCCATGATACAGGAGATTATCATTGAACACCTTATACAGGCTGCCTTTGTTCAGCAAAAGAAGCATGTGCTTCTGTAGTTTGTCACAGTTATCAAAAGCGATCTGAAGACGCTCCATAACACTGGCCTCTTCCTCACTGAGCTTATAGGGATGTTCCGGATCCACCGTGGGGAAATTCTTATCGGTCAGTTCATACTCTTTTCCGTCCAGAGTAATAGTCTCTCTCTCATAATCGATCTTATCCAGCAAGGCACGGTGCTGCATTTCAAACTCCGGCCGATCCATGACCAGCTGCCCCTCCAATTTGAACTGGATAACGGAAATAGCCTTATGCATCATAATATTGAGTTCCACTTCGGCTAGGGTCAGGCTGCCTTCACCCTTGGTCTGGAAATTCACACAGGGGTCGCCTTTATACGCCTCCATGGCAAAGGTTGCCAGGGGAAGCAGATTGATCCCATAGCCTTCCTCCAGCATGTCCAGATTGCCATAGCGGGCACAGATGCGGACCACTGTGGCGATACATGCAGTCTGTCCTGCTGCCGCCCCCATCCAGACGATATCGTGATTGCCCCACTGGATATCCAACGAATGATAATCCACAAGCTTGTCCATAATATTGTCAGCGCCGGAACCACGATCGTAAATATCGCCAAGAATATGTAAGTGATCCACCACCAGACGCTGGATCAGTTCCGATAATGCCTCGATAAATTCCTCCGCACGCCCTATGGAAATAATCGTACGAACAATCTCCTCGTAATAATCTTCCTTATCCTGCACCTCGGATTTCTCCGTGATCAGTTCGTCAATAACATAGGCAAAATCAGGCGGCAGGGCCTTTCGCACCTTGGATCTTGTATATTTGGATGCCACCCTCTTGCACACTTCAATCAGCCGATACAGCGTGATCTTGTACCAGTCATCCATATGTTCCTCGGTTTTTGCCACCAGATTCATCTTCTCCCTTGGATAATAAATCAGCGTAGCCAGTTCCCGTTTTTCATTATTTCCCAGTGTATGTCCGAATACCTCATCTATTTTCTTGCGCACAGACCCGGATCCATTCCGCAGCACATGGGAGAATGCTTCATACTCCCCATGAATATCTGTAATAAAATGCTCCGTTCCCTTTGGTAAATTTAAAATAGACTGTAAATTAATAATCTCCGTAGAAGCCTTGGAAATCGTTGGATACAGTTCCGCCATCCTTTGTAAATACTTGAATTCCATATCGTTCATAGGAACCTCCCAGCGTAAAGCCATTTTTTTATTAGCGTGAAAACCAATCCTGTGTTTTTATTTGTCATCCCAGTCATCCAGTCCCGCGGTGGGCCTGTTCGGATCAAAGACCGTGGCCGGGTCAAAAAGTTCTGTCAGTTTGTTGGCACCGTTATGAATATCCTGATACATACGGTACCCATCCAGATTGATTCTGCCCTGGCGCACATAATCCTGTGTGATCTGCACCCAGTACAGATTAGAATCCACATTGCAGAAGAATCGGAAGCCCTGTCCTTTCAGATACTGATACGTCTCATTAGTATCCTCGTATTCGGTCCAGGAGCCGATATCCGTTCCGAATGGATAAATGATGATATCCGTCGGTCCGATCACATTGGCCACACGCTCCTGCCATTTGTCCGCATCCGTCTTGACCTTGTCGAAGCTGCTGCCATAACTGATATGTCCGTAACTGTGACTGGCGAATTCCCAGCCATCATCCTTCAATGCCTGCACCACAGGTTTTGCCTTTTCTATCTCTGCCTGATAATCAAAAACGCCGTACTCCGTGGCATTTTTGTTGCCTTCCTCCGCAGTCTTTGCCAGATCCGGGTCCGTGCGGTAGCCCAGTACCCCATTGTATCCGGTCAGCGCCAGAATACCCTTGGCACCCTTATAAGAAAAATCGGGATGTGCTTCGATAAAGTCATCCAGGCACGGCACCACATCGTAGGAGCCTGTCACCACGGTCCCATCCTGCTGGGTATATTCGTTGGTCGGCTTGCCGTCCTCGCCCACGATTAGCTTGTCTGCATAACCGTCGCCAGTCATATAGAAGTAATAACTCACATCATCCTGTGACAGTACGAAAGGCTTTTTGCCTTCAGGAAGCATAAGATTTTCATTTTTCGCAAAAGAAATATTCCCATCCGCATCCGTAGTTTCCACCACAAGATCCCGGATGTTCACCAGCACATACCCCCGGTCATACATCTGCTGCATGATCTTATTGAACTCATCGATAGTGGTCATGACCTGATTATAATCGGCGATCTTATATTCATTTGCCCCGGTAAGATTCCATGTAATAGATGGGTCCGCCACCAATGTATGGAAAAACACATGGCTGACCGTCTCCACATCCACGGGCACCAGCTTGGTCTTTGCAGCCTCATACTCTGCGATCTTGCCTGTAATCGTCGCATTTCCGGCATAATCCGGTATAGCCTGCAGCTGCTGGATCGCGCCGTCATAGTCGTACCCCATAGCCGTCACTTCCGCCTGGGCGATCAGAACATTCTCCGCATCCGCTTCCTTTTGTACCTCCGCCTCCTGTGCCGCCGCAGCCGCCGCCTCTTCCTGCTTTTTCGCTTCTTTATTTTTGATCACAGCCCGAACGCCGAATATGGTGCCAAAGATGATCAGCAGCAGTGCTGCAACACATGCCGCCCGCATCATATATGCCTTGCGTCTTCTCTTTCTTCTCCGCTCCAGCTGTGCTTTGGACAGCTGCCGCTGCCCGGTACTCTTTCCTCTTTCGTCCCCCATATAGATGCTCTCCTTTAGCCTTTTCCGGATGCCACAACCGGCGTCGGCCTCCTTGAGTCAAAGATGCTGGCCGGATCGTCAAAGAAGTCATCCAGCACATCGGTCTGGCCCTGATTTGCCTTATACAGCATATAACCGTCAAGATTGATACGCCCCTGACGCACATAACTGTCGCTGATCTGTTCCCAGTATTTCTGGGAACCATCTACATTACAGTAGTAGTTAAAGCCCTGGCTCTTATAATATGCATACTGTGGATTATCATCCGTATATCCCTTCCAGCTGCCAATATCCGCGCCATGGGCAAAGATAATAATCTCTGTTGGTCCAACGATATTTTCCACTGTTGCTTTCCATTTCTCACAGTCTGCCTGCAGAGTCTCCACACTCTTGCCTGTTACCAGCAAATGTCCCCATGTATGACATGCGAACTGCCAGCCGGATTCCTTTATGGCATCTGCAATCTTTGTGGCGTCCGCCACATCCTGATCCCAGTTAAAGTCCGGGTGCTCCGCCAGCCATTCGCTCTGGTCGGTCTGCAGATTTTCACCGGTCTTATATGCCACATCAGTACGATAGCCAAACACGCCATTATATCCGGTCATGGCGATCATTCCTCTGGCCCCTTTATATGCCCCGTCGGGATGTGCCTCCAGGAATGTATTCAGCCGCGGCACTACATCGTAGTCACCCAGCGTCGTATTTCCATCTGCATCCGTATACTGGCATTTCACTTTATTATTTTCATCCAGCACCATTTTCTCCGGATAACCGGCCAGTTTGTAAGAATGATAATAACTCAGGTCGTCTATGGACAGGACGATCGGCTTCTTATCTGCCGGAAGCTTCAGGTCCGTATTCTTGGTAAAATGAACCGTTCCATCCTCATCTTTTGTCTCTTTGACCAGATCGGTCAGCCGCACGTACACGTATCCATTGTCATACAGCTGCTGGGTAATATTATCAAACTCCTCCACCGTGGTCATCCAGGCATTCTGCCCGCCCACGGAAGACTTGCCAAGCGTTTCCACATTAAAGGCCCTGTTTGTATCATTGATCAGAGAATGATAGAAAATATGCGGCACCTTGGTCACATCCACCTGTACCAGCGTGGATTTGGTCGCCGTGAATCCGGCTATGGCTGCAATAATATCTGCATCTTCCTCATATCCGTCTATGGTCTCCAGCAATGCAATAGCCCCATCGTAATCATAACCCTGGGCCATGGTATTTGCCTGGGCTATCATATCCTTTCGCTGCTGGATCTTTTGTTCCTCCGCCTGGATTTCTGCCTCCTTGGCCGCTTTTTCTTCCTGTTTTCTGGTATCATGGCTCTTGATGCCTGCAGAAACTGCCCAGATACCGCCAGCCAGCACCAGCAGGACTACCGCCAGTGAAACTGCCCGCAGAATAAGCGCCTTGCGGCGTTTTATTCTCCGCCGCTCCAGTTGTGCCTTCGTAGGCCTCCGCCGGTTCTGCCCCTGTTCATTTTGTGTACTCATAATAAAAATATTCCCTTCTTTATCCTGTCTTTCGTCTGTAAACTACAGTGTTTTTCTTTTTCTAAGTATAACATGAACCGCCGCTTCATGAAAGCCCTTCTATACACGCTTAAACACTTTATTTCGGATTTCTAATTGCCTTTTCAGAAGAACAATGCTAAAATGATTTAGATATAAAAAAAGAGGAGGAAGAAAAATGAGCGTTTGGTCCATTTTATTAATTATACTGGGAGTACTGATCGTAATTCTCGCCGTCCTGTTCTTCGTCGGAAAGCGTATGCAGAAAAAACAGGCCGCGCAGCAGGAACAGATGGAAGCAGCAAAACAACAGGTAAGTATGTTGATTATTGATAAGAAACGATTACGCATCAAAGAATCCGGTCTGCCACAGATGGTTATTGATCAGACACCGAAGTTGATGCGCCGCAGCAAATTACCTATCGTCAAAGCAAAAGTTGGTCCGAAGATCATGACCCTGGTAGCTGACGAGCGTATCTACGACCTGATTCCTATCAAGAAGGAAGTCAAAGCAGAAGTCAGCGGTATCTACATCACCAGCGTACGCGGTGTACGTGGTCCCCTGGAAGCACCGAAAAAGAAACAGGGATTTTTCAAACGTATGCGCATGAAAGCCATGGATGCCACACGAAGCAAATAAGCAAAATAATCCCCGGAAAGCAATCGGCATAAGCCAACGTTTTCCGGGGTATTTTTATGCTCCGATGGACTTGATGTTCATGCTGAGCACGCAGTCCGATACATGCTCCTCGTTCATATCCAGCGCATAGTCGATCTGGATATCCATATTGCTGTCTGTCTCCTGCACATTTATTTTGGTGGTGGCTATCCCCATCTGGATCGTACCGAAAGGTGTCGTATAATAAGTAACATCCTTTTTCCCTTCCTCAAAGACCATATGTACATTCACCGCACCTTTTTTGCTCACTTCGATGCTTTTGGGCCTGATCTTCATAAGATTCTGTACCGTATCGGTCACATCCTCAAAGGATTCTTCATATTTTATGTAATGATTTCCATTGCGGAAATAATACTCTCCCGCTGTCATGATCTCGATGGGGGATGGTTCTTCCATTTGATTACCGAACTGTTCTCCCTTTATGCTTACTAATATTTCTTTTGTCATAATCTACTTAGTACTCCTCAATATTTATCTGTTTCGTGGACGTCACATCCAATGGCAGGATCGTGTTTGCAAAATCATTGAACCGTTGTTCTGCATCGCTGACAAAGAAGGAATGGCATGGCTTGCCCTCTCTGTTCCCCTGATTGGCAATACCTTCTTTCTCCAGCAGACGCCCCAGTTCCACGGCTGTCTCATAGGCTGGATTGACCAGCGTCACTTCCTTCCCCACTGCTTTTTGCATATTGGAACGCAGCAGCGGATAATGCGTGCAGCCAAGAATCAAGGTATCAATATCCTGCTGAAGCAGGGATTCCAGATAACGATGAATCACCTCGTCCGTAACCGGATCCTTTAACCAGCCCTCTTCCACCAGTGGACACAAAAGCGGACAGGCTTTGTCCAGCACTTCTATCTCCGGATCCAGTTGTTTCAGACAACGTGTGTACGTCTCAGATCCTATGGTCGCGGCAGTGGCAATAACGCCCACACGCTTGTTTTTTGTAGTCCCAGCCGCCACACGTGCCCCCGGCTCGATCACCCCGATGATAGGAATGTCGATCTCCGCTGTCAACTCCTCCAGAGCCATGGCACTGGCCGTATTACATGCGATCACGATGGCCTTTACGTTCTGTGTCCGCAAAAACCGCTCAATCTGTCTGGCATACCGCAGCACCGTTTCCTTTGACTTGCTTCCATACGGCACACGGGCCGTGTCACCAAAATATACGATTTCCTCATTGGGAAGATTCCGCATAATCTCCCGAGCCACCGTCAATCCGCCGACCCCAGAGTCAAAAACACCGATGGGTGCCTGATTTATCTCACTCATAATTTTCTCCATATCAAATAATATACTTCACTTATTCTACCCTGTCTGGGAAGATAATTCAAGCACGAGCCATGCATTTCCGATTTATTCCTTTTTTCTAAGTATATCATAAGGCGGACGCCGGGGCGAGGGCACCTTATTTTTGGGCGAAAGATTTTAGAATTTCGCCCTCTCATCCCCCATCCTTCCCCATCCCCGCGCCGCCAGCCCCAGCCAGCCGCAAGGCCGCGCTCCATTTTCACATGTACTTTTCGAAACCTTTGGCCAAAGGAGTCCGAAAATCCAGCGCTTACGGAGACTTAGGCGCGAGGCCCCTGCCGAGCGTCTTAGTCGCA
The DNA here is from genome assembly GCA_028692975.1 of Lachnospiraceae bacterium. Taxonomy (GTDB): domain Bacteria; phylum Bacillota; class Clostridia; order Lachnospirales; family Lachnospiraceae; genus JALENY01. The sequence continues at coordinate 16,996 of JAQUWF010000006.1, forward strand.
GTTAGCGATTAGTTGAGGAGGACGACGCAGGTTTCGCAAAAGTACATGTGAAAATGGGGCGCGGCCTTGCGGCTGGCGTCCCCCCCTCTTCACGAAAACCACTTCCACCCAATCTTAAATTTTTTATCCTTCATAACCGCCTCAAACTCCTCCCGAGTCAAAAGATCCTCCAACTCCCCAAGCTTCTCATCCGCCACCACCTCATAACTATCCTCCACAAAACAAAGCCCCGGATAAATCACACACCACCAATTATGCCCCGCAGCTTCCCCGATACGCACCTGCAGCGCCTCATAAATGCCCTCCGGCAAGGTGACATCCCCATAAGACTTCACCGGAAAATACAACTTCCGAAGCCCCGCCTCCACCGGATACGCATATCCATTCTCCGCGATGACCTCCTCCGCCCGCGCAACGACAGCGTCCATCTGTTCCAGGATCATCCCCCTGGCATCCTCCACACTCTCCGCCTTATCCACAGAATCCTCCAGATACCGGATAACCCCATCCCGCACCTTCAATTTCAACGCCTGATCCGCCTCACTGTCACTGTTGGCCAACACATGGAAACGAATAATCTTACCGGCGATCCCCTCCTGAATCTCCCGGGAAGTCTCCACAGTCCCTGCCACAGACAGCCAGGTTCCCAAAAGCCCAATCAATACAGCCAAAATAGCAACCACAAACTTCGCTCTCTTCATATACAGAGTATTGCCTGAAACAGCCAGCCTATTCCATGAAAATCTCCACCTTTTTTCCTTGGATGGTCACCCGCGCCAGTGTTGGGATACTGTCCTCATTACTCCACTGCCGGTACAGTTCCCGCAATGTACAGATATCCTCCTTCTGCTCCTGCTTATCAATAACCCCTTTAATGGTCTTCCCAATAGACTCCAGCGTATTTCCGTTGGCTTCCATAAACTCCGGCAGCTGTTTGGCAGCCAGCACAGGCATGTCCTCATTCAATGTGGTCTCACTCTGCAGATAAGTCACAACCTCCCCGAACGCTTCCCTGTCCGCTGTCAGCCCATTACCCAGAAGCAGCACCTCCACGTGGCTTAAATCCAGCGTCTGTTCATGGGATTTGCGCAGGTTTTCAGCAATTTCTTCCATGGAGTTCCCTGTCTCCGTCCAGTTGAGTTCCTCCATATCCGTTTCCTTCTCCTGTCCCGTGGTCACGGCCAGATTCGGCATGGCGTAAGACGCCTCAAAGCCCTGCTCCGTGTGGTCCATGCCCAGGGCCAGGGGAAGGGCACGTTTCTCCGGCTCCGTGCCGCCGCAGCCGGTCAATGTCACAATAATCCCAAGCGCTACCGCCAGGATCAAAAACACCGGCACAAAAATACCCAATAACCATTTTTCATACAATTCCATAATCGTGACTCCTCTTATTTCGACGACAGATACCAGAAAAACCAGCAGCGCGATGACACCATAGGGCACCGCCACATGTGTTTTCCCCGCAATGTGGGCACTGTAAAAGAAAATGCTCTTCAGGGTAAAAAGCAGTAAAAACAACAGCAGCACCATGGTAAACAGACCATAGCGCACCTGTCCCTTCTCCCCGAAGAATGCACGGAACGCCGCCAGGGCTGCGAAGAGAAATAAAAACACCTGCCCCATAGCCTGAAAAATTTTCCGATAATTCCCCGCCGGACGCCGCACAGCACCCAGCGTAAACGGAACAAGGGCGAGCCCTGCAAAGGCTCCGAAAAGCCCATAGGTCCCTTTTCCCACACGGTCCCAGTCTATGGAGCCAGAGACGCGCACCCATTCCCAGCTGCCGCGCCACATTTGCCCAAAAATCAGTAGGACAAAAGCCACAGTCAGCACCGGATAACAGATCTCCGCCATGCGCCCGCGCCTTTGTATATCCTCCACCTTTCCCAGGATACAGACCACCAGCAGAAAAACAGCCAGCACGAAAGACGGAACGCCCTGGATCAGGTAACGTTCCACAATCTGCGTCATTCTGCACAAAAGATATCCACCACTTGCCACCAGAAAACACAGGTACAAAAGGCCCATGCCCCAGGTCAGCCACTTACCCAGATAGCGTCTGGGATGTGCGTAAACAGGGGCCAGCCGTACCAAATACAGGCAGTAGATACTGATACAGAAAAAAGCCGCGACGCAGGCCACAAAGCCCTCCCGTCCGTCCAGCCGTTCCCAGCCCGGAAGCAGAAACAGAGCAATGCCCAGAAAGGTAAGAAACACCTGTCGTTTCATCTGTTGTGAGGAAATCTGGTTATTATCTGCAAACATTTTTGTACTCCTTAGAAACAAACGGCATCAAAAAAGGTATCTTGAAACTGACCAGCCCCGACAGATGCTCCAGCACACCGAACACGCCCAGCACGATACCAAATATCCCGAGAAATGCCCCCAGGAAAATGAAGACATATTTCAACAAGCGGAAGGTGCTGGCGAATTCATCATTGGGTATGGCAAAAGCCCCCAAAGCCGTCAGTGCCACCATGACCACCACCATGGGGCTGACCAGATTCGCCGTGACCGCAGCCTGTCCGATGATCAGACCACCTACAATACCAATGGTTCCGCCCAAAGGTCCCGGCATACGGATACCTGCCTCACGGATCAGTTCAAAAGAAAGTTCCATAAGCAGGACCTCCACCAGGCTGGGAAAGGGAACACCCTGACGTGCCTCCGCGAAGGAGAGCAGCAGGTTGGTGGGCAGCAACTGGGTATGGAAATTCGTCACCGCCAGATACAGACCGCCCAGCAGCATGGCGACCACCAGTGCCACATACCGCAGCGCCTTCACAAAGGTCACGATCTCCTTTGGATTGTACGCATCCTCGCTGGCCTCCATAAAATTATGAAAGGTGGTGGGCAGCAAAAGACCCACCGGGGAATTATCACTGAGAAACAGGATCCGCCCCTTCAGAAGTTCCATGGCAGCCCGGTCCGGCCGCTGGGTCGTCTGGAATCTGGGAAATGGAGAATACCACTCTTCCACTGCCAGATGCTCCACCATCCCGCTGTCCATAACGCCATCCACATGCAGTTCCTTGATCCGGTTCGTAATATTCTCCAGCAGCCCCGGCGGTATCCGCCCCTCCATATATACCAGAGACACCGCCGTGTTGGACTCCTGTCCCATCTGATGTTCCGCCACCTTCAGATCCGGCGTGCGGATCCGTTTGCGCACCAGCGCCACATTAGTCTTGACCGAATCGGCAAAGCCCTCCTGAGATCCCCGCAGCACCTTCTCCATCTGAGATTCCTGTACGCCCATGTTGGGATAGCCCTGGCTGGAAATCTTGTAGGCCTTGTCATTACCCTGACAGAACAGGACCGCATTCCCTGCCATAAGAATACGCACGGCATCTTCCATGGTTTCGATTTCCTTCACATCCCCGATTTTGAATGTGTCTACCGTGGTCTCCAGATAAACGACTACACAGCGGCCAAAACCTTTCAGATCATATTCACGGATATTCACATCCGCACAGTCCTGGCACAAGCCCTCCAGGTATCGTTTGTTCACATCTATATTCTTCGATATCATATATGCCTCCCGCCGGCATATTTTCAGTATCACCGGCACGATAAAACGACAGATTTCCATGATGGAAGCCTGTCGTTTTATTAGGAATAGCATATGCTTTTTTTCTGTTTTTATACTCTGGAATTGCGCAGCCCGGTTATAATCGCCTGCTGCTGATTATCGATGTGCTTGTAGATCAGTTCTTTGGCTGCCTCAGCATCCTTATTCCGCAAGGCTGCCACGATCTTGTCATGCTCCGCCACCAACGCCTTCCTGGCATCCATATCCTTCAGATATTCTACGCGGAAGCGGTACATCTGCTCCCGGAGATTATTTAATATCTGCACCAGACGGCGGTTCCGCGTGGCATTGTAGATAATATCGTGGAACTGCACATCCATCTCCGCCAGTTTGGTCAAATCTTTGGTCTGGATGACTTTCTCAAAATTTCTCGCCGCCTGATCCAGTTCCTTTAATTCGTCTTCATCGATACGTTCACACGCCTTGGCGATAGCCAGTTCCTCCAGGCCTTTCCGGACTTCCAGCACATCATTTAATTCCTGCTCCGTGATCTGGGCCACCTGCGCACCCTTTCTGGGGATCATGACTACCAATCCCTCCAGTTCTAATTTACGCATGGCCTCACGGATAGGGGTCCGGCTCACGCCGAGACGATTGGCCAGGGCAATCTCCATAAGGCGCTCGCCCGGCTTTAATTCGCCTTGCAAAATAGCCCTTCGCAGTGTCGTGAACACCACTTCCCGCAAAGGTAAATATTCATCCATATCGATCTGAAAATCACTTGTCATCTGTATTCCCTCCATAACTATTCAGCAAGTCTACATCGTAACTGGTCAGGTACTGAACCGTTACTTCCCTCCGTAATTATTGTAAGGTGTGGTCAGGAAAAGCTGTTTGGTCAGTTTGCTTCTGCGCAGTGCCCGTTTTGCCTGCTTTGCCTTCTCTTCATCATCAAAAATACCGAAAACAGTAGGACCGCTGCCGCTCATCAGTGCATTGCAGGCACCGTTTTCTTTCATACATGCCTTTATCTCCTCAATAATCGGGTATTCCGGTATGGTAACCGTCTCCAGCACATTTTCCATACGGCTGACTACGCCCTCCAGACTGCCTTCCTGCAAAGCCGCCACCATACCGTCGATATCCGGATGCTGTTCCAGTTCATTCGCCCTCAGATTCCCATAGACAAACTTTGTGGATACGCTGATGCCCGGTTTGCCGATCAGTATATAGCAGGGCGGCATAGGCGCAAGCGGCGTCAGGATCTCACCGATGCCCTCGGACAGAGCCGTTCCGCGCATGATGCAATAAGGCACATCCGCCCCTATGGTCACCCCCCGCTCCATAAGGTCCTGCATGGACAGTCCCAGATTAAAAAGACGGTTGATTCCCACCAGTGTGGCCGCGGCATCAGAACTTCCCCCTGCCATACCGGCTGCCACCGGAATGAATTTCTGCAGCGCGATACTGACACCCTGGGTGATATGAAATTCGTCCATGAGCATTTTGGCAGCTTTATAGACCAGATTATTCTCGTTGACCGGCAGATAGGACAGATTCGTCTGTACATCAATCCCTGCGGTATGTTTTTTCTTGATTTCCAACTGGTCATACATATTGATGGTCTGCATGATCATGCGGACTTCATGATATCCGTCTTCCCTTTTTCGTACCACATCCAGACCAAGATTTATTTTTGCCAATGCTCTTAATTTCATTCGTACCACCGCCCTTTGTTCTTTGTTGTACTTTGTATACAATGTATTATACCACCTTTGTATACGGAAAATCAACCGTTTATCCCTCCACATTTTTTACCAGAATCAGGCATTGACCGGGATGGATTTCCGCTTCTTCCAACTGATTCATGGTACAGATGGATTCGCTGGTGGTATAGAACCGTTTGGCGATATCCCACAGCGTATCCTGGGATTTGACCACGTAGCCCACGATACCCGGCATCTGCTGGATCTTATCCCAGTCCAGTTCCTGCTGAGTGATGCCCTGCACCACAGACTCTATCCAGCAGTCCAGCACCAGCGCATTCAGATTGATCAGGGCCTTCACCTCGATCTCCTTGTTATCCAGCATGGTAGTTGATAATTGTTCTAATTCTGCCTGCAGATAATAACGGCTGCCCGGATGTATTCCCTCCGCCTCCAGGGTATGGCTGAAAGGAATCATGGCCTCCATAGAATAAAACGGCATATCATCATCACCGATAATGTACAGGATCTTCAACTGCAAAACGCCCTCCAGCGCGATGCCATTCTCCACAATATCACTGCGGTCAATCTTCACCGTCCCCTCACTATGACACACCTGCAGGATCTTCCCATCTGTCTCGTCCATGGGAATGTGCTCACTGATGCGGCATTTTCCATAATTTTTCACCAACAGACTCTCCAGCTCTTCCTCCTGGCGCGCCACCTGATAATCCCTGGTAGGCGTATAGACATCCTGGAGCAGCTCCAGTGATTCCTCCTGGTAAATCTTCATATTCAATTCCATGACTATATCCGCCACCAGTATGCGCTCCATACCGTCCGCATCCGGCTTCACCTCCAGACTTCCCTGGACATAAGCCACCTCGATATTGGGAATCATTTCTGTGGTACAGCCCTCGCAGGGCACCGCATTATGAAATGGAATGGAATATTCCAGCCATTCCATAGAATTAGACTCCTCGCTCTCGCAATACAGCACGAAGACAAAGACCTCGCCCTTGACCATGACCTGATCTTCCTCCGCACGGATATCCACGCCGCGGACCTCCACATTCTCCCATCGAATCTCATAGATATCCGGTTTGTTGGAGGACAACTGAAATTCTTCTTTTATGCGCATAGTATCACGATTATGTAATTTCAGTTCCATGACGGTCATAGATTTCTTTTTGCAGCTTACGTCCCCCGCATCGATGCCTGTGGGCAGCTGAAGGCTCTTCTCCTCCTCGGCCCTTCCCTGGAACGATACCAGTGCCTTGACCCCCAGTTTGCGGGAATTGATCACGCGGATGCTCAAATCTTCCAGTTCCCATGTGAGGTTAATCTTATCCCCGCCGCAGACGCCGTCCAGATTCATATTCTCTTCTATAGGAAGATTTCCCTCCAGGCTGCATATCTGCCCTCTGTCCCCCTCCGCTACATACAAAAGGCAGAAAATCAGTTTACCCAGGATCAGCACATGATTTTCCGATACCTTTACTTCCTCAATCTCCACTCTGCCCTTTTTCTGGATCATACGCCCAACATCTGCTTTCTGATCCGGCACATTGTAGTCTTCGTCAAAGGTCAGCTGCAGCGATGCCTCCGCTTTTGTGATCATTTTATACATTTGCCTGTAGATAATTTCCATAGATACCTCCCTGAACGCACTTATTTTTCACTGAAACAATACGGGCTCTTCCTGCTCTTCCATCTTCAGGACCACATAGGGGTAAGAAGTCCCACCCTTTGCCTCCTCCGCACTGGCCGGTCCCAGCAGCTCCGTTTCCACATAAATAGCCCCTTCGCCCAGATACACATCCAGAACCTTTATACTATACCCACCCGTAGGCTGCCCGCCATATCCCCGCAGCAGATACAAAAATCCTTCATACTCATAAGTCATCTGAAACTCTTCCGCCTTATGCTCCTCCACAGCGGCCTGTACCGGTTCCGGGATGTCCGCCGCCTTCACCACCGTATAATCAAGATCCTTCACCCGCACATTCTCCACCTTCGTAATCTGACACCCCACCAAAAGCCCGGCGCATCCCAGGATCACAACAAACCCTCTCCCCCATCTCATCCACCCAAAGCCCCCATAAAAATCATTTCTTCCCTTATATCTTATGTGGACTTTTTGGATGTATGCATTTATAATATAGATAGCGTCACCGTCAGGCTGACGCCACCCCAAATACAAACAGAAAAATTTGCTATCCAAACGTGAACCAATAGCCAGCCGGGGCAAGAGGTGTGCTATCTCTAAGCAAAGAAATCAGCATGCGCATTTAGCGCAGGTGAAATCCACTGCTTACGGAGACTTAGAGACGAAGGCTTTCCTGAGTCTCTTAGCCGCAGTTGGCAGTTAGTTCACCGGAGCGTTGCATGCCTTTGCGTGAGATATCACACCTCTTGCCCCGGCGTCCGCCCCAGCAAAAAAAGGTGAAATCATGATAAGATTTATAACAGGCTGCATTATCGTAATCGGATTTTTAATCCTCTCCATCCCTATTCTCTTTGTAGAATGGATCATCGGCAAATTCAAACCCATGACAAAAGATACATCCTCCCTGCGCATCGTCCAGGCCGTCTTCCGCGCCGTCCTTCGGGCTGCAGGCGTGAGCGTGACCTTTATAGGCGAAGAGAACGTCCCCAAAGACCAGCCGGTCCTCTTCATCGCGAACCACCGCAGTTTCTTCGATATTCTGCTGACCTATACCAGATGCCAGCGCCGCACCGGCTACATAGCAAAAAAAGAAATGGAAAAAATCCCACTTCTTTCTAACTGGATGCGTTACCTGCATTGTCTGTTTTTAGATCGCAAAGATATCAAGGCCGGCCTGAAGACCATATTGACTGCCATTGATAAGGTGAAAAACGGTATCTCCATCTGCATCTTCCCGGAGGGCACCCGCAACAAAGGTGACAACGAACTGGAATTACTGGAATTCCACGAAGGCAGTTTCAAGATTGCACAAAAAGCAAACTGCCCTATTATCCCGATTGCTCTGAATAATACGGCAGAAATATTTGAAAACCATTTTCCGAAATTCACACCCTGTCACGTGGTCGTAGAGTACTGCAAGCCCATCTATATCACAGATCTGGACAAGGACGAGCGCAAACACGTAGGTGCATATACACAAAATATTATATTGGAAACTCTGAAAAAGAATCAGCCGCTGGTGTAGTCATTTATACTAGGATTGCAGCGCTGCGACAACTTTTTCAAACTGCATAAAGTGAGATGCCTTCACCAGGAGGGTATCTCCTTTTTTAATGAGATTCGGCAGATTCTCCAGGAGTTGATCTCTGGTGTCAAAATGAACCACTTCCATCTTACTGTTATTCGCCCGGATACCCTCTGCCATATGAGCACAGAGCGGTCCCACGCAGATCACCATATCGATATCTGTCGATGCGGCAAATTCACCCACGCCGCCATGCAGGGCTGCTTCGTCCGCGCCCAGTTCTCCCATATCGCCAAGGATGGCCACCTTACGTCCCAGGGCATCCTGCAGCACGCCCAAAGATGCCTGCATAGATGCGGGATTGGCATTGTAGCAGTCGTCAATGATGGTATAATTTTCGGTCTCAATAATATGGAAACGCCCGCCCAGAGACTGGAGGGATTCGATACCATTTTTAATCTGTTTCAGAGACAGGCCATAAACTCTGCCCACAGCCGTGCCCGCCAGTGCATTATATACCATATGGCGCCCCGGAATGGGGATCTGTACACGAAAGGCTTCACCCCCCGTGTGAATGGTACATGCCACGCCTTTTAATCCCATATTTTCCAGTTCATCGGCATATACTGCGCAATGCTCATGCATTCCAAAAAAGATTGGCTTCTTTCCCTGTACCTCTGCAACGGTACACAGTTTATCATCATCACCGTTTAAAATAACCGTTCCATTATCCTTCAGATAATCAAAAACTTCCGTCTTTGCCTTCAGCACACCATCCCGGTCACCCAGGTTTTCCAGATGGCACTGTCCGATATTGGTGATCACGCAGGTATTGGGTCTTGCGATCTTTGCCAGTCTGGTCATCTCACCGAAATCACTGATGCCCATCTCCAACACCGCGATCTCGTCCTCATCACGAAGACGAAATACGGTAAGTGGCAGACCCAGTTCGTTATTAAAATTCCCCGCTGTCTTTAATGTCTTGTATTTCTGTTCCAGAACAGACGCAATCACTTCCTTGGTGCTGGTCTTTCCAACGCTGCCAGTAATACCAACTACAGGAATATCCAGCTGTGCAAGATAATACTGTGCAATATCCTTTACCGCCTGCAGGCTGGACTCCACTCTGATATAGGGGTAAGCCTGTTCGCCCAAATCGACTTCCGTCAATGTGACTAATGCCCCATGCTCCATAACAGACGAAATATAATCATGTCCGTCAGAGCGTTCTCCCTTGATGGGCACAAAGAGGCAATCCTTTTCCACCTTGCGGCTGTCTGTAGTGATGGCACTGACTGTACATCCCGCTTCGTCCTGCGGTCCGCAGTAAGTGCCGCCACAGGCCTGTGTAATATGTTCTATGGTAAGATTCTTCATGACTGCCTCCGTCTACTTATACTTTTTCAATGAAATACGGATCAGTTCCTCGCACAACGTGGGATAATCCATGTCCAGTGCCGCCGCTTCCTGCGGAAGAAGGCTGGTCGGAGTCATACCAGGAAGCGTATTTGCTTCCAGACAATACATATCACCGTTGTCATTCATAAGGAAATCCAGTCTTGCGTAGGTATCTAATGCCAGCGCTTTATTGCCCAGTTCTGCATACTCCTGCATTTTCTTGGTCACATCCCATGGCAGATTCGCCGGACAGGTCTCGATGGTGCTGCCTGCTTTGTATTTATTCTCATAATCATAAAAGCCCTTGATCGGTGCGATCTCGATAACCGGCAATGCCTTGCCGTCCACCACGCCTACAGAAAACTCACGGCCCTGAATATAATCCTCTACCACGACCTCTTCCTCATAGGCGAACGCATCCTTGAGTGCCTTCTCGTAATCATCCTGATTGTACACGATATACACGCCTACCGAAGAACCTCCGCAGCACGGCTTTACCACTACCGGGAACTTCATGGTATATGCGGACAATTCACGCTTGTAATTGTCTCTGTGCAGGGTAATCCCCTGGGGTGTCGGTACCTGGCTGGCACGGAGCATGGTCTTTGCCAGACCCTTATCCATGGCCAGCGCACTTCCCAGATATCCGGTACCCGTGTAACGGATGCCAAACAAATCGAAAGCTGCCTGTATCTTTCCGTTTTCTCCGTTCTCTCCATGAAGTGCCATAAAGACAATATCCGCCTTCTTACACACATCGATAACCTTCGGTCCGAAGAATTCCTGTGTCTTCTTGGCTTCCTCCACCGTATCGTTGAAACTCCGTATATATGCTACCGCTTCCTCAAGGTCATATTCCTCCGGAAACGCATGTTCCAGATCTATTCTCTCATCACCAAAGAACACATCGACCAATATGGCATTATGCTTCTTAGAACGCAGCGCCTCACAGACACCTTTCCCAGACACGATAGAAACATCACGCTCCGTACTAATGCCACCAGCCAATACTACTATATTCATAATCAGGACTCCTTTATAATAAGAACTTAATTCTCGTATTTTTATCTTTTCTTATACTATACAATTCACCGGATTTTGTCAATGTTTATGCCAAGTCTTACAAGCAACAGTCACCCATACATTACAACCAAGGGGCATATAGCGGAAAATTTGTCATGGCTGCCCCATTTTGTCCAAAATTCACCAGAAAAACTTCCAAATGCGGCATATACAAATTTTTCCAGGTCCCATGCCCCGCTTTTACAGAAAAACGGGGCATAGAGATTACATAAACTTCTCTACGCCCCATTTGCTTTTTATAGTGTATCCCATCCAGTGGATACATGATAATTGTTTATGCCCATTTCTTATGGCTATCCTGTACCATTTCATATTATGCAGTCTATTTATCTACGTTCGCTCCATTTCATTTTAACAAATTTAATCAACTGAATCACAAGAAGACTGGCAGCTGCCAGGCCGTATACTGTGAACAGCTGGCTCAGATTCAATGCCTGTACCTTGAACATTCCCTGAAGAACAGGCATCGTAATTGCCGCTGTAATCAGCACAAAGCCAATTAAAAATGCACCTTGCAGGAACTTATTATTGAAAAATCCCTTTTTAAATAAAACCGGAGTTTTTGTTTTACAGTTATAGCCGTGGGTCAGTCTGGATAAGCACAGCGTTCCGAAGGCCATGGTGCTGGCCAGAACTGCATTGCCGTCCTGATAGCCGATCAAAAATGCCAATGCCGTCGCCACAGCGATCACCGCGCCTTCCACTCCTACCGCGATCAGGAAAGGCTTGGTCAATATAGATTCATTTATATGACGGGGCTTTTCCTTCATCACATCGCTGCTGTGGCTCTCAAGTCCCAACGCGATAGCCGGGAGACTATCAGTCAGCAGGTTAATGAACAGCAGGTGCACCGGCGCGAAAGGTACCGGCAATGCCATGATGGATGCAAACAGGACTACCAGGATACCGCCCAGATTTCCTGACAGCAAAAACTGAATGGCTTTTTTGATATTTCCATATACATTTCGTCCGTTTTCTACGGCCCGGACTATGGTGGCAAAATTATCATCCGTAAGCACCATGGAAGCAGCATCCTTGGATACCTCACTGCCCGTTATACCCATGGCTACGCCGATATCTGCCTGCTTCAGGGCGGGTGCATCGTTGACGCCGTCTCCGGTCATGGCTACCACATTCCCCTTGTCCTGCCATGCCCGGACGATGCGTATCTTATGCTCCGGTGATACACGGGCATATACCCGCTTATCCTGCACGAAATCCTGCAGTTCTTCGTCAGACATCTCCTCTATGGCACTGCCCTCCACCGCCTTGCTTCCCTCGGTGAGTATGCCGATTCTCTTAGCTATGGCTGATGCTGTCACCAGATGATCACCGGTAATCATAATCGGTGTAATGCCCGCCTGCACGCACTCTTTTACCGCCTGGGTACTCTCCACTCTCGGCGGATCCATCATGGAAATGAGTCCCAGGAAAATCAGTTCATTCTCGTCCTCCAGATCAAGGGACCGCTCTGCTTCCAGCTGTTTATAAGCCACCGCCAGCACGCGCAGCCCATTCTGGGAGAATTCCATATTCATATCTACAATATTCTGAATATCTTCTTCCGTAATCTCCCGTACATCCCCGCCCATTTTTATATAGCGTACCCTGTTCAGCAGCACATCCACGGCACCCTTTGTGATCATGGTGTAGCCGTCCTTCAGGCAATGCAGCGTGGACATCATCTTTCTGTCGCTGTCGAAAGGCACCTCGCTTAATCTTGGATACGTATTGCGGACACGCCTTGCTGGAACGCCCAGATCATTGCATAAATTAATCAATGCAATCTCCGTTGGATCACCCAGCAGATTGCCGTCCTGATTGGTGGAATCGTTGCACAGTATACTAAGTCGCATAAGATCCTTGTGGTCCGGCATGGTTGGATCGATTTTTGCTGCCGGTATACGTTTGCCGGCTATATAATAATCTTCCACCGTCATCTTGTTTTGTGTCAATGTCCCTGTCTTATCAGAACAGATGACAGACACGCTGCCCAGGCCCTCTACGGCCTGGAGTTTGCGGATAATCGCCCCTTCTTTCGCCATCTTCTGGGTACCGAAGGAAAGCACGATGGTCACGATGGAACTCAGTGCCTCCGGAATCGCAGCCACTGCCAGCGCTACCGCAAACATAAACGCATCGCCCGCATTTCCGCCTTGAAATATATTGATTCCAAAGAGTATGCCGCAGAATACCATGATAATAATAGATAATTTTTTTCCGAAATTATCCAGGTTGCGCTGCAGCGGTGTTTTCTTTTCCGAGGTGGATTTCAAAAGGCTTGCAATCTTGCCGATTTCCGTATCCATAGCCACCGCTGTCACCAGGAAGCTGCCCCTGCCGTATGTAACAAAACTGCCGGAATACACCATATTGATACGGTCTCCCAGCGGTACTTCGCCTTCGATCACGTCCGTGCTCTTCTCCACCGCCACGCTCTCACCGGTCAGTGCGCTCTCGTCCACCTTCATGCTGGCGTTTTCCAGGATCCGTCCATCTGCCGGAATAAAATCTCCCGCCTCCAGATGTACCTCATCCCCCACCGTCACATCCTTGCTGTCGATTTCTACGATCTCACCGTTTCGCAGCACCTTTGCCGCCGGTGAGGACAATTCTTTCAGGCTATCCAGAGATTTCTGTGCCTTCACCGTCTGCACCGTTCCCAAAATCGCATTGATGGTAATCACCACCAGGATGACCAGCGAGCTTTCCAGGTCTCCCAGAAATCCCGATACCACTGCTGCCAGAATCAGGATAATAACCAGGAAATCTTTAAATTGCTCCAAAAACACCAGTGCCAGGCTTTTCTGCTTCGTACCAGCAATCTCATTGCGCCCATATTTGCTCTGGTTCGCCTCCACCTGGGCCGCAGACAAGGGCTTGTCGGAACCGTTTATTTCTTTCCTTACTTCTTCACTACTCTTCTGATAATACGTTCCCATAATAACCTCCATTTTTACATCGGAACAATAAAAGCGAGACTCCTATTGCACCTGTTCCATGCAATAAAAGTCTCGCTGTTTCATTACGTTCCGGATGGTAACCATCGTACTGACGAAATCGTAAACACGGGTGTGTTAGCTACTCCCTTTTATTTCGTTCAATCTTATCTTAATATCCGACAAATGTCAATCGGTATTTTTGCCGTTTCCATACTGTTTTTTGATGGTCTATGCTCGTTGGAATGAACTCCTGGGCAGTGGGACATTTACCCCATCTGTTTTGGCGGTTTCAATCCATTCTGAAATAATTGCTTCTACATTGTGAAGCGCCTCTTCCTGTGTCTTCCCATCTGCCATACATCCAGGCAAATCCGGTACCGTTACAAGCCATGCCGCGTCTTCCTCTGACCAATGCAAGATTTTATCATATTTTGACATATTATTTTACCTCCAATCCATACATGTTCAAAAAGTCGCGTACCTGCTTAACCTGATAGGGTTTTGCCATGTTTCCTTTTGGCTGCAGATTAATGTAATATGGCATTCCTTTTATTCTGTAAATATAATGATCTCCTTTAATTGTACACAAAAATCCAAGACTTACAAGCAAATTATGGAGATTTTTAAATTTTACTGTGCTATCCAGCTTCGGATCCATGATTCTCATATATGTTTTTTTATCTGTTGTCATAAAGCCGGCCTACCCTTCCGTAATATAGGTATCCGGTACCCGCTCCTGTAGTTCAAAGCCTCCGTCGCCTGCTGTGGTGCCACCGATGCCTATATCTCCCATGGTGTATGTGATTGTAAAAGAATCGCCCTCAAAGCACACGGCCAGCCAGTTGTCCTGATCTTCCAGTGCCACACCCATGGTATCCCGGGTAAAATACAAGGGACCGTCTTCCGTGTATACCATCTCCAGATTCGTATTTTGGGTGACATAATATTTTCGGAACGCATTTCCGTGAAACAGCGTACCCTGGCAGTAATCATAGTCCATAAGGCCAAAATATCCTTTTGCCGTCATAGGCTCCTTTGTCTCATGATTTAAGATATCGTACCGAAAGGTAATCTGATAAGAAGTTGACATAAATCCTGCCGGATCATTCAGCCAGAAATCCAGTTCATTCTTATTTTCCTCCCCACACGCCACATAACCCACCACCGTGGTGCGAAGATCCAGCGGAACGCCCTGATAATATCCCACATTTTCCTGCAGCATGGAATAACCCATAAACTTCCGGCTCTCGTTTTTCACATCCTCTGACTCATTAAACTGCTCATCACTTTCCTCTGCTTTCTCCATGTACCGAAATATCTCCTGCTCTACATCAAAATAAGTGCAATGCTGAATATCATCTGCCACCTCATCCACAGTGCCCTTCACTGCTTCATTCAGTATAAAACAAGGCTCATATCCATCCAGATCCGCCTCTTCATCCAGTACCTCCGTCCCCGGAATCTCCAGCGCCGGCATTCCCTGCTCATAATGCTGCGTATAATAGGGATACTCCCCATAAATGTCCAGCGTCTCGGTTTCTGCCCCCGTACCAAAACAAACCACCACCGCCAAAACAGACGCAGTTATCCCGTAAAATGTCTTTCTCATAATGCTTCCTCCTTATGAAATTGTTTAAATAAAATGGAAAAATGGCGAAACGCCAGGATCACACGAATGTGTGTAGGTGCATCATAGCATATTTCTTTTCAAAATGGAATCCCCAAAATAAAAAATCATTCTGCACAAACGACAAATATCCGCATATGTACAGAATGATTTTATCTTATCCTAAAACCCTAATTTTTCCCCAATCAGAATCACCTTGATTTTCTTCGGCGGGCTGCAGCGACGGATGGTGGAGATGTAGTTGCAGATGCAATCTGGTGAGTTACAGTCGCCGCATAATCCAGTCTTTACGCAGGGGGTCTTTTTATCCGGGAAGCGCTGACAGTTAATGGGTGCAGCTATGGAGCGGGCTCTGGTCAGAGCATCCTCCACATTCTTTGCCACCTTATTCATGCCCGCTACCACGATGATGTTGGACGGTCCAAAGGTCATGGCCGCCACGCGATTGCCGGTACCATCGATATTGACCAGCTGACCATCCTCACTGATGGCGTTGGTTCCGGCGATATAGGTATCCGCCAGCAGCCCCTGCCGCATAAGCTGCAGGCTCTCTGCCCGGTCCTTCCCTGTGGCACGGTCGATTACTTTATACTTCCCGCTCTGGATCTCGTCCATAAGACCAATCTCCTCGGCTGTACCACAGCCACCCCAGGAGATCACATCTCCCTCTGGGATAAGAGACAGCGCTTTCTCTTTTGCTTCCTCTTTCGTCTCACAGTAATATGCCTCAAAGCAGCGGCCCTCCAGTGCCTTTACCAGACAGGCACCCGCCTTTTCGTTCCGTATCATTTCCGGTGTTTTGCTCATTGCTTTTACCTCCTCATATTCTGAATTTTTCATATTCTTATTTTACCCCCTGCATGACCGTTTCGTCAATTCCCGTATTGAGGCCGCGCAATCAAGCCGGTTCCCTACTCGATTTGTCATTTTACTTTCCGCTTTCCAAAAGAAAAGAATGCCACGAGACCCAGGAAGCAGGCCGCCACAAAACCCCAGATAATCGTCATGGTCATACCCTGGGGCACAAACAGATCATAATAGCCTTTCAGGTAAATGATTACCACAATAAAGGGAAGGATATAGGTCATGTAGAACCGCAGTTTGCTCGATACTTTGATGCCTTTTCCCGTATTGGCTTCTTTCACGAAGTTATCCCAGCCCCATCCATACTTATGGGTACAGAACATGAGATAGACCAGCGACCCCAACGGCAGGATATTGTTTGATACCAGAAAATCTTCCAGATCCATGATACCAGTACCTGCGCCCAGCGGCTGAAAACCGGCCAGAATATTAAAGCCCAGCACACACGGCAGGGACAAAAGGATCACTGCCACAATGTTGACCAGAACGGTCTTTCTCCGGCTCCATCCCCATAGATCGATAGCGAAAGAAGTAATGTTTTCGAATACGGCGATGACCGTAGACAATGCCGCAAAGGACAAAAACAGGAAGAACAGGCTGCCCCAGATCTGACCACCCGGCATCTGATGAAAGACATTGGGCAGCGTGATAAAGATCAGTGGCGGACCTGCATCCGGCTCAATGCCGAAAGCAAAGCAGGCTGGAATCACGATAAGTCCTGCCATCAGTGCCACGAAGGTATCCAGGATCGTAATATTCAGAGTCTCCCCCGGCAGGGAACGGTCCTTGCCCAGATAACTTCCGAAAATAGCCATGGAGCCCATACCGATACTCAGGGTAAAGAACGCCTGGGACATGGCGGCAAAAATAACATTTCCGATACCATTTTCTTTCATGGCCTCAAAATCCGGTACCAGATAGAAAAGAATACCTTCCTTGGCACCGTCCAGCATGACAGAATTTACCGCAAGGATCACGATCAGCGCCAGCAGGCAGATCATCATGACCTTCGTAATCTTTTCCACGCCCTTCTGCACACCCAGGGAACAGATACCGAATGCCAGAAGGACCACCAGAATCATCCAGAAAGTCATAGTCCCCGGAGAAGCCAGCATATTGTTAAACTCCTCTGCGATCACCTCTTTGTTAATACCTGCCCCGGAAAACTGGCCCATGGCCGTACGGTAGCAATAATACAGCATCCAGCCTGCCACCATGGTATAGAACATCATAAGCAGGTAATTGCCCGCCATGCCCAGATAGCCAAATCCATGCCACCGGCGGCCTTCCGGCTCAAGATCCCGGAAGGAAGAGGCAATGCTCTTCTTGCTGCCCCGACCTACTGAAAACTCACAGACCATAATGGGGAATCCCAGAATAACCAGGAACAGTAAATAAATCAATATAAATGCCGCACCGCCGTATTTGCCGCACATATACGGGAATTTCCATACATTTCCAAGTCCTACCGCGCAGCCTGCCGAAACCAGGATAAATCCCAGCCGGGAACCAAATTTTTCTCTTTCTTTCATGAATATCTCGTTGCTCCTCTACTGTTTTTCTTTTTTCCAATATATTTCTTTCTGCCGGTCGTCCACATTCTCCACAAAACGACGTTTGAATACCAGAAATTCCTCCAGATCCATAAGCACATGGTACAAAAGTGCTCTGCTTTCAAACTCTTCCCGGTTTTGGGGCAGATCTTCTTTTGTCATAGTATCAAAAATCTCCTGCAGCCGCTGCAGTTGTTCCTGCGGCACATTCAGTTCCTTCACATAATCCCGCATATACAGGATATAATCTGACACGATGTGCGCCTGCTCCGGCATATGCTTCATGCGCTTCATCTCATAATGCAGGTTGTGGATCACCGAGCACTGCTGGCTGCGCATCTCAAAATAATTTATGTAATACTGCGGGTGAGAGTAAAAGGTATTTTCCTGATACTCATAAGCCCCTTCTACATAATGATGCAGACGCTTTTCCAGGGCGATGATATCGTCCCACACATTCCCCTCTAAAGGTTCATTGGACAGATATGCCGCCATTTTTGTCAGAATCCGATGAAGCTGTTCCTCTGTATAAAGTATATTATTGACAATGTTGTTCTTCTGGGACTGGTACGGATGGAACAGATTCAATACGACCGCCACGGTAATACCGATCAGTACCAGATAAAGTTCATTCATAATAAATGCTTCATGGAAATCCCTGGTAGACAGAAAATGAATACCGATGACCGCATTGACCGATACGGTAGCCCGCCAGCCGATGCCCTCGCAGATCATGACCACACCGAACACAAAAAGTCCGTAAGCCAGCCATGTGCTGGAGATATAGGGAAATAGCACAGCCGCCAGCAATACGGACAACACAAAGGTTATCACACGGAAAACGGACAGACGCACCGTCTCCCACTTTGTGGTCACCAGTGTCAACAGCGTGATACTTCCTGCCGATGTGGCATAATCCAGCCTGAACATCTCCGCAATATAAATAGCGATGCAGCTGCCCACTGCGATTTTTAATGCACTGATGAAGATTCTGATCCATCTTGCCTTCTGACTCATAGACACCTCCGTAGGCCCTGTGGAATTACTACTAATACAATACCAGAC
Source organism: Lachnospiraceae bacterium (assembly GCA_028692975.1). Taxonomy (GTDB): domain Bacteria; phylum Bacillota; class Clostridia; order Lachnospirales; family Lachnospiraceae; genus JALENY01. The sequence continues at coordinate 35,960 of JAQUWF010000006.1, forward strand.
TTCCACCCTGCCGTCCAGATTTTATAACAAAAAATACCCCGGCAGCCTTGAAAAGCCACCGGGGCATCCTATCGTATTTGACTTTTATTTCTCGTACTGTTTATCCTCAATATCTTTGAGCATATCGATACGCACCTGATGTCTTTCACCTTCAAACTCAGCTTTGATCCATTCATCCACGATCATTTTTGCCAGTTCGATACCGATCACCCGGGCACCGAAAGCCAGAATGTTGGTGTTGTTATGCTGTCTGGAAAGTCTTGCAGAATATGGCTCGCTGCAGACTACAGCACGGATGCCGCGTACCTTGTTGGCTGATAAGGAGATGCCTACACCTGTTCCACAGATCAGGATACCTCTATCCACTTCGCCGGATACAACTGCATTTGCTACTTTTTCCCCATAGATTGGGTAATCACAACGGTCTGTACAGTCTGTGCCATAGTTGATGACTTCATGGCCCATGCTCTCCAGATATTCTGTGATTTCTTTTTTCATTTCTACTGCTACATGGTCATTACCGATTCCGATTTTCATAATCCCTGCTCCTCTATGCTCTTTTTTTCGCCTGCTTGAATCCGTGGATACCTGCACCGATGACGCCATTTTCCTGTCCCGGAACGGAATACACAAAGTCCAGATTTTGTTCCGGATATGGCTTTCTCGCATATTCGTGAATAGCAGTCTCTAACTGCTCCTTTGGAAATCCCGGCATCTGTACCACACCACCACCGATGATAATGTAATCCGGATCGAGAATATTGATCTCTGCCGCCACTGGAATAGCCAGGTCATGGATAAACTTCCGGATCGCCGGATCTTCGCTGTGTTCTTTGAACACATTACCGATAAAGGCGCCGCCCAGTTCCGTATCACAGACTTCACGCAAATGCTTGCCTGATGCAAATAATTCCACACAGGAGGTATTTCCGCATCCACATTTACCCTGCACGTCTCTGGAAGGGATATGTCCCAATTCCGCTGCTGCACCGTTTTTACCGATGAGCAGTTCCCCGTTGATGGCGATGGCATTGCCAAGGCCTGTTCCAAGATAAAATGCTGCGGTGATTCCCTCATCCGGGATACTGCCCTTGAACATATCATGTCGAAGGAGCATGTCCACATCCGTATCTATATACGTAGGAATACCAACCTGCGCTTCTATTGTATCAACCACAGGCACATTGTCAAGACCCGCAATATTCGGCGTAGATAAAACCACCTTGCGGTCCCGGTCTATGGTGGACGGGAAGCCCAGTGAAATACCGGCTATATTTTTACCTTTTCCCTGATCGTCCAAATATCTTTTCACAAATAACAATAATTTGTCTGCTGCATGTTCGGCGTCCATTATCTGGGTACTGCTCTCAATGATAAAATCAGAAAGATTGTAGTCCTCACCTACCAGGCCCGCGCGGATATTTGTTCCGCCGATATCGATGCCCAGCATATATTTTTTATCTGACATGGTTTGCCTCCCGAATCATTTTACTGCCTCTGCATACTGTTCAAACATCATATCACAGGCTTTGTTCAGATCCTTGTCCAGTCCGAAAAGTCCGGAAGATCCAACGATAAACACTTCCACACCTGCTTCTGTCAGGCGCTTGAAGGTATTTTTGTTGCAGGAACCATCGATCTGGATCTTGTATGTATAGCCTTTTTCCTCTTTCAGACGTTTTGCTTCTTTGATCTTGTCCAGCATTTCCTCGATAAAGGGTTGTCCTGCGAATCCAACGTCCACGGACATGATCGTCAGCATATCCACACGTCCGAGAATATATTCTACGGAACTTAACGGTGTGGCAGGGTTCAGCACCAGTCCAGTCTTGCAGCCCAGGCTGTGGATCAGATTCATCACACGGAATGCGTCAGTATTGATGGTCTCAGCATGTGGGGAGATATACGCAGCACCAGCAGCTGCCAGTGTCTCAATCCAGTCGGTGGGATTGGTTGTCATCAGATGGCAGTCCATAGGTTTTGTAGCAACCTTTGCGAAGGTCTTTACAAGATCTGGTGACAGGGTAATATTTTTACAGAAATGTCCATCCATGATGTCCACGTGATACATATCTACGCGATCATTCAGGATCTCAAACTGTTCTTTCATTTTCAAAAAATCCATGCACATAAGTGATGGTGCGAATTCTGGTTTCATAAATAATCTCCTTCATTTTTTCTTTCATTATATAGCTGTTCAATACCTGATTAGTTACTTTATTATACTATATTTTACTTGTCTTTACTAGCACCAAAGAAACGGTCCAGCGTAACTGCAAGAATGATCAGGGCGCCCATTGCGATCTGCTGATAGTAAGAAGACAGACCGACCATGTTCAGACCATTGTTGATAACACCGATGATCAGACCACCGATAACGACTTTCCATACAACACCCTGGCCACCGAAGAAAGAAGCACCACCGATGATAACGGATGCGATGGCATATGTCTCATATCCGGTACCGGCATTGGGTTCTGCTGAACCAAGTCTTGCGATATTTACCATACCTGCTAAGGAAGCACAAACACCTGAGATAACGAAGCAAAGCAGTTGATGTCTCTTGGTTGTGATACCTGCATAGTATGCAGAGCTTGGATTGCCGCCTAATGCGTAGATATTACGTCCGGCTCTGGTCTTCGTGGTAAAAAAGATCAGTATCAAGGCGACTATCAGGGCTATGACAATAGGCATAGGAACAACTCCTCCTAACTTACCGCCAACGAATTGCATGAATCCGGTAGAGATGCCTGATACGGAACGTGCATCACTTAAGATGTACGTAAATCCACGGAAGATAGCCTGGGTACCTAAGGTAATGATGAATGGAGGCAGGTTTGTCAGGTTGATCAAAGAACCATTGATCGCTCCAACTACTGCTCCGAACAGGATGATACCTACTAATACAGCGAGTACCGGCGGCCAGCCTGCCAGCATCAGTTTTGCACATACGACGCCGGATAAAGCCATGGTAGAACTTACGGATAAGTCGATACCGCCAAGGATGATGCCGAAGAATTCACCACAGGCCAGAAGGATCGTGATCGAACTCTGCTCGATGATCTTTACGAAATTGTTCGTGCTCAGGAATGCGCTTGGCTTCAGGGCACTGAATACGATTAACATTAATACAAGAATAGCAACGGTACTATAAGAACTCCAGTAATCACTGAATGTCTTTTTGGGTTTTACTGTCTGTGTTTGTTTACTCATTTTTCTCACTCCTATTTGAATTTTCTAAGATCACGTGGTTGCTGCCCGGACTAATGCTTCTTCTGTAGCTTCTAATGAAGTAAATTCTCCATTTTTCTTGCCATCGCTAAATACAACAATCCGGTCACAGGTAGATAACAGTTCCGGCATCTCTGAGGATACAACGAGTACGCCGATGCCTCTTTCTGCCAGTGCTCTCATGAGTTTATAGATTTCTGATTTTGTACCAACATCGATACCCTTGGTAGGTTCATCAAAGATAATCAGTTTTGGATCAGATGCCATCCATTTCCCAAGGATAACCTTCTGCTGGTTACCACCGGATAATTCTGTGATCGTCTGATTTGTCGTTGCACATTTGATCTGCATTGCAGCTCTCTGCTCTTCCGCAACCTCTTGTTCCATCTTCTTATTGATCAGGCCGGTCATACCGCCGAACTTGCTCTCCTTCAGGTATTTCGCCTGGATCAGGTTCTGCTTGATCGAGAAGAATGGTGAAAATCCTGTTACACGTCTGTTTTCTGTTACCAGTGCGATACCTGCTTTCAGGGCATCATACGGGCATTTGATGTTAAGTTTTTCTCCCAGGAGTGTCATCTCGCCGGTTTTCATGGGTGCTGCTCCGAAGATTGCTTCCATAAGTTCGGTACGTCCTGCACCAACCAGTCCGGAGAATCCAAGGATCTCGCCGCGCTTGAGCTGGAAGGAAATATTCCTGCAGCGATTATCCTTGCGGGTAATATCTTTTGCCTCAAAGATGATATCATCGCCATAATCCCTGTTTGGATCCTGGAGATAAGTACCTTTGATCTCACGCCCTACCATCATGGTCACCAGCTTGTCCTCGTTCATCTCCGAGATCGGGTAAGTACCAATATACTGGCCATCCTTCAGGACGGTTACACGGTCACCGATAGCCATAACTTCGTCCAGTTTGTGGGAAATGAACACGATTCCTTTTCCCTGTTTCTTTAATCTATCAACAATTTCGAATAAATGATTGATTTCTTCTGTTGTTAAAGAAGATGTTGGCTCATCCATGATGATGACCTTCGCATCAAACGCAACAGCTTTCGCAATCTCAACCATCTGTTTCTCCGGAATAGAAAGCTGCCCTGCTCTTGTTCCCGGGCTGCGTTTCAGACCGATCTCGTCCAACACTTCCTGTGTTCTCTGCTTCATCGTCGCATTGTCTACCAGACTTATTCCTGCAACTTTTTTTGTCAGCAATTTACCTACAAAGATATTTTCCTGAATACTGATTTCGTCAATAACACTTAATTCCTGATAAATAATACTGATCCCGTTTTCCTGGGATATTCTTGGTGTAAACCGTGGGAATTCTTTACCATTTGCTACCATGGTTCCTTCGGTCGGTTCATATGCCCCACTCAACATTTTCATTAAAGTTGATTTTCCGGCACCGTTTTCTCCTAAGAGAACATGTACTTCTCCGGGTTGAACATCAAAATTAACTCCACTAAGCGCAGTCACACCCGGAAATTTTTTTGTAATATTTCTCATTTCAACTAAACTATTCATATGCACCATCTTTTCCTTTTGACCACTCGTTAACGCGTTTCTTTTTTTAAGAAAGAGACCAAGCAAAGCCTGGCCTCTTCAGTTGTTCTTAAGCTATATCGGGTTTGGATTTTCCTATCTTAGTTTTCTGTTTCTGTTACAAGGATAGGATCAATTCTTTCGTCGATCATGTCTTTTTCGCCAGGTTTCTCACCATTCTTGTGAGCCTGAACAAGCAGTTCCAGAGATCTTGCTCCAACCTGTCCTGGATCCTGTGCTATAGTAGCAGTCAGTTTACCAGCTTTTACAGATGCGATAGCATCACTGTTTCCGTCAGTACCAACAACGATGATGTCTTTTCCTGAGTTTTCAACAGCTTCCTGAGCGCCCATTGCCATTGTATCATTACAGCAGTAGATAGCTTTCAGGTTTTCGTTCTTGCTGATCAGGTTTGTTGCAAGGTCATATGCCTTTGTTTTATCCCAGTCTGCAGGCTGGCTGTCTACGACAGTAAGACCAGCTTTTTCGAAAGATTCCTGGCATCCTGCTTTTCTGTCTTCTCCAGATACAGCACCGGCTTTTCCTTCGATAATAGCTACTTCATCGCCAGACTTTAATAAAGAAGCGATGTAATCACCAGCAGTATTTCCAACTATTTTATTATCTGTGGTTACGAATGATACTACAGAACCATTCTGAGCTGCCAGTGTGTCTGCGTTGATCTTTTCATCGATGTTTGCTACTAAATATCCCTCAGCGTTTGCTTCTGCTACTGTGTTAACAAGGTTAGCATCTGAAAGAGGAGCTACTGCAAATCCTACATACTCGCCAGACTGGATCATGGTCTCAAATACGTTAACCTGACCTTCCACGTCATCTTCTGAGTTAGCGCCAAGTACTTCAACTTCAACACCAAGCTCTGCTGCTTTGTCTTCAATACCCTTCTGCATAGACTGCCAGAACTCTGAACTGAGCGTCTTTAATACGATACCATATTTCTCGCCTGCTTTTGCTGTATCTTCTGTCTTGGCAGCGTCATCTTTAGCATCTGCTGTATCTTCTGTCTTTGTATCGTCTGCCTTTTTTTCCTCTGTTGTGCCGGATGAATTTCCACACCCTACGAACAATGTTGCCACCATTGCCACTGAAAGTAATGTTGCCAGAATTCTTTTTTTCATTTTTTCTTCCTCCTTGGAAAATAATAAAAGTTTCTATCTATAAAAGTTCTACGTAATCGATTACGTTACGTGCACAAACTTCTATATTCTTTTTTAGCAGGTTGCCTGCTATTCCCCACGGGTCGATGCCCGCTTCATCAGTGTTACCGGTATGGTATAGTCCTGCTCTTTCAGTTTCTTACCGTCTATCAGGTCGATCAGCAGTTCCGCTACCAGTTTCGTCATGGCATCCGTATTCTGATGCACTGTTGTGATGCTTGGCCTGAATAAGGTCGTCGCACTGACATCATCAAATCCGGTGATTTTCATCTCCTCCGGCACTTTATAACCGGCGGCCTCTGAAGCCATGGTTGCGCCTATTGCCAGCATATCTGTGGTACACATGATTCCGTCGAAAGTAATTCCCTTCTCAAGAGCTTCGCTGACTACCTGAAAGGCATCATCGATGGCCACATTCTGAACACGCATGGTCAGGGATGGATCGATGGGGATGTCCGCTTCATTCAAAGCGTTGCAATATCCCTTGAATCGGCCTATCTTGCTGCTCTCACCCAGCATATCTGTGATAAAAGCAATCCGTGTGCAGCCACATTCGATCAGTTCTTTCGTCGCCATATAGCCGCCCTGAACGTTATCGGACTCTACATATACGATTCCTCTTTCGTCGTCCTGTGGACGCCTGTCGATATAGGCAGTAGGAATTCCTGTCGCCAGAGACCTTTTCTGGTAATTCACTCCGGAAATCAGGATCAGGCCACTGACACTCTGCGCGATCAATGCCTGTACTGTCTTTTCTTCCAGTGTACTTGACTCATTCGTATTGCAGATCATGGTCAGATAGCCTTCTTCAAAGAATGCCATCTGCAGTTCAAACACCAGCCTCGAATAATATTCATTCAGAATATCCGGAACAATGATTCCAACAATGGGTGCCCGGTTGGTTCTGAGACTTTTCGCTGCGGAGTTAGGAACATAATTATACTTTTTGATCGCACTCCGGACTTTTTCTTCCGTCTCTGTGGAGTAGCCTCCATTCTGATTCATAACTCTGGAAATAGTAGCCACAGAAACTCCCGCAAGCTCAGCTATCTCTTTCATAGATAAACTCTTCTTCATAGGCGGGCTTCCTTTCTGTTGAAGTTGGTTACGTAATGGATTACGTATCTCTTGTGACTATAATAATTCCCGCAGTCCCATTTGTCAATCGCTTTTATCCTTTTCGTGTATTTGCAGTAATTTTTCTCATATTTTTTGTGCATATTTACCCTTTCATTTGCGTAATCGTTTACATTTTATCAAAGTTTTAAGGCAACTCCCTATGGTATTTCGTGAAATACCGGGGGAATTGCCTTAGTATCGATATCTTCTCCTGCTTTCTTAACTGTTCTTTACTGAATTTCCAATAACCTTTTCTAATGCAACGGATCCGATAATCAATGCGCCCATTACGATTTTCTGATAGTAGCTGGAAACATTCAAAATGTTCAGACCGTTTGTTATGGTGCCGATGGTCAGGCCTCCAAGGAGAACTCCAAAGATTTTTCCTTTTCCTCCAAAAAATGAAGTTCCTCCGATAATACAGGAGGCGATTGCGAAGGTTTCATATCCGTCTCCGGCTGTGGGCTCCGCAGCGCCTACACGGGAAGTCATGATAATTCCGGCAACACCGGCCAGCAGACTGGCCAGCATATGTGCAAATAACGTATAATGTTTTGTATTTATTCCAGAATACCATGCCGACTGTTTGTTCCCACCCAATGCATATAAGTTACGTGCGGCCACACTCCTGGTGGTAAACAATATCAGCACCACCGCCATAATCAGTGCAAACAACAGTGGTATGGGGAATCCGAATACGTAACCAGACATATCTTTGAACGCTTTTGGCAGTCCGTATACCGGTGATCCATTGGAAACAACCAGTGTGATTCCTCTGAATATGGTATTTGTACCCAGGGTGACCACAAAGGGATGCAGATCCAGCGCATTGATCAGGATGCCATTTACCGCTCCGAAAACTAATGCAATCAACAATCCTGCAAGAATCGCTAAGGGAATTGGAACTCCTGCTTTTAACATCATAGCTATAAACATTCCAACCAGCGCCGCTACCGATCCGACTGATAAGTCAATACCAGCTAAAAGGATTGCAAAAAATTCGCCAAATGCAAGCAGAATATATACCGTACTCTGTAATCCAATCTGCTTGAAATTATCGGCGGTCAAAAAATATTTTGGGGAAGCGATGGACAGGCAGACCAGCATCAGAACCAGTATGCTCAGTGTACCAAATTTGTCCCAAAAACTTTTAAATTTTGCTTTTGTCATAATCTCACCTCTTAATCCACTGCAACGGCAGCTCGCATAATTGTTTCTTCTGTCGCTTCACCTGTCGCCTCATTATTTGTCAACACTCCTGATATCTCACCATTTCTGAACACGATAATTCTATCGCATGTAGATAAAAGTTCCGGCATTTCTGAGGAAACCATAACAATGGCTTTTCCATCATCTGCCATACCACGCATAATATCGTAGATCTCGCTCTTTGCACCCACATCAATACCTTTTGTCGGTTCATCAAAAATAAATACATCCGAATTAACGGCCAGCCATTTTCCTATGATAACCTTCTGCTGATTACCGCCGGAAAGATTGACGGTCATCTGATTGATACCGGAACATTTTGTATTCAGGCGTCCGACCTGTTCTTCTGCCATCTTTTTTTCGTCCTTGTCATGTACAAGTCCGCTGAAACCTGCTAATCTTGATTTTTTCAAATTCATTGTCACGGAAATCTCACGCCAGATTTCAAAATTCTGGAAGAATCCTGTTTCACGGCGGTTTTCTGTAACCATGGCGATTCCCTTTTTCAACGCATGATAGGTATCTTTTATCTTGATCGGTTTGCCATGCAGAAAGATTTCTCCGCTGGAAATTGGTTTCGCGCCAAAAATCCCTTCCATACATTCCGACCGACCTGCGCCAATGAGTCCCGCGAATCCAAGGATTTCACCTTTTCTCACGTCAAAGCTGATGTTGCGTGCCGTTCCATCTTTTCTGGTAAGATTCTTCACAGAGAAAATAACTTCATTATTTTTTTCTATTTCTGCTTCATTTCCCAGATGACTGGCTTTTATCTTACGTCCTACCATCATTGGGATCAGATCGTCCACTTCAATATCTGCGACATCGCGCGTCTCCACGTATGCCCCATCCTTTAAAACAGTGACCCGGTCTCCCACCTGCTTGATTTCTTTTAATTTGTGGGAAATATAGATGATGCCAATTCCATTTTTTTTGAGTTTTTCAATAATCTGGAACAGTTCTTCTGTCTCTTCAATAGACAAAGAAGAGGTCGGCTCATCCATAATAATTATCTTGGCATCTGCCGCCAGCGCTTTTGCAATCTCCACCTGCTGCTTCTCGGAAATGGAAATATCCTGAACCAAAGTGTTTGGACTTCTCTTGATGCCGATTTCGTCCATATACTTTTTCGCCTGCTCATTGATATATTTCCGGTTCATAATCTTCATCCCGGCGATTTTTTTGTAGGGTAGTTTTCCTACATAAAGATTTTCCGCAATGGATAATTCATTTACTACACTCAATTCCTGATAGATGATTGCAATTTTATTCTCAACAGAATCCTTTGGTGTCAAATGGCTGTATGACTTTCCACCGATAATGATTTCACCCTCTGTCGGTTTATTGATCCCACTCAGCATTTTAACCAGTGTGGATTTTCCGGCTCCATTCTCACCAAGTAATATATGTACTTCTCCTGGTTTCAAATTAAAAGAAACTTTGTCAAGAGCTACGACGCCAGGAAATTTCATAGTCATGTTTTTCATTTCTACCAAATATTCCATAAGTTCCCTCTTTCATTATGAAAGTAACTTCCGGGCCCTACACCCGGAAATCACCTGATTTACTATATTTCCTGATTCATTTTCTTACGGTCAGCGCAGTAAATGCGCCGACCTACTGAATAGTTACTATATTTTTATTATTTCAGATATTCATCTACATTGTCTGCTGTAACAAGGAATGAATCGATATAATTCACAGGCATTTCAGCAGAAGCATCTGCCTTCCATCCTTCTTTTGCTGCTTTTACTGCCAGTTCGCAGCATGCGATACCGATACCTACATTATCCTGTCCAACGGTCGCTGCCATCTCACCATTTTTAACAGACTCCTTCGCATTCTGTACCGCATCTGTTCCGACTACCATGACCTGATCCTGTTTACCTGCATTGACAACCGCTTCGTAAACACCTAATGCCATAGTATCATTGCAGCAGTAGAATGCTTTCAGTTCTGGATTAGACTGCATGATGTTGGTCGCAACGTCGATAGAAGTCAGACGGTCCCAGTCACCGGACTGGCTTGCTACAACGTCAATACCGTCAACACCCTTGAAGTAATCCGTAGCACCCTTAGTACGATTGTTGGAAGTCACATTGCCTGCTGTTCCTTCGATGATGGCAACCTGGCCGCTTCCAATCTTTTCTGAAATGTATTCTGCACCCTTCTGTCCAACTATTACGTTATCTGTGGTGTAGATACCAACCATATTTCCACCGCCTTCTTTTACTGCTTCCGCGTCGATGGCCTCATCTACATTAACTACAGGAATACCTGCCTCACAGGCTTTGATAACACCTTCTACCAGGTTGGATGCTGAAAGCGGAGCTGCACAGATTGCATTGTAATCTTTAGAAATAATGTTTTCCATCTGCTCTAACTGTCCCTGTATATTGTCCTCAGACTCTGCACAATATACATCAACACTCACGCCGTCCTGTCCTTGTGCCCATTCTTCAATACCAGCCTTCATAGATGACCAGTATTCATTAGATTCCGGTTTCAAAAGAACTGCCAGTTTTACTTCCCCGTCCGCACTTGCTGTATCTTCTGTTTTTTTATCCTCTGTTTTTGTGTCTTCTGTTTTTGTGTCTTCTGTCTTTGTGTCTTCTGTTGTCGCCGGTGCATCAGCGCTGTCTGACCCACATGCAACCAATCCCATTACCATTGCTACTGCTAATACTGTTGCCAATAACTTTTTCTTCATTTTTCTTCCTCCTGTTAAAATAGTTATTTAATGAAAGTACAATACTTTTCATTCGTAGTCAGGTGGTCGATGAATTCGATTTCAAGTTCAAACTTCCTCGACTCATTCGGTTCCAGAAATAGTAGTCTTCCTTCTTCCCTTGCCCGGATTCTGCCACCCACATGACAGGTACCCGGCTCAATACCCAGTGCGTAATCCCCGCTTCGCGGGCTGCTCCATTGATTTAAGACAGGCAGTACCTGCGGATTAAAGCGAATCAATACGCCCATATCCAGATTTTGATTATGTATCAGGACATATGCCTCATCCCGCTCCTTGTCCGACATGGTTCGAAAGAATACTTCTTCCTCATATCCATCCATGGGTTTCTGGAAAGTGGTGCAGGTATCCAGTCCCTTCTTTGATGCTTCATCCCGTGTTTCGATTTGATCGAAATCTGTGTAGATCCTGCAGGATTCGTCCAGCATGGGATACCCCATATTAAAGTGATACAAAAGCATCAGCGGTGCAGGTTCAAAATCCTGATTTGTGACCACATCGGAAATCCAGATTTTGTTTTCCATATTGTTTAAAGTTATTTTCTTCTGGATTACCATGTTTGGGCCAAACAGATGCCCTTCTCTCGCCTGTCCTGTGACCGTTATCCACGCCATATCATCTTTCCATTCCACGTGAGAGGAAACATGTTCCATGGGTGTGTTAGAAACAGGGCCGTGCAGACCGTTTTTCTGTCCATTCTCCTCACCCGGTGTTCCCATGTAAGTCAGTCCGCAGGTTGTCAGAAAGCCAGCTTCGAAATTTCTTAAAAACCCTCTTGTTCCTTCTTCCTGATAAAATTCCGGGCCACAGATACCTGTCTTGCATATAAAACCAGCGTTAATTCCCTGAAAAGTCATTTCTGGGATTGCAAAGCATTTGTCAGCCAGTATGGTCATCTGCAGATCCCTGCCATTTTTGATTTCGTAGGCTCTGGTTCCTTTTGCTTTGCCTTCCTGGAATACTACCTCCCGTACTCCAAGCAATTGCGAATAATCACCACAATAAGCTTCTATCTCCCGTTTTGATAATGTACGCATCGTCTTTACCTCGGTCCTTACTTTGACAAGAATTTAAATTGTGTATACTTTGGATAATCCGCAAACATCAGATATTTGGCCGGTTCATCTTCTTCCATGGTTGGGATTCTCTGGCCCGCAGTATGGAAACGATTGTCAATAGTATCATCATTCGTTGTAGATACTTCGAATAAAATCACATCGCCCGTTCCCGGTACACCCTGCCATGAGTGATACTGACCCGGACATAAGGTAATGCTGCTGCCCGGTTTGCATACGACTTTGCCGCCTGCAGGAACCGTAACATCCTTGCCATCCATAACAACTGTCACGTCCGTGTCTGCGAATTGCCCCGGTTTGCCGGATCGTCCGCCTTCTACATCATCGATGTCCTCCTGCACAGCATTGTACAGTGTCACTTCCAGATCTCCGCCGCCCCGGTTGATGATATCTTCCATCTTGCTCCAATGATAATGAAACGGTAATATCTGTCCGTCATTTACAAATAATAACTTTTCTGCATATGGCTTTGGATATTTATCCTTTGCATGAAAATTTCCATTTCGGAAGGTGAAAATAGTAAGTCCGATTTTATTAAAATCCCCACTTCCAAAATCTGTAATATCCCATCCCAGCATATTTTCGACTAATTCTATTTCGTCCTCGCCGAGATTCTTCCAGTCCTCCGGACTGTAGTAAGCGAATTCTGGTAATGGAAATTTTGCCTTCGTTGCCACGTCTATGGTATGTTGAATAATCTGATTTGATTCAGAGCGCTTCATTTCTTTCTTCCTCCCTATAATGTCCAATTTTTGATTGGAAAAACGTTTTTCTTATGTGTTTTACAATAGCATCAATTGATTTCATTGTCAATATGTCAAATTTCTCTAATGTTATTTTTTTATATATAGTAATGTTGCACAAGACACTTTTCCAAGTTTTTCCTCATAATTCTTGCTTTTCCGCCATATCTGAATTAGAATGGGGGAGAGAAAAGGGAGGTAAACTGCATTGGTAACTATAAAAGATGTGGCGAAATTAGCCGGCGTATCTATTTCTACAGTATCGCATGTAATCAATCACACAAAGCATGTCCAGGAGGATACTCGTCTCCGTGTACAGCAGGCGATTGATTCCCTTGGTTACAAAACAAATATCTTTGCAAAGAATTTAAAAAGCCAGAAATCCAATCGAATCGGTCTTATTGTACTGGATATGTGTGGCCTTTTTTTCCCATATGTCACAAAGGAAATCTGTCGCACTGCCGGAGAAAATGGCTACACTGTCACCCTGTACGATTCCAACGGCAGTTTCGACCGTGAAACACTGGCAATTAATGATCTTGTGGAAAGCAGCGTAGATGGTATTATCCTCAGTTCTGTGGTCCCGCAGGCAGAGAAATCTTCTTATGCAGCAGATCTTCACAAGCTTCTGGCTGGTGCGCAAAAGTCCATCCCTCTGGTCATGATGGAACGTGATTTTTCTCCCTATGGTTTTGATTCGATTTGTACAGACTCTTATGCCGGTGCCCGCACGGCCATGGAACACTTGATTGATATCGGCTGCAAGCGGATCGGTCATATTGCCGTCCAAAATGAACCCAACGGACGATTGTCCGGATATACTGACATACTGAGGGAACATCATATTCCTTATGACGATGCCTGTGTATTAAGCGGAGATTTTACCCATGAAAGCGGCTATGCCTGTACCAGGGAACTGCTGAAACGCAATCTGGGACTGGACGGCCTTTTTGTTGGCAACGACCAGATGGCAGTTGGTGCACTCCACGCACTTCAGGAAGCAAATATCCGGGTTCCAGAGGATATAAAGGTGATCGGCTTCGACAATATTTTTATCTGCGATGTGCTGAATCCTCCGCTGAGTTCTATTCATATTGCCAAACGTCAATTAGGCCAGAAATCTATCTCCCTTCTTTTAGACCGGATCAACAACGGTGTCCAGCCATCCCCATACAAAGAGACGCTGGAACACCACCTTGTGGTCAGGAATTCTACTGTTCCCAATACACCACTGCATATGAGCTGGTAAACAGTTCATATGCAGCGTTTTTCTTTTCAGGCCATGCCATATTTTTTCAGCATTTCCTGCTCATAGTGCAGCAGATATTCTGCTTCTTTATCGCGATATTCCGGTGACATATCCGGTTCCAGATCTCTCCACACAAAGATATTTTTGCCCACTTCACCACCCTGTGCCACAAAAGGTTCCGAAACAATCCGTCCTGTATATCCAACGTCTGCCAAAGCCTGGAATATTTCATCAAAATCAATGTGCCCGCGGCCGGGGCATCTCCGGTTGTTGTCTCCCGTATGGAAATTCACCAGTTTGTCTCCAGCCAGAAGGATTGCATTGCGGAAGCTGTCTTCCTCGATATTCATGTGATATGTATCCAAAAGCACACCAATATTCGGAGAATCCACCGCATCGGCATAAGCCACTGCCTCTTTTGCTGTATTGATCAGACAGCCCTCAAACCGATTAACTGCCTCCACACAATAAGTAACGCCATTGTCTTCCGCTGTCCTGACGATCTCACGCATGGATTTCAAAGAATTCTCCAATAATTGCTGTTTGCCTGACACAGGATCCACATCACAGCATCTCCATCCTGCGTAACTTACACCGGACAGCAATTTTCCGCCCATATAGCCCACGCATTCTACGATACGCTTCAGATATTCCACCCCGCCCAGCCGTATCTGCTCATCCTTGCTGGAGACGTCAAAGCGTGGATCAAGACCCAGACTGTAGGTCAGCTCTATGCCAAGTTCATCGGCATTCTTTTTCATTTCATCCATATGCGCATGGGACATTTCCAGAAGCGGCTGCGCCTGAAATTCCAGGATATCAAAGCCGATATCTTTTGCCTTTTTCATATATTTAATGTGATCTACATTCCACGTATTTTCCCAGAAATTAATAAAAATGCCAAGTTTATTCATCCTCTATACCTCCCTGTTCTGTAAAATATTTCCATCTGGGCCGAAATGCTTCAGCATAACCAGCGGTTCATATTTCGATTCATTTTTAATAATAACGCCCTGCGTCGCAGCCTTTTTGCTTACAAAATACTCATCCGCAGTGAGATCACCGTAACGGATCAGTGTCGGTGATTCGCATGCAAATCCACCGATCTGTCCATGGCCCTGAATGACCACACAGCCGTATGCACTGTCATCTTTGATAACCACACTCTGCCCCGGATATACGGTCAGCTCCTTGCCTCCCACATACTCATTGCCATAGACGATCCAATGCTGTACATAACTCTCGCTCTGGGATTCCAACTGCGGACGGCGGAAAAATCTTTCCCGATAGTCCGGCGCCGTGTTCAGTTCCCAGTCGGCCACTTCCAGAATTTTATCAATATCATTTTTATCTTCTTCCGGGAGATATGCACTCAGATCGTCGTAATGGAACACCTCACCATTTACTACATTTTCCCAGATAGCCATAACGTCGCTGTTCCACTGCGGTTCGTAGGTGCAAAGTGAACCTGGTGCATGTACTACGCCAGCCGGTGTGTACCAGCCTGTATCCAGTTCGATACGGTATGCCCGCGACAATTCCGTGATCCGCATATCCCGCTTCGTGTAGTCGCGCAGCCGTTCCCGCACTTCCTCTTTTGTGACAGAAGGATCAAACCCAAAATAGCTTACCGGCATATCACCCAAGTGATTGTTGTACTGTTTCGGAAAAAAGTAATGTTCATGTTTTGGTAGCACGCCAACCTTTTTGCAGGCTGCTTCCGCATGATGAATATGATGAAACAATGGTTTCTGATAATCATAAAACTTAGAATACATAGGCCAGGTACCATATTGATCCATCAGTTCCTGCCCAATCAGATCCGCTCCCAGTTCATCGATAAAATTTTTAAACAGGATAGCCCCTTCCTTCGTATCGTCCACATTGACGAAACTCATGCCCTCATAAGGCTGCGCCCCCTTTGTCTCCACATGGGTAATCGAACTGAACCACCGTTCCACGATGGCTCCCCGCTCCATGCCCATAGCAAAATAATCGTCTGGATGCAGCCGCAGTCTCTGCCCCGGTCTGTTAAAAGGCCGCGGTACCCAGGTAGGCGTCAACTGCAAAATCCCTGCCCCTTTTTCGAATGTCTCTCTGATCTTGCTCATATTTTCCCGTCCTTTCTTTATTGTTTATACGTATAAATATCATGTAAAAAAAATTCTTACCAAAATTTATGCTTTTTTTGTTTCCATTACTATTACACCTTTTACTTTTTCTTTATTCGTTTATACGTATAAGTTATGATGAGAAAAGTGTAGCCCACATTTTGCTTCCTGTCAAACAGAAATACATTTTCTGATGTGATTTCAGCATAATAATCAATTTTTGTATATTAATTTTGATTATTATGCCCGAAAGAAAAATGCAGGCTAACCAATATGGCGATTTATAATTGCTGTACATATATTTTTTGCCGCACGTCCTGTATAACTTCCGAAAAATTCAAGTTGTTTTTCTCCGCAAAAGTGTCCAGCCTTGCCGGAATGGTAAGGTTTACGACAGAAAATACACATTTACTGACACAATCTTTCGCTTTCGTGATAGAATAATAAGCAATATAAAACGTTTTTTGAATCACTTAATAAATAAATGAGGTGTCAGCATGACAAATAGATCCGTAACTATGAAAGATGTGGCGAAACTGGCCGGCGTTTCTCAGCCTACTGTTTCTTATGTGATAAATGGTACCGCCAGTATCTCCCCTGAGGTAACAGAGCGTGTGCTGCGTGCGATTGAAGAGACTGGCTACCAGCCCAACGCCTTTGCTCAGAATCTGAAGAGAAGCTCTTCCTCCACGATTGCTGTTCTGATTCCTGATCTGGTAAACCCGTATTATGCCAGTGTTTCTCAGGAAATCGAACAATATTTATCCCAGAAGGGATATTTTACCTATCTGGCCTGCAGCAACAGCGATCCTGCTACGGAAGAATCTTACATAAAATCCTTTCTCCAGCATAAAGTATCGGGCATACTTATTTTTTCTCTGGTCAACCGCCAGCTTTACAAATTAATCGCCAATACAGGAACACCTATGGTCCTCTTAGATGACCAGTCAAATACCTTTCATCTGCCTTACCTTCATATACGCAACCAGGAAGGTGCTATGACTGCCGTAGAATATCTACATGATTCTGGATGCCAAAAGATTGGATTTGTCAGTGAACCTCTTGTGAAATTATCCATAAAAGAACGTTGGAAAGGCTTCGAGCAGATCTACAAAAAATATTATCCGGATAATCCGGCGGACCATGCAATAACCCTCTCTTGTGCGGGTAATACTTACCGTTCTGGTTATGATCTGGCAGAGAAACTTTTGGAAGATGGTTACGATGGGCTCTTTGTCACCTCCGATTTCCTGGCATGCGGACTGATCAAAAAATTGGGAGCCCTGCACGTTGATATTCCGGAACAGATTTCTATTATCGGTTATGATGGTTTGTATATTTCAGATCTGATTACCCCAGCCTTGTCTACCATGCAGCAGCCCATATCAGAAATCTGTCATGAGGGCGCAAACATGTTGCTGGATATCATTCATACCGGCCAGTACAAACAGGTGCAGGAGCTGCGGCCCACATTGCTTTTACGTGAAACCACGAAAAAATTGGATCCGCGGTAACTATTCCGTAGGTCTGCACATTTACTGCGCTGACCGTAAGAAAATGATTCAGGAGTGAAAAAAAACCATTACCGCAGGTGATTTTCATGGATTTTCGAATCGTAACTGGTCAGGTACTGAGCAGTTACGATCCGTGTAAAAATCTCTTGTGAAATTACGAAATACCATATATACTTATTCGTATAAATAAATCCTGTTATATTTTATAATAAAACTGAGAGGTGCCTATATGTTAGAAAAACTAAAGCAAAAAGTATATGAAGCAAACATGCTGCTTCCAAAGCATGGACTCGTGACGTTTACCTGGGGAAATGTCAGTGAACGGGATACAGAGACCGGATATTTTGTAATCAAACCCAGTGGTGTGGACTATGACAAACTGCAGCCAGCGGATATGGTCGTGATGGATCTGGCCGGCAACAAGATCGAAGGTTCCATGAATCCTTCTTCTGACACAGCGACTCATGTGGAACTCTACAAAGCATTTCCTGAAATAATGGGTATCGTACATACCCATTCTTCCTGGGCAACCAGCTGGGCCCAGGCCGGACGCAGCATTCCCTGTTACGGGACCACGCACGCAGACTATATTTATGGGGAAATCCCATGCGTCAGATGTCTGACAAAAGAAGAAATCGATACGGCTTACGAGAAAAATACCGGTCTCGTTATCGCAGACTACTTCAAAGATAAAGATGTGACTGCTGTCCCCGCTGTCCTGTGCAAAAATCACGGAGTATTCACATGGGGAACCAGTGCGGAAAATGCAGTGCATAATGCAGTTGTTGCAGAAGAGGTAGCCAAAATGGCAGCTCGCTGCGAAATGATTAATCCTCAGGTACAACCCGCGCCCCAGGAGCTACAGGACAAGCATTATTTTCGTAAACACGGAAAAGATGCATATTATGGACAGTAGTTGTCAGGTATTGTATAATATACACATTCCAAAAACTCACGGTTTAATACATCGAAATGCATCGATGTAAATGCAAGGTCAGAAAACAGTCTGGCCTGCTATTTTATTAGGAAAATGGAGGTATGAGACGTGGAAACAAAAGCATTTATTGAAAGTGGACAGGCCGTGCTCGGTATCGAATTCGGCTCCACCCGCATTAAGGCTGTGCTGATCGATGAGGCCAATCAACCTATCGCATCCGGCAGTCATGACTGGGAGAATCAATTGGTTGACGGCATCTGGACATACAATTTGGATGATGTCTGGACAGGACTGCAGAACAGTTACCGGGATCTTTGCCGGCAGGTCAGGGAGCAATATCATATCGATATCCATCGATTGAAAGCCATCGGCATCAGTGCCATGATGCATGGTTATCTGCCTTTCGACAAGGGAGGCCAGCTTCTGGTACCTTTCCGTACATGGAGAAACACCATGACCGAAGAGGCAGTGGAAATACTTATCGATAAATTCCAATATAACATTCCACAGCGCTGGAGCATCGCACATCTTTATCAGGCTATCCTGAACAAGGAACCACATGTGGCAGATGTTGCATTCTTCACCACGCTGTCCGGCTACATTCATTGGAAACTCACAGGCAAAAAAGTCCTGGGTATCGGCGATGCCGCTGGTATGTTCCCTATTGACTCTACGATTCATGATTATGACCAGCGCATGCTTGCGCAGTTCGATGAACTGACAGCACCAAATGGTTTCTCATGGAAAATAAGCGAGCTGCTTCCTAAAGTACTCTGCGCCGGTGATGATGCAGGCTGCCTCACCGGGGAGGGTGCAAAATTGCTGGATGTTTCCGGACAGTTGCAGGATGGTATCCCTATGTGTGCACCGGAAGGGGATGCAGGCACTGGCATGACCGCTACCAACAGTGTGGCGCAGCGTACCGGCAATGTTTCCGCCGGCACCTCTGTTTTCGCTATGGTGGTTCTGGAAAAAGCGCTCTCAAAAGTGTACAAAGAGATTGATATGGTAACGACTCCCTCCGGTGATCCGGTAGCCATGGTACACTGCAATAACTGTACCTCCGATCTGAACGCATGGGTCGGCCTGTTCAAGGAGTTTGCCACTACCTTCGGCATGGACATTACTATGAATGACCTTTATGGCACTTTATATAACAAAGCACTGGAAGGAGATGCCGACTGCGGCGGCCTTCTGGCTTATAATTATTTTTCCGGCGAGCACATTACAGGCTTCGAGCAGGGGCGTCCGCTCTTTGTACGCCAGCCTGACAGCCGCTTCACTCTGGCAAACTTTATGCGCACCAATCTGTACACCACCTTAGGCGCGCTGAAGACCGGAATGGACATTCTGCTCAAGGAAGAAAAAGTTTCCATTGATAAATTGCTGGGGCATGGTGGTTTGTTTAAGACAGAAGGTGTTGGACAGAGCATTCTGGCCGCTGCTATGAACGCTCCGGTAGCCGTTATGAAGACCGCCGGTGAAGGCGGTGCATGGGGTATTGCAGTCCTGGCCTCCTATCTGGTGAACAAGGAGGGCGACGAAGCCCTGGATGCTTTCCTGAATACAAAGGTTTTCGCTGGTCAGGAAGGAACCACACTGCAGCCTCAGGAAAAGGATGTGGAAAGTTTTGAATCCTTTATGGTCCGCTACCGCGCCGGACTTCCTATCGAGCGTGCAGCCGTAGAACATTTGAAAAATTAATTAGTGATTTTAAAAACAGGATTGTGTATACAGGTGATTTTCATCTGCCTGCTGCACAATCCTGTTTTTTACTGTAACATGATCTTGATGATTTCTTTATCGGTCTGCTGCATGCCGACCTTTCCGATATACCCTACGCAGCTGATCGTCTCTCCAGCCTCTTCCTTGAGGATACCGGTATATGCCTTATAAGCCCGTCCCTGCATAGCCAGATAATGGGACATCATAGACGCGTCCAGACTGGTGGCAATCTTCGCCGCGCAGGACACCTTCGCCCCATCACAGATAATCCCCGGAATATTGGCCAGCGTGTTGCCCACGGTATTCTTGATCTGTTCCGATGTGCCGCCGATCATATAAGTGATAGCCGCCCCTGCCGCGCAGGAAGCCGATACTGCCCCACAGAAAGCGGATAATTTCCCGATAAATTCTTTCTGGTAAATGGTCAGCAGGCTGGAAAACACCAGCGCCCGGTACAGTTTCTCGGCACCGATATTTTTCTCCCTGGCATATACGATGACCGGCACAGAAGATGCGATGCCCTGATTGCCGCTGCCGGAATTGATGATAACCGGCATGTCGCAGCCGTCCATCCTTGCCTCAGAAGCCGCCGAAGTGTACGCCTTCATTCTGGTGACCACGCCTTCATGGTAACATTCTTTGATCGTCTTGCCGATGCCCACCCCATAATCTCCGGACATGCCTTCGTAAGCGATGTCCATGTTGCAGCGTATCTGCTTGTCGATAAGTTTTTTGATTGTTCTTATTTCTATGGTATCCGCAAATTCTTTGATATTATCCACGTTCAGATTGGTGCGGTTTGCCTTGACCTTCTGTTCTTTTCCGCTCCCTGATGTGAAGATATTTTCTCCGTTTTTTATGATCCTTGTAATATTCAGATGGGTGTTCTGGATTTCCACCAGCACCTCTTCCTCACCTTTGCATAATTCTACAATAATATGTAAAGGTATCTCCGACTCCAGGAATTCCACCTTGCAGCGCTGGGCTGCCAGCAGTTCCTTCGTCCGGGCGATCTGTGCATCCGTCACGTCTTCCAGCACTTCCATGGCCTTTGTAGCGTCACCGCCGATCACGCCCAAAGCCACCGCAGCCTCCACCCCTATCATTCCGTCTGAGTTTGGGATACGCACGCAGCGCACATTTTTGATAATATTCCCGCTGCACCTGGCAATAATCCGCTCCGGCTCACACCCCAGCACATCTCTGGCCTTCGCCCCCACATAAGCCAGTGCAATGGGCTCCGTACACCCCATAGCCGGAATGAGTTCTTCCTTTAGAATGTCTAAAAATTCCTGTTTTATAGCATCATTTATCATCAAATATCTCCTCTGTGTCATCGTGATTTCTTACTTATTTGTACATGGTTACTCCGTTTTTACATTATAACCTTTTTCAGAGATAATTTGAACCACCAGTTTATGTATTACTCCGCTCCTTTATAAACTACATGCTAGGGCAGCAGGACTTGCTTTTCTTTCCCGCTGCCCAATCTCTTCTCACCTTTGGGTAACATGACTTGCTTTTCTTTCCTGCCGCCCAATCTCTTCTTTCAATTGGCTAGCATGACTTGCTCTTCTTTCCTGCTGCCCAATCTCTTCTCACCTTTGGGCAGCAGGACTTGCTTTTCTTCCCCGCTGCCCAATCTTATCTTTCCCTTGGGTAGCATAACTTGCTTTTCTTTCCTGCTGCCCAATCCTATCTTTCAATTGGGTAGCAGGGCTTGCTTTTCTTCCCCGCTGCCCAATCTCTTCTTTCAATTGGCTAGCATGACTTGCTTTTCTTTCCTGCTGCCCAATCTCTTCTCACCTTTGGGTAGCATGGCTTGCTTTTCTTTCCTGCCGCCCAATCTTATCTTTCTCTTGGGTAGCATGGCTTACTTTTCTTCCTCGCTGCCCAATCTCTTCTTTCAATTGGCTAGCATGACTTGCTTTTCTTTCCTGCTGCCCAATCTCTTCTTTCTCTTGGGCGGCATGGCTTACTTTCTTTCCTGCTGCCCAATCTCTTCTTTCTCTTGGGCGGCATGGCTTACTTTTCTTCCCCGCTGCCCAATCTTATCTTCCTCTTGGGTAGCATGGCTTACTTTTCTTCCTGCTGCCCAATCTCTTCTTTCAATTGGGTAGCATGGCTTGCTTTTCTTTCCTGCCGCCCAATCTTATCCTCCTCTTGGGTAGCATGGCTTACTTTTCTTCCTCGCTGCCCAATCTCTTCTTTCAATTGGCTAGCATGACTTGCTTTTCTTTCCTGCTGCCCAATCTCTTCTTTCCCTTGGGTAGCATAACTTGCTTTTCTTTCCTGCTGCCCAATCTCTTCTCACCTTTGGGCGGCAGGGCTTGCTTTTCTTTCCTGCCGCCCAATCTTATCTTTCTCTTGGGTAGCATGGCTTACTTTTCTTCCTCTGCCCAATCTCTTCTTTCTCTTGGGTAGCATGACTTGCTTTTCTTTCCTGCCGCCCAATCTCTTCTTTCACTTGG
Source organism: Lachnospiraceae bacterium (assembly GCA_028692975.1). Taxonomy (GTDB): domain Bacteria; phylum Bacillota; class Clostridia; order Lachnospirales; family Lachnospiraceae; genus JALENY01. Next base: position 58,814 of record JAQUWF010000006.1, read on the forward strand.
GTAGCAGGACTTGCTTTTCTTCCCCGCTGCCCAATCTTATCTTCCTCTTGGGTAGCATGGCTTACTTTTCTTCCTCGCTGCCCAATCTCTTCTTTCAATTGGGTAGCATGACTTGCTTTTCTTCCCTGCTGCCCAATCTCTTCTTTCAATTGGGCGGCAGGGTTTGCTTTTCTTCCTCGCTGCCCAATCTCTTCTCACCTTTGGGCAGCAGAACTTGCTTTTCTGGCCGGGTATGACAACTATCAGCAGCCACTGTGTTACCAAAAAAGCAAGTTGGTGCATGGGGAATGATTTATGGGCAAGGTTTTGCGATTGTACAAAGTTTTGGGCAAGGAACTCTGCGGAGGTGAGTTCCTTGCCCAATTATAGAAAAGTAGTTTACATAACAAATTATTATTTCAATAATTTCGCCAGATCCGCCTCCGGGGTGCTGATGGGGGCAATGTTGAAATGCTCTACCAGGTAATTCAACACATTCGGCGAAATAAATGCCGGCAGTGATGGTCCCAGGAGAATATCCTTGATGCCCAGATGCAGCAGGGTAAGCAGGATACACACGGCTTTCTGCTCATACCAGGACAATACCATGGATAAGGGCAGTTCGTTCACGCCACATCCGAAGGCATTGGCCAGTGCTACGGCCACCTGGATTGCAGAGTAAGCGTCATTACACTGTCCCATATCCAGAATACGCGGCAGGCCGCCGATGGTGCCAAGGTCCAGATCATTAAATCGATATTTGCCACAGGCCAATGTGAGAATAATGGAGTCTTCCGGTGTCTGCTTTACAAACTCCGTAAAATAATTTCTGCCGGTTTTCGCACCGTCACAGCCACCCACCAGGAAGAAATGCTTGATTGCGCCACTCTTTACCGCCTCGATCACGGTATCTGCTACGCCAAGCACGGTGCCGTGGCCAAATCCTGTAGTTACCTGCTTACCACCGTTGATGCCGGTAAATTCTGTGTCTTCCGCGAAACCGCCCAGTTCCAAAGCCTTCTTGATCACAGGCGTGAAATCTTTCTCATCATCAATATGCACCATCTCCGGATAAGAAACGACTTCTGTCGTAAACACCCTGTCTGCGTAACTTGCTTTCGGCGGCATAAGGCAGTTAGTGGTAAAAAGGATCGGTGCAGGGAGATTGTCAAATTCTTTCTGCTGATTCTGCCACGCAGTGCCAAAGTTCCCCTTCAGATGTGGATATGCTTTCAATTTCGGATATGCATGGGCCGGCAGCATCTCGCCATGGGTATAAATATGAATCCCCTTGTCCTTTGTCTGCTCCAACAACTGTTCCAGATCCTTCAGATCATGTCCAGTCACTACGATGAACGGACCTTTTTCTACAGAAAGCGGAACCGTAGTCGGCTTCGGTGTCCCATATGTCTCGGTATTGGCCTGATCCAGCAGTGCCATACATTTCAGATTCACTTCCCCCACTTCCATAACAATAGGAAGCAGTTGCTCCATATCCAGATCTTCTCCCACAGCGAACATACCCTTATAGAAAAAATTATTCACCGTTTCATCTGTATAACCCAACACCATAGCATGATAAGCATAAGCCGCCATGCCACGCAGACCGAAGAGAATCAGCGACTTCAGGGAACGTATATCTTCATCCGCATTCCATAGTTCTTTCATATTATAATTGTTGTTGTGCCCGCAAGGTGACGCACAGCCACCGCACTGAGGGGCAAGCTCTGCTTTCGCTTTCTCAATATCTGCAATGCGCTCCTGCAGCGTCTCGCTGTTAAAGTTCACGTTCGTCACGGTGGTAAATAAGCCTTCGATCATAATTCTGTGGGTACGCTGGGTTGGCTGGTTGCCATCAGCGGCTCTCGCCAGTCCGATGAGCGCGCCAGTCAGTTCGTCCTGCAGCCCCGCCACTTCCGCGTCCTTTCCACAGACACCTTTCTTTCCAGTACATCCGCTGCATCCTGCAGTCTGCTCACACTGATAACAAAACATTTCATTTGCCATTTTATTTTCCTCCAATTAATCTAAGATTTTTCCAGAATCATTCTCTTACGGTCAGCGCAGTAAATACGCAGACCTACTAAATAGTTACGATTTTTCCATCTGTTGAAATAGTTACTACCTGCCACGGGATAAATTTCCCGCTGTTTTGTAATGCATTTTTTGCTGCGTTTTCGATGCCGCCACAACAGGGCACTTCCATGCGCACGATGGTGAGGCTCTTAATGTTATTATTCGCAATAATCTCCGTCAGCTTTTCTGCGTAATCGCCTTCATCCAACTTCGGACATCCAATAAGGGTAATACGGTTTTTGATAAATTTGTTATGGAAATCCCCATACGCATATGCCGTACAATCCGCCGCCACCAGCAGATTCGCCCCGTCAAAATAAGGTGCATTTACCGGTGCCAGTTTAATTTGGACCGGCCACTGGGATAACCGGCTGGACACGGGCTGGCTGTCATTTGCCGCACCCGAAACCGCACATGCCTCTTCCCGGACAATCCTTTTGGAATTACTTCCCGGACATCCGCAGGGCAAAGGCTGTCCCTGCTGCAGCGTCTTTCCCTTCTTATGCTCCTGCACCGCAGCGTCATCATACGCCGCTGCCTCCCGCTCCACGAAAGTGATCGCACCCGCAGGGCAAGTGGGCAGACAGTCGCCCAATCCATCACAGTAATCGTCCCGCAGCAGCTTCGCCTTTCCGTCTATCATGCCGATAGCCCCTTCATGACAGGCCGCCGCACAGGCTCCGCATCCATTACACTTTTCTTCATTTATCTCTATAATTCTTCTAAGCATTTTGTTTTCCTCCTTGACTTGATACATGGATTATAATACGATAAGGAAAAACATTCTGTTGTTTTTACAACGAAAGGAAATAAAAATGAAAAAAATAATTCCCATCCTGCAAAATTGCGCCCTGTTTTCCGGCATTAACGACGATGAACTCCTTCCCATGCTGAAATGCCTCGCCGCCACAGAGTCTTCTTATAAAAAGAATCAGTTCATTTATCACATGGGCGACTGCATCGAATGTCTTGGTCTGGTCACCTCCGGCAGTGTGTCCGTGATCCAGGAAGATTTCTGGGGAAACCGCAACATCGTTTCCAAGATACTGCCCGGACAGCTTTTTGCAGAAACCTACGCCTGCTCCCCGCACATTCCCATGAAAGTAAGTGTGCTCACCGACGAGGATACCACCGTACTGTTCCTCAACGCCAGCCGGATTCTGACCGCCTGCCCCTCCTCCTGCACCTTCCACAGCCGCCTCATCCGCAACCTGGTCTCTACCATGGCCCAGAAAAACCTTATGATGAACGAAAAAATATCCCATGTAACCCAGCGCACCACCCGGGAAAAACTGCTGTCTTACTTCTCCACCATGGCATTAAAAAAAGGAACCTCAACATTTGAGATTCCTTTTAATCGCCAGCAGCTAGCCGACTATCTTTCGGTAGACCGCAGTGCCATGTCCAACGAACTGGGCAAACTGCACCGGGAGGGTCTGTTGGAGTTCCGTAAAAATCAGTTTACTCTGCTGCTTCAATAGCTTTCGTATCATCACTCAGCAGATAGTCGCTGAGGTTCGCCGGTCTCTGTACCACATCCAGCAGGTTCACGCAGCAGTTGCCCATTCGGTCGATGCTGTGGATCATCTTGTTAAACGGAGCCGTAAGTTTAGAAGAACATTTGCCCTTTCCCACACGATTCACGTGGGCAATACGCATATTCATGTCCAGATCCATGATCTTTTCTTTCCGCTTGGCAACCTTCTTGGCATTCTCCACATCACCAGTCGCCATAATATTCATGGTGTCTGTGTACATATTGTCAATAAGATCCAGGCTCTTCTCCAGATCCTTCATAGCCTCCTTGGAATATTTATACTGCATTTCCATCTTGTCTTCCATGGAGCTGGAGACCTCTCTGCAAAGTGCCGCGATACGGTCCACATCACTTAATACATACATAATGCTGGAGGTCTGGTTCGCCTGCTCCTCGGTCAGCATACCGGAAGCAAACAGTTCCGCCATATAATCGGTAATCTTCTCATTCAGGCTCCGCTCCTTGTTCGCCATTTCACGAACCGCCTCGATCTGTTCCTTCGTCTCCTCCTGAACAGCCACTTTCAGTTCACGTAACACGTCATGTGCCACTTCGCTGCAGTGTACCACTTCTTTCGCAACCAGCTGAAGCGCTGCGGTAGGCTGCACGATCAGTTTAGAATCCAGGTATTTCGGCTCCGCGATATCCAGAACCACATCTTTTCCATTCGGAATAATCTTCATAACGATCTTAACCATCAGCCAGATCAGCGGAATCCAGATCAGCGTCATGGTAATGTTGAATAGAGTATGTGCATTTGCAATCTGTCTGGAAATCACTTCGATCTCCGGCCCCTTTGTGGTAATCCACTGGATCAGTGCCGCAAAAGGCTTGATCAGCCAGATAAAGATCAGGCATCCTGAAATGTTAAAAATACAGTGAGCAACTGCCGTTCTCTTCGCATCTTTCGGCTGTCCTACGCTGGCCAGCAATGCGGTGATCGTCGTACCGATGTTATCGCCAAGAAGGATGGGGATGGCACCGGTCAGTCCAATGATACTGGTCACGCCGTCCGGTCCCGCCTGGGAGGCGAAATTCTGCAAGACTGCAATGGTGGCACTGCTGCTCTGTACCACAAGAGTCATGAGCGTACCAACCGCAACACCCAGAACAGGGATATCTGCAACACGCTCGATCATGCTTGTAAAGATCGGGCTGGAAGCCAGCGGTTTCATAACACTTCCCATAGTCTCGATACCAAGGAAGAGCAGACCGAAAGCAAAAATGGTCTGGCCAATGTTTTTCACACGCTCATTCTTTGCAATAAATCCGATAATAAAACCGATAAAAATAATAATATAAATATAATCGCTTAATTTGAATGCGATGATCTGTGCGGTCATGGTAGTACCAATATTCGCACCAAGGATAATGGAAATAGCCTGCGGCAGACTCATAAGTCCTGCACTTACGAAACCGATGGCCATAACGGTGGTCGCACTGCTGCTCTGCAATACAGCTGTAGTCAGCGCACCTGCCAGCACACCCAGGATCGGGTTCTTAGTCAGAAGCGCCAGAATCGTTTTCATTTTTTCTCCAGCCGCCTTCTGGAGACATTCGCTCATCATATTCATCCCATAGATGAAAACCGCCAGACCACCCAGCAAGCCAAAAATAATTTGTAATGTACTGTTCATATCTCTCTCCTCGCCCAACCGTTCCTTTTCGTAGTTTGCGTATTTCCTCATTCTGCAATTCACAATACAGGAAAAATGAAAAATCCAAATGAGATATGCGTAAAATCTATGTTAAATATTGATTATTTTTACCACTTATATTGAGAAATACTACTCAAAACGAGTTAAATGAATGTTAAGCACACGAAAAAAGAAGCAAAACCCCAGCCAATGGATTCCTGCTTCTTATGTGTCTTTTTACATGCATTTAATCATTCGAAAGAAATTCCACCTTCAATCTCTTCCTATAATAATCTATAAATTTTTTAACCATCACCTGTCCCCGAACAGGCATCAGGTACTGTCCTTTTCGCTCTTTTGCTTTATGGGATATATCCTATATTATCAAGTAATGTAATTAGGAAATCATAAAAACCTATTTAGGAAAAATCGGTTGGACCCAACCAGAAAAACACCTCCTTGTAGATTTGGTTCATTCCTTTGTCTACTTAGGAGGTATTCTATCATTGCATACTGCTTTTCCAGATACCTTTTTTACTTAAACAGCAATTCCTTCCCGGAAATCCCCGGTTCTGTCATATGTATGGGATCTAGTATCTGATCTAATTCTTTTTCATTCAGTAGTTTTTCTTCCAATATAAGAGTTCGCACCGACTCACCCGTCTTGATTGCTTTTTTTGCAATATCGGCCGCCTTTTGATAGCCAACATGAGGACAAATCGCAGTGATGATCCCAACGCTGTTCTCCACCAGGTATTTGCATCTGGTCTCATTTGCCGTGATACCGGAAACACAATTGTCCACAAATGTGGATACCGCATATGCCAACGTATCGATTGACTGGAACATACAGTAAAAGATGATTGGTTCAAATGCATTCAGTTCCAACTGGCCGGCCTCGGCCGCCATGGTAATCGTCATATCGTTTCCGATTATGTTAAAAGCCACCTGATTGACCACTTCTGGAATAACCGGATTAATTTTCCCCGGCATGATCGATGAGCCATTTTGTTTTGCCGGAAGATTGATTTCATAGAACCCGGCCCTGGGTCCAGATGACATGAGTCGAAGGTCATTCGCGATTTTGCTCAAAGTAACCGCACATGCTTTGACCGAACCAGACACCGCAACAAAAGAATCCAGATTTTGCGTTGAGTCAATCAAATCAAACGCCTGAACAAACTGCATATCAGATATTTCGTTCAAGTTTGGCACGACTCTCTGCAAATATCGCTCATCTGCGTTCAAACCAGTTCCCACAGCAGTTCCGCCCATATTTAGCGTCCGCATCTCATCCATGGCCTTCTCCATGCGATGAATATCGCGCATGACGGCAACGGAATATGCCTTGAATTCCTGTCCAAGACGGATAGGAACCGCATCCTGCATCTGGGTTCTTCCCATTTTAATAATGTGATCGAACTCTTTTGCTTTTTCACACAGGGCTTCATGAAGGCGAAGCAGTTCTCTTTTTAATTTCTTCAACAGTCTAAGTGATGTCATTTTGCCCGCAGTAGGGATCACATCATTGGTAGACTGCCCATAATTGACGTGATCATTAGGATTGACGATTGTATAATCTCCCTTGATTCCACCCAGAATCTCAATTGCACGGTTTGCAATCACTTCATTTGCATTCATATTCAAAGATGTTCCAGCACCGCCCTGTATTGGATCCACGATAAAATCCTCATGGAATTGTCCGGCAATAATTTCATCGCACGCCTGCACAATGGCACTTGTCACATTTTTTTCAAGAAGACCTGCCTCACAATTTGTGATAGCAGCAGCCTTTTTAATATATGCCAGACTGTTGATGATTTCCGGATGCATGGCAAGGCCCGTAATATGAAAATTCTCTGCTGCACGCAAGGATTGAACTCCATAATACACCTCTCCAGGGACATCCTTTTTACCTATGGAGTCCCTTTCTGTACGATACTTTTCAGGCCCCGTTTCTTTGATATCTGTTTTTACCATACCAACATCTCCCATATAATACATCTTAACGAATACCCTACAATCCTATATTTCGTAGGAATGTCAAATATCCCATATATGCCTCATATACATCTACTTTGCTTACAAGTTCCCACGGGGCATGCATGTTGTGCACTGCAACTCCACTGTCAATAACTTCCATGCCGTATTTTGCCATGATAAAGGCAATGGTTCCGCCGCCGCCCTGGTCTACTTTGCCAAGCTCACAGGTCTGCCAGGAAACATGTTCTGCATCCAGCACTTTTCTGATTTCTGCCAGGTACTCCGCATTTGCATCGTTGGATCCGCTCTTTCCACCCGATCCTGTGAATTTATTAAAGCACAATCCATTTCCAAGATAGGCCGCATTTTTCTTTTCCATTACATCTGGATAGTTTGGATCAAATGCAGCGCTGACATCGGAAGAGAGCATTTTGGAATTTGCCAAAGCACGACGAAGACCAATCTCTGTATACGTGCCTGTAGCATTCATCAATTCCGCCACTGTATTCTCAAAAAATCTTGACTGCATTCCAGTAGCACCCACACTACCAATTTCTTCCTTATCCACCAAAAGGCATAGGACTGTTCTTTCAGGTACAGGCTCCTTTGATTCCCCCAGGTCAAATACTGCTTTCATGGATGGATAGGCGCATACTCGGTCATCGTGTCCGTATCCCATGATCATGCTTCTGTCAAATCCGTAATCTCTGGCTGCTCCAGCCGGGACAATCTCAATTTCTGCTGAAAGAAAATCTTCTTCTTCAAAGCCATATTTCTCTTTGATAATCTGAAGAATTGCTTTTTTCACAGGTTCTTTTTCGTCTAAAGAAGGAATATTTCCCACATTCAGGTTCAGATCCTCTCCTTCAACAACAACCTTTCCCTTTTTATCCAACTGAGTGGCAGAGAGATGAACCAGCAAATCAGACACACCAAATACCGGATCATGTTCATCCTCACCCACAGATATGGTGATAATCGTTCCATCCTTTTTTGCTACCACACCATGCATTGCCAATGGAAGTGCCGTCCACTGGTATTTTTTCACACCTCCATAATAATGGGTATCCAGCATGGCAAGACCGCCGTCCTCATACAACGGATTTTGTTTCAGGTCTAGCCTGGGGGAATCAATATGTGCACCAAGAATTGTCATTCCCTTTTCCATAGAAGCCTTTCCAACTATGAATATAGCTAGGGCCTTCCCCATACAGTTGGCATATACTTTGTCCCCAGCCTGGAGAATCTGTCCGTTTTCAATTATATCAGAAAGATTTTTATACCCCAGTTTTTCCGCCTGTGAAATTGCTTCTGTCACGCATTCTCTTTCCGTCTTACACTTTGAAAGAAATGCTTTATAGCCTTCGTTAAAGAAAAATATTTCCTTTTTCCCGGCCTCATCATACTTTAGCCATGCACTTTTTGTTTCCATATTTTGTCATCCTCTTTTCTGCTTCCATATAAGTCCCGCGCTATGCTGTTGCATATTTATCCTTGCTTCAAAGTAATTTCAACCACTGTGTCCATGTCGTCTGGCAAAGGATAACAGTCAAAGGCACGAGAGTCGAAGAAGAAAAATGCATCATCTGCATATTCTTTAAGATTCCAGAAGAAAGATTCCTTCACTTCTGTACCATCTTTGATCAGACGCATGGATTCCACTTTTCCAGCCATCTTCGACAGACAGATCGCTCCAACCTGTTCTTCGAAGACATGGGCATACAGTTTGTTTCCTTTCTGAGTAAATCTTCCCCATTCCGGTTTTGTATATTCCGAGAACGTACAGCCATAGATGCTCTTTCCATTCTGCTTCATCCATGTTCCTACTTCTTTTAATATGGCAACAGACTCCTCCGGAATTTCTCCCTTGCTGTTGGGTCCCACATTAAGAATCAGATTGCCACCTTTGCTTACGCACTCAACAAGGGTACGAACCACCAGTTTTGGCGATTTATAATGTTTGTCGTGGGCGCTGTAGCCCCAGTTCGTATTTAAGGTAATGCACGCTTCCCAGGGAATTGGATTGCCTGCAACGTCACAGATACATGCCGGCGGAATCATCTGCTCCGGTGAAGCAAAGTCTCCAGAATACGGCGTTGGATCCAGGGTTCTGATAGAGCCTGCATCTTCCGCACTTCCCTCCAGACGATTATCAATTACAATATGTGGCTGGATGCTCCGAACCATCTCGATGAGTTCAGCCGCCTTCCATTTGTCACATTTCATAATGTCGTAAGAAAAATCAAACCACATCAAATCCAGTTTTCCATAGTTCGTCAGCAGCTCTTTGACCTGTCCCTGCATAAATTCCAGATAACGGTCAAAATCACGATTTTCATTTCCACATTCTTCATGATTCCGCATTGGATGATGCATATCTCCATAATGTGGGAAATCTTCATGACGCCAGTCAATAAGAGAGAAATACAATCCCACCTTAATGCCCTCTGCCCGAAAAGCCTCCACATATTCCCTTACAAGATCCCTCTTGCAAGGCGCATTCATGGAGTTGAAATCTGTATATTCTGTATCAAAAAGACAGAATCCATCATGATGTTTCGCAGTCAGGACCGCATACTTCATGCCAGCCTCTTTTGCCAGTTTCGCCCATTCCTTTGGATTATAGTTTTCCGCATAAAATTCATTGGCAAATGGTTCATATTCTTCTTTTGCTAACTGCTCTGTACTGCGTACCCATTCACCTCTGGCCGGTATTGCATATAAGCCCCAGTGAATAAACATACCAAAGCGCGCGTCACGATACCATTCTGTTCTCTCTGTTCTTGCTTTTACTACAACACTTTCCATATTTACCTCCTTTTTTCAAGCGAAAGGATCAGCCCTTTACCGCTCCAATCATAACACCTTTGACAAAATACTTTTGCACAAATGGATAAATAACCAATACCGGAACAGATGCTACTACGATTGTTGAATACTTCAGAAGCTGGGTAAGTCCCTGAAGCTCCGACGCCGCCTTCACATCACTGATCATAGTAAAATCGACTTTGTTTTGTATGAGGATCTCACGCATGACGATAGTTAACGGCTGCAATGCATCTTTTTTCAAATAAAGCATAGCATCAAAATAGCTGTTCCACTTGGCAACACCATAATATAAAACAAGGACCGCAATGATTGGTTTGCATAATGGTATTACCACTTTCACAAGATATTTCCACGGTGTACATCCATCCAACTGGCCTGCTTCATAGAGCTCATCCGGAATAGAGTTTTGCATATAAGTTCTGCATATGATCATATTATACGTAGACATTGCTGTGGGGATAATCATTGCCCATGGAGTGTTGATCAGTCCCAGCTTGTTTACCAGAATATAGTTTGGTACAAGTCCGCCGCTGAAATACATGGTAAATACAAAAATTACAGCAAGGCCATTTCTGGCAGTAAATTCTTTTCTCGACAATGGATATGCACATAATACAGTCATAACAATATTCAGCACGGTTCCAACTACCGTATAAAAAATGGAATTCAAAAAACCTGTAACAATTTTTGTATTTTTGAACACCGCTGCATAACCTCGAAGCGTTGGATCGACAGGAAACAAAAATACTTTTCCACTGATAACCGCCTGTGGATCCGAAAAAGATGCACTTACAATATAAATCAACGGATATGCGATAACGACAAGCAGCATGATAAGCAGTACGTATACAATAATAATGAAGATTTTGTCTGACATACTCTGATTTTTAAATTTTACATTCATGATCTTCCCCCTCCTTTACCACAGACTCGTATCTGTTACTTTTTTGCTGATCTTATTAACTACAATCAACAGAACAAAACTTACAACTGACTGGAACAAGCCAGCCGCCGTGGAGAACCCAAAGTCTGAATTTACGACACCGACTTTGTATACAAATGTAGAAATAACCTCCGAAACATCTGCATTCAAACTGTTCTGCATCAGGAATACTTTGTCAAATCCAATATTTACTATATTTCCGCAACTGAATATAAGCATAATAACGATTGTAGGCAGGATACCTGGAAGATCCACATGCCATATTCTCTTCAGACGGCTCGCACCATCGATCATAGCAGCTTCCTTCAGCTCCTGACTCACACCAGCCAAGGCCGCTATGTAGATAATGGAAGAATATCCAATGGTCTGCCACAATCCACTCCAGACATACAGATGTCGAAACAGCTTGACATCTCCAAAGAAGTTTATGGGATCAAATCCAAGTGCTCCAAGAATTGTGTTGAAGATTCCAGTTCTAAGATCCATCATCTGCATCATCATACCCACCATAACTACAATGGAAATAAAATATGGTGCATAGGTCACCATCTGCATCAGCTTTTTAAAGCGGATACATCTGATCTCGTTCAGCATAACTGCCAGAATAATAGGAAATGGGAAACTGACAATAAGTGTATAAAAGCCTAATACTAAAGTATTTTTTATTACCGTGATGCTTGAAGTAGAAGTCAAAAACTGTTGGAAATATTTCAGTCCAACCCAGTCACTTCCAAGGATACCTTTTTTAATACTGTAGTCTTTGAATGCCATCAAAATACCGCCCATAGGAATATAGGCGAAGATAATTGCATATAAAAGAGGGATACTGATAATCAGCCAAAACTGCCAATTTGATTTTCCAAGTTTATTTCTTTTCCTTTTGATTTTGGGGTTCAAATCGTTCTCTCCTTTCAAGATGAGCTGCTTCCGCATGGCAACAGCCCATCTGATAATTGAGTATTTTGTTTTATTTCACCATTCTGTCATATGCAGCCTGATAAGTCTCCAGTAACGTGGAAAGTCCGGCTTTTTCAAGAGAATCCTGGAAACCGTCCCACTCTTTGTCAATATCTTTTGCTCCCGTAATAAATCCAACGGAAGACTCATTGATGATTTTTTCCACTTCAACAGCTATCGTTGAGACGTTTGTAGATTCTTCATCAGTCATTTTTAATTCAGGAATTACATCAAGATCTGAATTTTCTTCTGTCTGTTTGTATGGTTCGTAGTCGTTTGCTGATGCATCATAAAGCAGTTTCTCCAGACCGTCTGGTGCATATGGATCAACAGTCGGATCTACTGCCTGTCCAAGTCTGTATGCTGCAGGAGCTACACGGATACCGATATCCTGCCAGTCATGATTCTGTGTCTCTGCTGTGTAAGCATTTAATACTTCATATAATGCAGGTTCTCCGTTTAATCCAACTTTTCCTTCTGGATTAAGCACCCAGTCTGTGCCCTCTTCAGCACCATACTGTGAGCAAAGATCTCCTGTTTCTGAAAAGAAGAAATCTACCCAGCGAAGAGCTGCTTCTGGATTCTCGCATGCATCTGTGATGCAGAAGTTACCACTGCTGATTGCATCGTATTTGAAATAAGTAGTAAGTCTTGTTCCGTCAGGTCCTTCCAGTGGAGCAAGTGTTGCATACTGTTTATAAAGATCTGCGTTAGAAGTAGAATCAATATAATCAGAGATTGTTCCTTCTGGGAAGCAAAGTACCGGTGCATCATCCTGGTTTACAATTGTTTTCAACTGTTCCTGTGTCTGTGTAAAGTCACCATCATAAATTGCTCCTAAAGAATACAGCGAATTTGCATATTTCAAAAATTCTTTGTATCTGTCATCTGTAGCTGCACAAACGATTTTATTATCTTTTACATTTAATGCAGTCATATCATTCACATTTAATGTCTGTGATTTCTGCGGAGCCATTAAGAAAGAACCCATCATCCATTCCTGGAAAGATGAATACCAGCCAGCACCTGGAGCTGTTCCTCCTATTGCGATTCCGTCCGGTTTCATCTCAAGGAATTTCTGGCATACATCGTAGAATTCCTGGGTTGTTGTAGGCATTTCGCAGTTCAT
>JAQUWF010000077.1 GCA_028692975.1 Lachnospiraceae bacterium
ATCAGATGGAAGTGGTGGATAACCTTTCTAAAAACCTAAAACTGGTGCTAAAACAGAAAAATTATTTTCTCTGTTTTGCACAAATATAGTACTTGTTAGATATTAGGGTACTGAACAGTTACGAAAAAATAGAGAATGGAGTTCCAAGCGGATACATAGTGAACACCTGTATCAGAGATAAAATCTTATTTTCTGATCTGGGAGATATGATATTAAAAATGAACCATGCCATACAGTGGATACAAAGGGAAATAGAAAAGCAGGGAACCATACCCTGTTATCACTCCTTACATGACACACCCTTTACGAAGAGGCCAAAGTATTTTTTTCTAATACAAATGATTTATGCAGATGACATCTCCTGGCATGGGGTGATGACAGGAACCGGCGGCATTAAAACATGTTTTAAAAGTACCTTGGATCTACTGTGCCAAATGGAACAGGTGATGGATGATAGTACGAAAAAAAATATCAGAAAAGGAGGGAGCTGAAATACAGATGATGATTTTATGGATTGTTTTGGCGTTTCTTGCAGGATGTATTTGTGGTTTGTGTATCCTATCTTTTTTGAATTTCAAGAGAGCAAAGAAGTTGGAACAATACCAACGAGAGCTTGATGCATATAAGGCGGAATTAGACCGTGAGAAGTACCATCTGGATCATGACTGGGATTGTCCTGTTACAAAAGAAGATGAAACGGGAGATGGGAATTCCTCTTATGAGCGGATCATTATAAACAAATAATAACTTGAATTTGAATCAAAATAACAAAACGATAATCATATGGATGGAGATGGGGATTATGCTTCGCAATCTGGAAGGAATGAGATTCGGACTATTAAAGGCAGTGGAACGGACCAAGCAGCGAGAAGATGGATATTATGTGTGGCGTTGTAAATGCAAATGTGGAGGAGAAGCTTTGGTCAATACAAAGCGGCTTCTCAGAGGAACCGTGACAGATTGTGGCTGCGTTGCCAAGACTACTGCAAAAAACGGACCTATTGCCGAAGACCTTACCGGCCGCCATTTTGGGGAATGGGAAGTGAAATATCGGACAAAAAACAGAAAAGACAGGGTCATGTGGCTTTGTCAATGTACCTGTGGTACGAAAAGGGCAATATCTGCCCATGACTTAAAGGCGGGGAAAACCAGCAGCTGTAGAAACCCGATACATCAGCATCTCTACAATCGAAAAGACCTTACAAACCAACAATTTGGCAGGCTGACTGCCCTATATCCCACAGAACAAAGAGATCCGAAAGGGAATGTTTACTGGCATTGCAGATGTGAATGTGGAAATTTCGTAGATGTGAAAGAGGATGCCCTTGTTCAAAAAAGTTGTAAAAGTTGTGGATGCTTAAGGGATGAATACCAAAAGAATATCCCCAATACACTTCATCTGCTTGATGGCACCTGTGTGGAAATTCTGGAAAAACGCAAATCCAGAAGAGATAATACTAGCGGCTTCCGGGGGATTATCAAAAAAAGAAATGGTAAATTTGCGGCAGGGATTGGGTTTAAGAGAAGACATTTCTATATTGGAGCCTATGAAAGCTTTGAAGAGGCAGTAAATGCCAGACTGGAGGCCGAACATCTAATCCATGATGGATTTTTAGCTGCCTATTATGTGTGGAGCCAGAAAGCACTGGCGGAGCCAGCATGGGGAGAATCGCATCCATTAATCTACGATGTGGAAAAAATAGGCGGACAGTTCAAGGTTTTTACAAATATAGACAAATTGAAACAGGGGGAAAAGGAAGATGACTAAATTTGCCCATGGAGATGTCGAGCTGGTCAATGTATATCAAGACGCTGAACTTATCCAGTCCGCAGGCGCGGGGGATACACAAGAAAAATGAGCAGCACTGCCCCATATTTATAAATGAGATAGAAACGATACCGTCGATTGGGCAGGGGGAGAAAAAAATTTACGCTGTGCCCCGCTATTTCGGATAAACGGGGCATAGTAACTAGAAAAAAATGGATATGCCCATTCGATAGATGGAAAGCATAAAAAAGTGGACTAGAACGCGGGTTGTGGGGCAGGGGAGGGAAGAAAAAATGTATATGCCCCATAGTCGGAAATAAAAATGTGCGTGGAAAAACAGGAATATGTAATTGAAGATAATATTTATATAACATTAGTTGAAACAAAGAGTTTGATTTGCTATAATATTTTCAAAGCAAATTTTTTATTTCATGGAGGCAATGTGAGACGAACCATGATCTTTGATTTCCAAAATCTGCGTACTGTAACAAACTATATAAAGAATTTAATATACATGTTAGTAATTAAACTTAAATAGAAAAGGCTCCAGAAGTTATATTATAATTACATTTTCCTTGTAGTTATAAGACTTTTGGAGTATTTTTATGGGGGATTGTATAGATACGGAATTTGAATTGTGAGGATAAAGGGATGGGAAAAGATAAGGTGGATTCCAATATGAAGATTAGAAAAGCGGAGCCGGAGGATTTGGGGAATATTATGGATATCTATGCTTATGCCAGGAAATTCATGGCGGAGCATGGTAATGTGGGACAGTGGGGGACGAATTTCCCACCACAGGCCATGATAGAAAAGGATATTCAGGAACAGAAAAGTTATGTGTGTGTTGAAAACAGGAAAGTTGTTGGTGTATTCTATTTTGCGGTGGAGGAAGATCCAACTTATGAGATTATCGAAAATGGAAGTTGGCAAAACGACAAGCCGTACGCGGTGGTACATCGCATTGCATCCTCGGAAGGGACAAAGGGTGTCGCCACGTTTTGTATTAACTGGGCCTATGCGCAGTATGGTAATGTCCGCATTGATACCCATGAAAATAATATTCCCATGCAGGGGTTATTAAAGAAGTTAGGCTTTACGTGGTGTGGTAGAATTTACGTGGAGGACGGTTCATCGCGCATGGCATTTCAAAAATGCGAAAAATGGCTGCAATGGGCGGTTGAACTACAGAGCTTGGCGCAGGCGGGAATGTTTTATGGGAAAGACAAATTTGATTTGGAACGTTATGAAAGAATCAGGGAGATATCAGCGGAAATGATTAGTCATAAAACAGATATTTCCACGGATAAAGTAAAAGATTTATTTTGCAATGAGATTGGATATCAGACCCCCAAAATCGATACACGGGCGGCTATATTTAAGGAGGGGAAAATCCTGCTCGTACATGAAGCCAATGATACATGGGCCTTACCGGGTGGCTGGGTTGATGTGGATGTTTCTGTTGCCGAAAATGCGGTTAAGGAAGTGAAGGAAGAGGCGGGGCTTGATGTGACAGTCCGGAGAATTATCGCTGTTCAGGACAGAGAGAAACATAATTACCCGGTATATGCTTACAAGGTGTGCAAGATCTTTGTGGAATGCGAAATAGTCGGTGGAGGATTCGTGCCGAATATTGAAACTACAGGGTTTGCTTATTTTGGAGTGGATGAATTGCCGCGTCTTGCAGAAGAAAAAAATAACCGGGAACAAATAGAAATGTGTTTTGAAGCCATGAGGGCAGAATGCTGGGAGGCACAGTATGATTAAAAATAGTAAGAAAGCAAATATGAAAAAAATCTTTCTGATATAGACAGTAATGCACCCATGCCCAATCCGTGGGAAGAGGGTGCTGGGAAAAAGCGTATGGTAAAGAAACATAAGATTCCCACCTACGTAAAGGTATTGCTGCTTGTTTTGGTAGCGGTGATGGGGCCTCCGCGATTCGTACCATCAATCATGTTTTGGAACATGGATCCAGAGAAAAATATCCGGATGTGGTAAAGCAATTAAAAAATGAAAACTGGATTAAGGATAATCTTTACATAGATGATGTGCTGGAACACTACTCGGAGGAAGAATCCCTGCGCTATTGGGGCGCGTATCAGGCATGGCAGAAATACGAGAAGCAGGGCATCGATGCATGGGATTACTGCCGCGTGATACGTGTCTGTGGAATGTGTTACGTTGCGGGGTATTTTAATCTGACGGAGAGCCTGGAGCAGAGTTTGCCTATAGCAAGGCATTTGCAGGAAGAATTTGACAGTTGGGAATCGTTGGCTTATGATTATGCCTATGGTTACCAGTTCTGGGCGAAAGCAGAATCCGAGCGGACCATTGGAGGTATTTATGAGAATTTAACGGCTATGCTGCTGGTGGAGCAAGGCATGAAAGAGGGGCCTTTTGCCCTGGACTTCCATACAAAGTTAGAAAAGACATGGTAGCAGTATGTTTATTACCATAGAACAGACGAAATGAGGATAGTTATGGACAAGACTGGAAAGCCTGACTGGGAGAAATATTTTGTGGAGCAGGAAATATTCCTGAGAAAGCAGAAGAAAAAAAGAAACAGGCGTTGGATGATTGCAGGATGTTTTGCGGCAGTATGTTTGTGCCTGCTGATTCCCCTTGCCCTGAAACGCCAGCTGGATCATGAGAACAGTGAGTATGTGAAGGTAATGAAGGAAGCAGAAACTTATGATTATGATACGGTGAAACAGAATATGGTGGATTATCTGAATGGAAAGTACGGAGCAGGAGCCGTAAAGGCCGAACAGCTAAATCCGGGGCAATGGAGTATGGATGGCTCCAGCAGTGAACTTGTGTACAAATGCTTTGAAGCGACACTGCTGGACAATGCAGAAAAGAGCGTATATGCCATTTATCTATCGGAAGATAAGGCGGTCTATTTTGACAATTACCAGTGGCCGAAGATCAAGAAGGCACTGGAGGAGGATGTGTTGAAACGTTCCGGTCTTGACGCGGCCTGTGCCCGCCCGGCTGTGCAGCATGAGGGGACATATGAACTGACCTATCGGGAAAGTCCGTGGATCATTTGCCCTGCTTATCAGGCATATTTTGATGGAGATCTGCAAACCTTTTTTGATCGGGAATATAATGTGCGCAAGCAGCTTGCCCATGCATCCGATGCAGAAAAAAATATGCGCCTGTGTGGAACTATGTCGCTCTTTCTTTCGGATAATGAGCACAGCGATATGCGTGCCCGTATGACGAACCCTGCGTTGGATTATGAGAAGAACTATGAGCAGGCATTAAAAGATATGGAGGATTTGTATCATCTGGATATGCTTTCCTGTGTGCTGCCAAATGATTATTACCAGAATCTTATCACTTATTATAACCGTGATCTGGCGGGAATGCAGCCCACATCCCTTTATTATCTGGATGATGGGGAGGGCACCGGATTTTTCTATAGCGGGTACACGCTTCTTAGCTGGGCCTACGACACCTTATATAAGCCCATGGCGGAGCAGACAGCAGACGGCATCTATCTTGTGCCGAATAACGGGACAGGCAGAGCAGATACCTTTACATATGAGAGTGTGGAGACACCCGCGGATGCCCGCAGCCTGGCGGAGAGCCAATACAGAGAGTGGGATATAGCAGAAAGTTTTCAAATCACAACAGAAGGCATTGACGGATCTATGACAGCACTTATCCTGGATCTGGAAAAAAGGTATCCAGGCAGAGAAGTACAGCTGATCGCCCAGTCTGGAGATCATCCGGTAGCCGCCGCTGAGACGGTGGAGGATGGGGACATGTGGCTGTATTACAATAATGAAGTATTTCAAAGGGATAATTATCTGTTTGTGCCGCCCATTTATGCATGGAATGCCAGATTTGCATATACATTTACCGTGTTAGTAAAGTAAGTACGAGGGGAAAAATTATGACAGAAGCAATAAGAAAATTCCATCCCAATGAGCCGGGCAGTGTTGCCGGGATCGTATACTGTGTGTTGGGGTGCGTGATGATTTTTGGCGGCCTGACCATTGTGGAATTTGAATATACACAGTTTTATATGGTGGAGAATCTTGGGAAAGGTATGAAGGCAGACCATGTGATCATGATTGCAGGTGCATGTGTGTGGGCGCTGCTGGGTCTGGCACTGATTGCAGTGGGGATCTTTACGCTCAAAATGATATATGATTTTCGAAAGATCAAGGCATATCTGGGCGACCGGGAACTGGTGTCTGTCCGGGAGATGGCGGAAGATGTGCATTGCACGGAGGCGGTCATGCGCCGCAGGCTGCGTGCCATGATCCGGAAAAACCTGTTTCTGCAAGGGCATATCAATGTGGAATCTACCTTTTTCCTTTTGACGGATGAACTGTATGAGCAATATCAGGAAGCGGTGGCTCTTTGGAAGGAACAGGAAAAAGAGTGGAAGAAACTGGGATTTCGTGAGGAGGAGCAGATCCTGTTGGAGAAGGTGCGCCCATATGAGTATCGTATGGAGCAGGCTGCTTCCCGGGAAGAGGATGTGCAGGTACACGCCTGCCTGGAACGCATGAGCCAGGCGGTGGAGCGACTGTTGGATGCCGCGGCGCAGAATCCGGCAAATCTGTCCAGTCTGCATACCTTTCTGAATTATTTCCTGCCGACAGCGGATAAGCTGATCGCTCAGTATCAGCAACTGCCAAAAGAGAAAGCAGATACCGGAAATGTCCATATGCTGCAAATAGAATTGCCAAAGGCGCTGGAGGAGATGGCGGAAGCCTTTGAAAAAATGACAGAGCAATTATGTGAACAGCTGGAACTTGAGATTACCAGTGATGTGTACGCAATACGGATTATTATGGAACAGCATTGCAGACTGGGGGTGGCAGTATGAAAAAGGCATGGTTTGTTATTGATCTGGTTGCCATTGGAATAGGCGGTATATGGATTCTTCGGGAACTATTGTTCCTGATCACGATTCTCTCCGGGGGCTATTATCAGGGAAATCTTTACGATCAATATGTAGGACACTTCTATAATAAATGGATTTTCCAATACGGTATCAGAATCGCAGTGGGTCTGGTGCTTGTCTGGTGCGGTTCTGCAAGCATCCTTCGCATGAGGCGCTATCGGTTTTACAAGAGCCTTGTCAGCACTATGCCATATATTACAGTAGAGGAATTGGCTAAGGAAACCGGCTACGCCCGCACAAAGGTTGCCAGGGATATTCGTGGAATGCTGCGCAGAAATTATATTCCGGGAGTGAAGGCGGATAGGATACGAGGCTGCCTGTTTTTGCGGCCGGAGGCGTGGCAGGAGTATGAAAAGGAACGGGAGCAATGGGATTTTACACGGCTGAAACTGCGTGCAGCAGGCATTTCGCCGGAAGCGTATCTGAGGGTCTTGCAGGCGCGGGAACAGCTGGGTGATATAGAGGGATGGAATGCAAAGATTCAGGACGCGAAGATGCAAAAGCAGTTGAAGGATATAACAGAACGATTGGACGTGATCCTGTCAGAAATCAAAGAAGCACCGGAGAAACTTTATATATATAATAAAATATACAGTTTTTATCTGCCGCAACTTTTACAGCTGACAAAGCAGTATGCGCAGCTGGAAACGCTTGGCGTACAGGTGCAGGATTCGGACTGTGCCGGAGCCATCCGGGCAGTATTGGCGGACTTTCCTTATAAGGGAGCGCAGGCATAGGGGAGATGAAATGGAGGATGATCGTTTGGTTTTCGGAACAGGAAAATCAAACGGTTATTTTTGTTGTAAGAAAATTGTCAGATTTATATAGATGTAAATATCGTTTTTCTTTGGTATGATAGAATCATCGAAAAGAGAGGACTGGAGGAGCGTATGGCGGAATATAAGATTTTGGTGGTGGATGACGACAGGGAGATCGTCCGGTCCCTGGGAAAATTACTGGAACTGGAAGGATATGAGGTACATAAGGCTTACAATGGCATGGAGGCCATGGACATTCTGGTTTCCAATGAGATACATTTGATCCTGCTGGATGTGATGATGCCCCAGCTGAATGGGCTGGCAGCGCTGATGAAGATACGTGAGCAAAATAATATTCCGGTGATCATGTTATCGGCCAAGACGGAGGAGAGCGATAAGGTATTGGGACTGTCCATGGGAGCAGATGATTATGTGACGAAGCCGTACAATACGGCGGAACTTATGGCACGGGTCAAATCCCAGCTGCGCAGATACTTTTCCCTTGGGGCGGCAGCGTCCTCAGGGGAAGTGGATATCCTGAAAAACGGAGGGCTGGCCCTCAACAGGCATACGAAAGAACTGACGGTGGATGGTGAGCCCGTAAGGCTTACGGCGACAGAATATAAGATCGTGGAATTCCTTATGATGCATCCGGGCTATGTCTTTTCTGCCGAGGAAATCTACAATCATGTGTGGCAGGAGGAAGCGTATTCCGTGGAAAATACAGTGATGGTACATATCAGGCGCATCCGCGAAAAAATCGAGATAACGCCGAAAAATCCAAAATATTTAAAGGTGGTGTGGGGAATTGGATACAAAATTGAAAAAATTAACTAAACGTCAACAGGAGATTGTATTATTTGCAGGATGGGTGCTGGCCATGGTGCTGCTCTGTATGGCAGGAATTCACAGCAACTATGCGGGGATAGACTATTTGTATTCTACTATGGTGCGGAGTATATTTCGGATCGCTTATGCAGTCGAGACGAGTCTTGGGCTGTTGCTGGCCGGGTTTCTTGCATACGGAACGTGGAACTATCTGAAGAATTTTCCGCCAAGGGAACATATGCAGCACAAAAAAGTGGATGACTGGTCATGGGAAGGTATCGTGATCGCGGAACTGGTGGTTGTCCTTATCTGGAGCAGAGGACTGCCCAATTCGCCCTATGTGTTCGGCTATTATTTGATGGACACCTTTTCTACTGTTTTGCAGTATGTACTGGCTATGGCGGTGCTTACCAGTATGCTGTATGTGGGCGCACTACTGCTTGTCCGTCATGGTATCTGGAAAAACTGGAAGGAAACCTCATTTATTTATGGAAAAATGCAGCGCTATCGAATGCGGACTTCACTGGAGAAACAGATTGCAGACAGCAGCAAAGGCTATTTGCGGACATTTCTAGTTTTATGTATATTGAATGTTGTATGTGCGTTTGCATGCTTGAGAGGATGGTACAATTTTTTCTTCTTTCAGGTAGCGCTCTTTGTAGCTGGCATTGTGGTATTTGTGATTTGTTTCCGCAAAAACCGCATCTACCGTGACGCGGTGAAATTGGCGCGGCAGATCGATGCCATGACCCAGGGGGAGGATATTCCGGAGGACTGTGTGTTGTCGGAGTTGTCACTTTTCGCCCCGTCCGCAAAGAAACTGGCAAACATCGAAGATGCCATGAAAAAGAGCATGGAAAAGCAGGTGCAGGCAGAACGGTTAAAGATTGACCTGGTGACCAATGTGTCTCATGACCTGAAGACGCCGCTGACCTCTATGATCGGGTACGCGGACCTGCTGAAAAAAGAAGATTTAAGCCCGGAGGCAATGGATTATGTGGAGGCCATTTCGGCGAAACAGGAGCAGTTAAAGGACATGATCCAGGACCTGTTCGAACTGGCCAAATCCACCAGCAATACAGAGCAGCTCCATATGGAGACACTGGACATGACGAAGCTCATGAACCAGGTGCTGGCTGATATGGAGGACAGTATCGCAAAGAGCCGCTTGTCCTTCCGGTCAACCTTTACAAAGGAGCGGACGCTGTTTCTTGGGGATAATGGGAAGATGTACCGGGTGGTGCAAAATCTCCTGGAGAATGTGCTGAAATATGCGCTGGAAGGAACGAGAGTCTATATTGCCGTGGAGCGTGACGAGAAGCAGGTGGAGATGTCTGTGAAGAATATTTCTGCATGTGAAATGAACTTTACGCCGGAGGAGGTCATGGAGCGGTTCAGCAGGGGCGATGAGTCCCGTACCACAGAGGGCCATGGATTAGGGCTTGCCATCGCATCCAGCTTTACCCAGAATATGGGAGGAACCATGCAGGTGGAAATCGATGGAGATCTGTTTAAGGTCATCATCAGATTTCCGGAAGCAGCAGTAAGTGAAACGACGGAATAGGAGGCAGCAAAATGGCGGAGATTTCAATTATTATCCCCTGTTACAATGAAGAGGAGGCCATCCCTGTATATTATGCGCGGATGCAGGAAATAATCCAGAGCATGGGCGTGGATATGGAATTGATCTTTGTGGACGATGGTTCCAGGGATGGGACATTGGTCCAGCTGCAGCAGATGGCGAGGGAGGACAGCGCGGTGCGGTATCTGTCTTTCTCAAGGAATTTTGGCAAGGAGGCTGGAATATACGCGGGGCTTCGTCATGCGAAGGGTGCTTATGTGGCGGTGATGGATGTGGATCTGCAGGATCCGCCGGAGATGCTGCCGGAGATGTATGGCATCCTCCAGACGGAAGCATACGACTGTGTGGCGACCAGAAGGAGTACCAGGACAGGGGAGCCGAAAGTCCGCTCCTGGCTGTCTGACCGATTTTACCAGATGATGCATAAACTTTCCAATACGGATATTGTAAACGGAGCCAGAGACTACCGCCTTATGACCAGAAAGATGGCAGATGCGGTGCTGGAAATGAGCGAGTATAACCGATTTTCCAAGGGCATTTTCCAGTGGGTGGGCTTTCGGACGAAATGGCTGGAGTTTGCCAACACCAAGCGGTGCGCAGGGGAGACGAAGTGGTCTTTCCGGAAGTTGCTGGCCTATTCGGTGGAGGGCATCACCGGCTATACGGTGGCACCTTTGTCCCTGGCTTCTGTGGTAGGATTGCTCTTTTGTGTAGTGTCCTTTCTTATGATAGGTTTTATTGTGGTGAGGACCCTGCTCTTTGGGGACCCGGTTGCTGGATGGCCCTCCCTGATCTGCGTGATCTTTCTGGTATCGGGGATACAGTTATTTTGTCTTGGCATCGTGGGGGCATATTTGTCCAGAACATATTTGGAGACGAAAAAACGTCCCATTTATATACTAAAAGAATCCGGAAATTTCCCGGATGGGGAAGGAGAAAGTCATGCGGTTGCGTAGAGACTGGACACCGGCTTTCCTGTTTGCGGGAGCGGCTTCGTTGTGCTGGCTGTTTGTCATGCACCTGGGTGTTTACGGATCACGGGTGGACTGGATCAGTCAGCACAGCGTTATACCGGATTATTTCCGCAGACTGTTTTATGAAAGCGGAGATTTGTTCCCGAATTTCGCCCCCAATCTGGGTGGCGGACAAAATATCTATCATTATTCTTATTATGGATTGTTCAATCCCGTCATACTTTTTTCGTATCTTTTGCCCTTTGTGAAAATGAGTGATTATGTGATGGCAAGCAGCATTTGCTGTTATGGTATTTCCGTCGCTCTTTTTTACCTCTGGATACGCAGAAAATGTGAAAACAGGATTGAGGCGGTGGCTATTTCTGCTATGTTCGCTTTGGCGGGGCCGCTGGTGTATCACTTTTATAATCAACTGATGTTTGTGAATTATATGCCTTTTTTATGTCTGGCTCTTATGGGGACGGATCGTTATCTGGATGTGGAATGTGCCGGAAAGCGGAGCGGGCTGTTGATAGCGGGAACCTTCGGTATGATTATGACTAGTTTTTATTTTAGTATAGGTGGTATACTTGCGCTGTGTCTGTATGGAAGTTCCGAGTATCTGAAAAGGACCAGACAGGCGAATATGCTGGGATTTCTCAAATGCGCGGGTGGATTTGTGCTACGCATTTTGATTGCCGTCATGACAAGCGGGATTTTGCTGGTGCCTACTGTTTTTGGACTTGGCGTTGGACGGGGCGAGAAGATGCATGCTTCACTTTCCTGGCTGGTGCCGCATCTGAAAACTCTGCGTATCCTATACAGTCCCTACGGACTGGGCCTTTCGGCGTTTGCGCTGGCGGTGCTGCTTTCTGGTATGTTTTACCGGACATGGAAGGAGCGGCTGCTGTCACTGGAGCTTATGGTGCTGCTTGGGATTCCTGCGTTCGGGTATTTCCTGAATGGCGGACTTTATGATAAAGACAAGGTCTGGATTCCATTTTTACCCCTGCTTTGTTATCTGGTGATCCCCTATTTGAAAGAAGTGAAGTACCGGGTAGAAAGGCGGAGCTTTTACCGATATATTCCCTATGTGCTGGTACCGGTACTGTTGGTGATCAGCAGGAATGAAGGTGGATTTTCAAAATACTGGATACCTGCGCTTGTGGATGCTTTGGTGTTGTTTTTCCTGTTCTGTCTTTGCTGCCGGAAAAAAATATGGTGGCTGCTGCCGGTATCTTCCTGTGTGGTGCTTGGCATTTCCGGCTGGTTGATTAACGATCTTTCAGAAATGGCAGTGCCCCGGTCGTTTTATGAGCAGGTGACTTCGGATGGGTATGCATCGCTTTTGGCGCAGCTGGGTGAGGGGGAATTACAGGGCTTTCGCACAGAGCAGCTGGGTGACGCAGAGGAAAATAAGGCGAACATAAACAGGGTACACAGCGTGGAACAGAATATCAGCATCATTTATTCTTCTGCTTATAATGGGCTTTATGAAGAATTTCGCAAAAATGTGTTTCAGCTGGACGAACCCTTCCGTAACGATATGATGCAGGGGGTGACGGAAAATCCGTTTTTCTTACGCTTTATGGGAATCAAATATCTGCTGTCGGAAGATGCACCGGCGGGTTATCGCCAAAAGACAGAAGGCGCGGGCGCGCAGGCATGGGGAAATGATGCGGCACTTCCCATGATCTATGCCACCAATCAGGTTATCACGAAGGCTGCGTATGAGAAGGTTTCCTTCCCACAGAATCAGACGGCGCTTTTGCAGGCGGCCGTGGTGGAGAGTCCTTTAGCGGATGAGGGAAATGCAGCGGATAAAGTAAAGCCTGTGATGGAGCAGACGACCTTTGTACTTCCGGAAATGAAGAATGATAATCTGCAGATAAAGAAGATAGAACATGGTTATGAGATACATGCAAATGAATCGACAAGCATCGATGCGAAACTGGAGGGTGAAGAAAGCGTAGAATTCCCTGCTGATTTATTTGCTCTTTCTTTTGCAGTGGAAAATGAAAATGTAAATGAGGATATGTGTATTACCTTGGAAAAGCAGAGCAATAAACTGACCGATGCCAGAAATCCTTATGCCAATCAAAACAATATCTTTACTTATCTGATTTCCCTGGAGCAAGGTCAGAGTGTGCTGCATATGACTTTTGGTGCGGGAGATTATCAGATTAGTGATGTGAAGGCATACACAGGTGCCATACAGGATCTGGATCATACAGGTCTTTGCCAGAAAACATTCGCATACAGCGACCAAAGAAAGGGCGACATTATCCGCGGACATATTGTGACGGAGACGGATGGCTATCTGATCACCAGCATTCCTTTTGACAAAGGATTCACCATTCTTGCAGATGGAAAAGAAGTGCAGGCAGAGGTGGTAAATACTGCGTTTCTAGGCTGTCGGCTGTCCGGCGGAGACCATGAGATCGTCATAACTTACCATGCACCTGGTTCTCGATTGGGAGCCGGACTGAGCCTCACAGGACTTCTCGTATGGATATTTTTGATCTTTGAGAACTTTTCAAAAAACAAGTACGTATGCTTTTGGAATTGAAGTAGGAATACATTGACCATAAAAGGAGATAATGTTACACTATTCCCATGTTTAATTGCAAAACAAAATAGGAAAACCGCCAAGGAGTTTTGGCGGTTTTTGGTGCGAAGTTTTAGGAAAAGAATGGATATAAGAAAGAGGTATGGCATGGATGCAAATATGATAACAATAGGCAAGCTCATCATCGAGATGTTTTTATTCTCCTGCGCAGGGTGGGTTATGGAAGTGACATTAAAATCCATACAGTATCACCGGTTTATCAACAGGGGATTTCTGATCGGCCCCTACTGTCCAATTTATGGCTGTGGTGCGGTGGCTGTCACAGTCATCGTAGGTGGGATCATTGGATATGAAGGCAGTTATCTGGAAACGTTTCTGACTGGATTTGTTGTGTGCGGCGTGCTGGAATATTTCGTCAGCTGGTATATGGAGAAACTGTTCCATGCCAGGTGGTGGGACTACAGTACGAAACCCATGAACCTGAACGGGCGGATCTGGATTGGTAATCTGATCCTGTTTGGCCTGGGCTCTGTGGTCATCATCAAAGGGGTGGATCCTATTCTATTTACGGCACTGGAATCCTGGTCCAGCCGCACGGTCAGCCTGGTGGCATGGATTATCGTCATCGTGCTCGTCGCGGATAATGTGGTATCCCATATGCTTATGAATATTGTCAAAAAGGAAATCGATGGACGGGAAGAAGACAATACAGAGGAAATCAGCCGCAAGGTGCACGAACTGCTGCGCAACCGCAAACTGCTGCAGCGCCGTATCATTGCCGCATATCCGAATCTGCAGGCAAGGCCTAAATATTTGACCCAGCAGCTGAAGGAGGCCAAACATGAGGTGAAGGCGGCTACGAAAAATGCGAAGCAGGAAGTGAAAGCAGCCACAAAGACGGCAAAAGAAGAGTTGGAAGCGGCAGCAAGCGACGTGATACGGACAGTGGAACATGCAGTTGCCGGAAATGCAGAGGAGAGAGAGGCAAGACTTGCCAGATCCAGAGAACAGCTGCGTGTGGCAAAAGAGAAGCTGCAGGAGATCCAGGAGAAACTTACCTATAGAAAATAATAGATAATCTGTAAATGATTCAGAAGTGGAGAAAAAATGAAACTTACCATATTAGGAACAGGAAATGCCATGGTGACGGAGTGCTTTAATACCTGTTTTGCCCTGTCAGAGGAACATATGCATTTTCTGGTGGACACAGGAGGAGGCAACCGTATCATGAAGGTATTAAAGGATGCCGCCATACCAGTGGAGGACATACATGATATCTTCCTGACCCATGAGCATATCGATCATCTGCTGGGCATTATCTGGCTGATCCGTCTTGTGGGGACGAAAATGAATCAGGGGAAATATCAGGGGACGCTGCGCATTTACTGCCACAGTGACCTTGTAAAGACGGTGGAGACTATAGCGGGGCTGACCATTCAGAAAAAGGTGACCAAACATCTGCACAAAGACATTGTTTTTGTGCCGCTGGAGTCTGGGGATACAAAGGAAATACTGGGGTGTCCGGTGACCTTTTTTGATATTCATTCTACCAAGGCGAAGCAGTATGGCTTTACCATGATGCTGCCGAACCAGACGAAATTCACCTGTGTGGGGGACGAGCCTTATAATGAGGCGGATTATGAATACGTGAAGGACAGTGACTGGCTTATGCATGAGGCGTTTTGCCTGTATGGGGAGGCGGACCGGTTCAAGCCTTATGAGAAGCATCACAGCACGGTAAGGGAGGCCTGCCAGGTGGCGGAGCAGTTGCAGGTGCCTAATCTGATACTGTATCATACGGAAGAAACCCATCTGAAGGACCGGAAGGAATTGTATAGCCGGGAGGGCCGTACCTATTATCATGGCAATCTGTATGTGCCTTATGATATGGAGGCTTTTCAGCTATAATTAAACAAACTGAGTATTTACTCAATTTTTTTCTGACATTTTGGGTTGCTTTTTCCATATACATCTTATAGAATGGTCTTAGCAAGGGAGTGTGATAAAATGAGCGATTATAATGAACAGTTAGAACAAAAAAGACGCATGTCGGAACAAAGAAAAGCAAGAAAACGGAAAAGAAAACAGCGCGCATTGATTATGAGGGGTGCTACACTGGCACTTTTGCTGGTGGTTCTTGTGACCTGCATCATACTGGTGGTGCGCAATCTGAAGGGGAACAAGGTCGAGAAACAGGACACCCCTACAGAGCAGACGACGAATACGGCCGGCAATACGGGCACCGGTACCGGTGAAGAGACCGCTGAGGCCACAGAGACACCTGCGGACACACCAGAGCCCACAGGGGACAAAGCCTCCATCATGGCACAGGCAGATGTGCTGGCGGCTGGTTATGATTATGATGGTGCCATCGCACTTTTACAGACGGTGCCGGATTATGCCAACGATTCGGATGTAGCTACGGCTATTTCCAACTACACGGCGACCAAATCCACCTGTGTGGCTGCGGATGTGGAAAAGACTCCGCATATTTTCTATCATTCGCTGGTAAACGAACCATCCAGAACCTTTGACGTAGCCAAACTGGGGCAGTCATTTGTAGATGGACATCAGACCTGGATGGCAACGGTGAGCGAATTTGATAAGATTACACAGCAGCTTTATGACAATGGATATGTATATGTGCGCCTGCGTGACCTGGTGGTGGAGACCAAAGATGCAGATGGCACCGTACATTTCACACCGAATAAAAGTCTCATGCTGCCGCCTGGAAAGAAGCCTATCGTATTATCCTTGGATGATATGAGTTATTACCATGCATACGAGGCGGGCGGATATCCGAACAAGGCAGTGATCGATGAGAATGGTGATGTGAAATGTGAATATACGGATGCCAACGGCAACACAACAGTGGGCGATTATGATTCTGTACCGCGTCTGAATACATTCCTCAAAGAGCATCCAGATGGTTCCTATAAAGGGGCGCGCGGCATACTTGCCATGACCGGTTACAACGGCGTGCTGGGTTACCGTACGGACGTGGCTTATAAGACAGGAGAGAAGCTTACCGCCGATCAGCAGGCATGGCTGGATAAACATCCGGAATTCAACTGGGATACGGATGTAGCGGAGGCAACAAAGGTTGCGAATGCTATCAAAGAGGAAGGCTGGGAGTTTGCCAGCCATACATGGGGACACATCAGTGTAACCGATAAGAGCGCAGAAACTCTGAAAACAGATAATGACAAGTGGGTCAATACCGTTGAGAATATTGTAGGACCTGTGGATACGATTATCTTTGCACATGGCAATGATATTGGTGATTGGCATGATTACAGTGCAGAAAATGAGGCTTATGCATATTATAAGAGTGCAGGATACAACTACTTCTGCAACGTAGACGGTTCACAGCCATACTGGATCCAGATCCGGGATAATTATGTGAGACAGGGTCGTATCGATCTGGATGGTTTTATGCTGAACAAAGCCAAGAACGGACAGACCACCGTGCTCAATGGAATGATTGATGCAGCTTCTGTATGGGATCCGGAACGTCCGGCCTTCGAAGCGGCTACCGGAAAGAGTTGATTCTACAAAATAATTTCATGAAAAAACAAAAAAATTAAAAAAACTCAAAAAAGTGCTTGCATTATTCTAAAAAGTATTATAGAATATGCAAGTACGGTTTTGAGAAACAAAAACATGGTCCGTTGGTCAAGCGGTTAAGACGCCGCCCTCTCACGGCGGAAACAGGGGTTCGATTCCCCTACGGACTGTTAAAAACCCCAGTGTTTATGCGGGTTTCCAGACTTGATACATCGTGAGGGTATCAAAAAAGGTATCAAACAAATGTTCACCCATGAAAAACCGCGAAAACAAAGC
>JAQUWF010000078.1 GCA_028692975.1 Lachnospiraceae bacterium
ATTGAGATAATCTTCACATGCTTGTACGCGCTGTTCTATAGAATATTTGGATTTCCTGGGCATAAAAATACCTCCTAAGTAGATTTTGGTTATTTACCTTGTCTACTTAGGAGGTATCATATCATTTCCTGCGGACACCTGTTTTTTGCTGTTTTTCTATTCTTATTTATCCCACTTGTCGCAGAGGGAGGTGATCTGGTCGGCAAACTGGGCCAGGTCTTTGTTGGCACTGTCTTTGTTGCGGTTGATCACGTTCATGAGACGGTGACCTGCGTTTAAGAGGCGGTCGAAAACAGATGAAGTACGTTTTCTCGGGATTGGCTGTCCCTTTTCGTCCAGTTTCACGAACGGAATGCCCTTGGTCTCCTTGACGCAGACATTATTCGTCAGGTCATACACGGTACCGCTAAATGGAGCCATGGTATCATAGCCGTGTGTCTCGGCGATCAGTTTTGCGAAGGAATCACACACCGCGTCCTCCCCATGCACCACAAATACTTTTTTCGGCTTATTCTTGAAAGCGCCCACCCAGCGCAGCAATTCCGTCTGGTCTGCGTGTCCGCTGACGCCAGGAAGCTTACATATCTCCGCCGCCACAGCTATTTCTTCACCGAACAGTTTGACCTGGGTTGCACCCTCCAGAAGGGCTCTGCCCAATGTGCCTACCGCCTGGTAGCCCACGAAAAGAATGGTGGAATTCTCCCTCCACAGATTATGCTTTAAATGATGCTTGATACGGCCCGCATCACACATACCGCTGGCGGAGAGGATAACCTTGGGACGTTCCTCAAAATTAATCTGTTTCGATTCGTCACTTGTGATAGAAAGTTTCAGCCCCGGAAATGCGATAGGGTTAATGCCTTTATTGACCAGTTCCATGGCCTCCTGATCGAAGCAGTCACTGGTGTGTTTATTGAATATGCTGGTAGCCTCCACGGCCAGCGGACTGTCCACATAGACCTGGAATCCCGGATGCCCGGTCACTAGCCCACGTTCCTTGATCTGGCGGATAAAATACAGCATTTCCTGTGTACGACCAACCGCAAAGGAAGGCACCACCAGATTACCGCCCCGATCGAAGGTCCGCTGGATGACTTTGGCCAGTTCCGTCACGTAGTCTACACGAGTGCCGTGGGTACGATCCCCATAGGTAGATTCGATCAGCACATAGTCTGCTTCGTCTGTTGGTTTGGGGTCATTGATCAAAGGCTGATGGATATTACCGATATCTCCGGAGAAGACGATCTTTTCTGTCTTGCCCGCCTCTGTCGCCCACACTTCGATGCTGGCCGATCCCAGCAGATGGCCAACATCGGTAAAGCGTATCTTGATCCCCTCACAGAGCGTAATCTCTTTGTTGTATTCACACTCCACGAAATTCGTCAGGACGCCCAGCGCATCTGCCATGGTATAAGCAGGATGGAAAGCCTCTTTTTTCTGCCGTTTTGCCTTCCGGTTCCGCCACTCAGATTCAAATTCCTGGATATGAGCACTGTCACGCAGCATAATATCGCAAAGATCGCAGGTCGCTGCCGTCGCGTAGATCTTCCCCCGGAATCCTCTGCTGTAGATCAAGGGAAGATTGCCGGAGTGGTCGATGTGAGCATGAGTCAGCAAAACAAAATCCACATCAGAAAGCATCCCCGGTATTTCCTGATTCTCGTAAATATTGGGTCCCTGTTCCATGCCACAGTCCACCAAAAACTTTTTCCCCGCAGCCTCAACATAGTGACAACTGCCCGTAACTTCATGTGTCGCACCAATAAAAGTAATCTGCATTGTTGACCTCCCGTTTTTTCGTGAAATTCATGATTATTCTGTTACTTTTATTATACCCTATTTCCTCCTTTATGGGACATTTTTTTGTATTTTCCATGCAAAAACCCCGCCTGTTTTATACAGACGGGGGTTTGTTTTAGAAAATTCTTTGATATGTATATCTTGTTCAGGGAAAACAAATCAATGATTTTTCTTTTGTTAGATTTTTAGTTTCTTTTTTCTTTATTCAGTTGTAGGTGTTCTTCTATATTCAGTTGTACTTTTATGCGCATAACCCCCTGCAGAGGGTTTGTTACATATACCGCGGTTGTTGCATTGTATTGCCTTTGTTTCGTACTTTGAGAATATGTTCCGCTTGGTTTTTGCGTTTGATTTTGTTATTTTGTCGCTAATGAGCTATAGTAGTTTGATATTGTTTGTTACTCAGTTGGTTCCGTCTTTCGCTTCCTGCGGCAAAAGACGAGAGTGTTTTGGTGTTGCTTTTGAATTATCTTGGTGTTTGATTACTAGATCCAGATGCCGTCTGTTGTTGTTGTTGTGCTTTCAACAATACTTCCTGTTATTGCCACATGCGCCCCACGCATACGATACCAATGGCCACTTGGTACAGTATATCGTAATGTTTTTGTCAAGGAATAATCATTGACCGTGTTGAAATTCCAGTATTTATATGTATACCAACTTTGAGTTTCATCATCAAGCTGTTCCAAGTAAACATTTAAATACACTTTTTCGCTCACCTTATTACATGATGTCATTCCAAACATCAAAACAGATGAATTACCATCATTACTAAGTTTTACCGTACCACTGGCCAAATAGACTCCTCTTGACAAACTCTGGCTTGAATCCTCTGCCTCGTCGCTTAGAATCAATTCTGATCCATTAACGATTTTGCCCACATCAGCCTTACCTTGCGCACTTACCGGAACAGCTGAATACATCATTGTTCCCAATACAGTCATAGCCAGCAGTAACGAAAGGAATCGTTTCTTTTTCTTTCTATTCACTTTATTTCCTCCTCTCATTGTATTGTAATAATTATTACATTAACCATACGGATTTTCTAATTAAATGTGACACTTTTTATTGCAAATTCATTGAAATTAATTCGAAAAATAAATCGAAAAACTCAAAACCAACTATAGACTTTTAAATCTATATTGCGCATATTTTTAAAACATGATTCCTCCCAACAATTCGCTCATTTCTTCTCTTGTAAGTTTCCCCCATATGCGATATAAACAATTACGATAAGACCACTGTCCCACATAAAAAGGACTCGTATCCCCTTCAGAACGTGTTTTCCACATAATGCAATCCGCATATGTAGATGGTATTACAGTCTCATCTGTAAGTTCACCATCATAACTACTTGATTCCGCGGTATCTGAATCTGCATCTCCCATATAAAGAGTAATAATCTGTTCTCCCTTTACATAGTACATAATGCCAACCTTACTATCCTCATCATATTCATATTTATCAAAATCCATTTTTTGTGGTTTATAGAGAAAATCCGGCACTTCAATCCCTGTCTTTTCCTTTATTACTTCTGCTGCCTCTCTTTCATTTGTTACTGTTTTCACACGCTTCTCATCATTATTCACCACAACCTCTGCACTATCACTAAATATCTTATTCACGCTACTAACCAGCCACAACCGATTCGCCTCGCTAGTCATACTGACTCCAAAAACTCCGGCTGCGCATAGCACGAAAATCGCGGCATACTTTAAAATCCGCCTTGCGCGTTTCTTGCCATTCCCGGCTTTCTTCTCGTCTGCCCCGGTATTCTCTGCCTGTTCTCTTGTCTTCACCGCATGCATCAGTTTTTGAAATTCCTCGTCACCATTGCTTTGCGCACGCAAAGGAGTCTCCGCAGGAGTTCCCATTTCTTCTTCGACCTTCCGGGCTGCTTCCTCCAGTTCCTTTTGGATAATATAATCTGTATTTTCCTGTAATTTCTTTTCTAAATTATCTCTCATGGATTCTCTTTGCTTTCTGGTTCATTCTTGACTTTTTGCAACAAGTGATTCATATTATTATTATAACTATTCAGGAACTGCTTGCAGCGGATAGTTCGCAAAGCGAACGGGTCTGGATTTTGCAGTCCTACACAGTTATTATAGAAAACACAACAGGAGGCATTTATGAAACGTATTGTACTCACAGGCGGTGGTACTGCCGGTCATGTTACCCCGAATATCGCCATGCTGCCCAGACTGCGGGAGTTGGGATATGAGATTTCCTATATTGGTTCTTACGACGGTATGGAGAAAAAACTTATCGAAGAACAGGGTGTGCCATATTACGGCATTGCTTCTGGCAAACTGCGCCGGTATTTTGATGTAAAGAATTTCACCGATCCGTTCAAAGTATTAAAAGGCTTCGGCGAAGCGAAAAAACTGTTAAAAGAATTAAAACCAGATATTATTTTTTCCAAAGGCGGCTTCGTATCCGTACCTGTGGTCATCGCAGCCAAAAAATGCGGTGTTCCGGCTATTATTCACGAATCCGATATGACACCGGGGCTGGCAAACAAACTGTCTATTCCCTCTGCCACAAAGGTATGCTGTAATTTCCCGGAGACCGTAGCATTGCTGCCGAAAGACAAAGCCGTGCTCACCGGCACTCCTATCCGTCAGGAATTAATGGAGGGAAGCAAAGAAGCAGCCCGTGCCTTTACTGGTTTCAACAAAGAAAAGCCAGTCATTCTCATCATCGGCGGCAGCCTTGGTTCTGCGGTAGTCAACGATGCGATCCGTGCGATCCTGCCTGACCTTCTGAAAGAATTCCAGGTAATCCATCTCTGCGGCAAAGGTAAACTGGACGAATCCCTAAACCACGTGGAGGGTTACCGTCAGTACGAATATATCCGTAAGGAACTGGCCGACCTGTTTGCCCTGGCTGATCTGGTGGTTTCCAGAGCCGGTGCCAACGCCATCTGTGAGATCAGTTCCCTGAAGAAACCGAATCTGTTGATCCCACTTTCTGCCAAAGCCAGCCGCGGTGACCAGATACTTAATGCCAAGTCCTTTCAGAAGCAGGGCTACAGCCGTGTGCTGGAAGAGGAAGAACTTACAGACAAGTCGCTCCTTATCGCTATCCGCGGCCTGTATGGCAACCGTCAGAGCTATATTGACGCCATGAATACCAGTGAACATATTGATTCCATCGGCCACATTACCGATCTGATGGAGAAATACCGCTTAAATCGATAATTACCATTTTAATTCTTCATATTTGCTGCCATAATGGCTGCGTATCCAAAGTCTTGCCCGGTGTAACTTGGTTCTTACGTTTTCTTCGCTGATACCAAGTTCCCGGGCTATTTGTTCGCCCGATTTTCCATCTACGCAGGATGCAATGATCATGTTCAAAAATTCCGGCTTTTCTTCTTTCAGATGACCGAATAATTCATTCCGCAGATTCCTGTATTCCAGATCACGCATATGCTTTTCCAAAGATTCCACCTTATAATAGCAGGTCTCTAAAGTCTCCGATGACTGCATCTCGTGTTTCCGATAGGCGGCTCTCTTGTAATCAATCGCCTTATTTTTGGCAGCCAGTATCAGCCACGGCTTGATCCGTGGTTCCTCCATAGTACCCATCTTCTCGCAGAACTTCAAAAAGACTTCCTGACAGACATCCTGTGCCGCATGATAATCGTGCAGCACACTGTAAGCAATATCGGTCACGAGCAAATAATACTGGTCAAATATTTTCTTTAGTTTGTCTTCGTTCATTTATTTTCCGAGTTTTTCCAAAAGGGTTTTCTTATCTTCCTCAGTCAGCGTTCCCTGTGCCCAAGTCAGATTCACCCCGTCTCCCTCATAGCGTGGAATCAGATGCACGTGGAAATGAAACACGGTCTGTCCGGCTATCTCTTTGTTATTCTGCAAAATATTAAATCCATCACATCTCAGAGCAGCAGTCATTTTCTTCGCCATGCGCGCTGCCAGTGCAAAGGCTTTTCCGGCTAATTCCTCCGGGATCTCATACACATCTGCATAATGCGCCTTTGGCAGAATCAAGGCATGGCCTTTAGACGCCGGACCCAGATCCAGAATCACCCGAAAATCCTCATCCTCATAAATCGTCGCCGCCGGTATTTCTCCGTTGGCTATTTTGCAAAAAATACAGTCTTGCATAGTTTTTCCCTCCTCGATTTGTGTCGAATTATGTTGAACATTTTATGTTGCTATTTTCAAAACCCGGTGCTACACTACCTTTGAGGTGATACTATGGACCAAAATGAATATGTCGCTAAAATCACTCAGTTGGAAGAGCAGCATCAGTTTGAATTATCAAAAGTGTCTCATGAGATTCGCAATCCGGTAACACTCATTAACAGTTTCCTGCAGTTGATAGTCTCCCAGCATCCTGAAATCGCCAATTTCGAATATTGGGACAAGGTTGTGGATAACATGGATTTCCTGAAGTCGCTTTTGAACGAGATTTCCAATTATAACAATTCCAGAAAACTACATACGGAAGAAGTCAATATTCATCATTTTCTTGAATCGATTATCAGCGATCTGAACGTAAGCCTTAACTCACGCCATATCACCATTGCCCTAAAGAAAGAAACCGCACTCCCACCACTGCCTATCGATGTGACTAAAATGAAAGAGGCTGTTTTGAACCTTCTGCGCAACAGTTGTGAAGCAATTCAGGAAAACGGCACAGTAGAAGTCCTGATCTCCTGTGACGGAAATGATGTTTTCATCCGTGTCAAAGACGATGGACCGGGTATTCCGGAAGAATACATGGATACTCTCTTTACACCTTTTGTCACCCACAAAAGGGACGGTACCGGACTTGGTCTGGCTATCGTGAAAAATGTAATAACCGCCCATAATGGTTCTATCCTTGTTGAATCAAACCTTACGAGCGGAACAGTCTTTACTATAACACTTCCTATCTGAATCCAGATAAGCAGATGTGCAAACGACAGTTAAGCCCTCGTTTGCTGCGTAGTTATATTATAGTATACGGACGAAAAAATGACAATACTTACAACGTACAAACAGTAACTACAAACGTGCCATCTTCGGATGACACGTTTTGTATATTCTTCTATGATATTTATTCTAATATGACCGCCTGCGATACAGCAGGAAGGACAGCAGGAAGCCCAAAAGAAGTCCTGCCACATGGGCTGCATTATCCACACCGCTGGAGGTGAATCCGAAGTATAACGACAACGCCGCCATAAAAATCAGATTCTTCAAAGTATAATCCTTCAGCCGCCCCCGGTTGGCGATAAGCACCCAGATCAATGCCCCCAATATAGCAAATACGGCTCCGGAAGCCCCCGCTGATACCACCGCTGTATTCTGCTTCACATTCAGCGCGTAGGATACCACATTGGCACCCAGGCCAGCAATCAGATAGATCAGCACATACCGGATTTTCCCCACCGTCTCTTCCAGCGTGATCCCCAGCACATAGAGCAGCAGCATATTGTTCAGCAGATGCCGGATACCAAAATGCAGGAAAAGTGCCGTAAACAGCCGCCAGTATTGCCCATTCTCCTGTATATATGGGGTAAACATGGCGCCCCAGCGGACCATGACCGCCGAGTCCTCCGTGGAACCCGTCAGTTCAATGATCAGAAATACCAGAATATTCACTACCACCAGCCCCATGGTAACAGAGATGTTCATCCGCGTGAACGGATTCTGTCTGTAAGGTCTCTGGTTATACCCATTATAATTATAATCCTGCTGCGGCTCCATACTCATAGAAACTCCTTTTCATCTGGTTAAAGAATTTCTATATTCTACCACAAACTATTTTGAAATGATACCCTCCTACCGGCAAAAGGTGAAAAACAGATCCGCGAACTGTACTTCCACACCGTCGTGCAGCTGGTACTGTCTGCCCGGCTCCAGCATGACCTGGTCCAGAAAGGTCCCGTTTTTGGAATTCAGATCTTCCAGATAATATTCGTTGTCCGTTCTTTTGATGCGGGCGTGGATACGGCTGACGGTCTTTCTGTCCAGTACCACATCCACTGACTGTTTTTGCTTCCCGATAATGGTAGCCGGCCGGTTCAGGCATATGGTATGGGCCTCCTCCGGATTCATGGATATAAGTTTTGCACTCTGCACATCTTCTGACAGGGTCAGCAGCGTGGTCTCTTCCCTGGCCGATGCGGATGGTTTCTCGTATACCTCATAGTCAGATTCTTCGTTTAATGGTATATCCGGCATCTTATAATCATAGATGGATTTTTCCGGTACGACCTCTTTCGATGTTTTCCGTTTCCAGCACCGATAGATAACCACGCACACCGCGCACACCAGAAGCAGTACAGTGCCGATTATCAGATAGATGTCCGTCGATATATCCACCTGCAGCAAAATGCACAGCGCCACACAGATTGCCAGTCCAATACCTACTGTGATCGCCGTCACCATATAAGGGGAATGCTTCTGTTTTCCGAACAATTCTTCATCCGCTGCGAAAAAGGCATCCAGATCTTCCTCATGCCGCCGCTGTTCCTCCGGCGTTTTTTCTGCGGCCTGTCTTACATCTTCCTTGTCATATTGTCTTTCGGAAACCTGTATCCGCTCTGCCTCCGACGTTTCTTTTCCATATAGAAGACGATAGATCTGTTCTCCGGTCAGTTCCCGCGCAGCCGCTCCCCGATATAGATTATACCCCAGCACCACCGCCCCGCCGGAATCCTGATTGATACATTCCAGCAGATACTGGGTGAACTGGCACAGGCTGCTGCCCATATCCCATCCGCTGCCCGGCACATAGCACAGGGTGATCTGACGGGCATTCCAGTCCCAGAATACATAGGAAGGGTCCAGACAAAGATCATTCACATCCAACAGAAAACTTTTTACTTCGTTAAGGATATGCACCAGACCTTTCATGATTTCCTTCAGGTCATCTTCCTCCAGTTTCCTCTTTTCGCAAAGAAGATTCAGGGGCTGCCGGGATGTGATCTCATAATAAAAGCAGGTCTGATTATCCATGTATTGGATGGAACACGGAAGCAGCCCCTCTATATGATTCTGCAGAAGCATACGGATCGCGTAAGCGTCCGTGTCTACCTCCTGGCCGCCGTACCAGACCATGTAATTATGATTGATGTCTCTTTTGTAAGTTACGTTCATGTTCCTGCTCCTTTGATTCCCTCCAGTGCCAGTTTTCCTATCTGACAGTTTCTTATAAAGTCAACGGGCTTTATTTTTTTGCTTGTGGCGCTCACAGACAGCGGCCAGCTCCAGCCGCCCCAGGCTGCCTTTGTATCTGCCGCGTAGGTGACGGTATTTTCTTTATCCTCAAATGACTGGTTACGCCTTATGCTTCCTGCACCGAAAAGCATCGGTTCCTCCAACTGCGTTTCCATGATCACTTCCTCCCAGGCTCTGGCCAGCAGATAGGCACGATTGTGCACATGGGCGCACAGGTACAGGATCAACACCAGTACTGTGCATACCAGCGGCATCAAAAAAGCCGCCTCCACCGTAAAACTTCCTTTTCTCATAAATGCAGCACCATCCTCCCTATATAGCCAAGCAGCAAAAACGGGACAAAAGGAAAGGTAGTATCCCGCCTGCCTTTTCGGAAAATCAAAAGAGCGATGGCCCACAGTGCCGAAAAGAAAAAGGATAAGAACAATACCTCCATGCCTGCCCAGATTCCTGTATACAAGCCCAGTACGAGTACCACCAGTCCGTCCCCATATCCCACAGCCTCCCGGCTGGCCCTGCCAAGTAGCAGCATAAGAAGCCCCGGCAGCAAGCCGATAGCTGCCTGCCACAGAGATGTGTCTTGCTCCCATATGCCATAGATCACCGCTCCCGCACCATATACAAGCAAAAGCACATAACTGACCTTTCTTTTCCACAGATCCAACACCCCATTGCAGGCCAGAAAACTGAGCACGATCCCATCTGTCATATTCATGAATTCCCTCCCTGACAGCGGGTGCATAAATGCAGCCCTGCCACACTGTCTTTTTTCACCAGTTTTACCGTTCGTTTCAGACCGCTGCAGGACAGTGAAGCATGGTAGCGATTCCCCTTGTCCGTAATATAGATGGCACCACTTATACTGCCGCTGTGACAATGTTCACAGGAATGATACTTCTCCCCATACTCATTGCGCAGACCACCCAGTTGGCCTGCATCTGTTTTGGATATGGATAGATCCAGATGGCTGCAGGAAGCAGCGGTATGATATACTCCTTCATTCTCTGTTATGTAAACCATTTCGCCTGCAGTATCCGTACCGCCCGCATCCTCCTCTCCCCCATATCCGGTCCAGGCATGCACCCTCCCGCGCAGGGCAAGCCGCAGCCCGGGAACTGGAAACAATGTCACCGGAAGACGATAGGTATAGGTCCGGCACAGATCCACCATATCCGCCTCATACACAGAGGTGGCTGCATAAGCATACATACTGAGCTGCTGTGCTTTCTCCCCCAGTTCCATGTTTTTCTCCAGCTGTACCCGCACCGCGTCCATGATACCCAGGAGCATGACCATGCCCAGCAGGAACAGTGGCAGGACAAAAGCGCTCTCCACCGTGAGGCTTCCCCGCAGGGAGGCATGCACAGATGCTCCTGCACTGTTGTTGTTTCCATTATCCATCGGGGGTGATAATGGATATGTTCGAGGGGAATTTGTTGCCTGACGAGAGTATCTTTCTTTTTTATTTTTTATTTTTTTGTTATGTCTTCTGTACAGAAACATCCGTGTATACCTCCCTTCTCATTGGTTATATCCATAGCGTTTCGTCACGGTAAATGTTTTCCTGTCTTCCGAGCGTACCTGCATCTCCACTTCCATGGATTCCACACACACATCCCAGCGAAACTGTTCCCGGCCCACTATATGCTGCACCGTATTTTCTATCATATCCATACATGTCGATACTTTATGTGCGTCTGATTTCAGCAGCAGAAGGACCCGCAGATAATCTTTGTAAGTCATGCCGGAGCTGTTGTCTTTGCACAGAGCGTCCATATCCGTAAGCATGGTGGGTATATTCCTCAGAGATAACTGCCAGGATGCTGTACTCTTTACCAGAGGCACCTTCTTCCCGGCCAGCAGTCCACGCACATCCAGAAGACTTTCCGCGTAAGCCCAGGCCAGGATAAGGATACCCTCCAGCACAGGCGCCGCCTCCGGCATAAGCAGCAGCGTGCTGATCGTCGCGGCTATACTGGCTGCCTCGCCTTTTCTGGCTGGATCTGTATACAGGAAAACGGTGTTCGCCGCCTCCCGCATCAATAGGAGTTTGTTTACCACGCCTTCCAGATTTCCCATATCATTATCTTTCCCTTGAAGAATGTACTCCGCCTGGTAAGCAAGCCCCGCTTCCCTGGTAGGCTCCAGATAATTCCCGCAGAATTCCAACAGGTATTCCTGAAATAACATATCGTTCAGCGTCGAATTGATCTCTGCGTCTTCTTCCATATACCCCATGCCTGGCTCCACACTGCGCTGGCTCATGAACTGGCTGGTATCCGTCTTTTTCCCGGATATCTGACTCTTGTCCTTGACCACCAGCTGCAGGATACTGGTCTTTTTTAACGTCTGTATGGTATCCAGAGGATTAACAAAGTCCTTGGGCACATCTGTTACTTCCTGATCAACGGTTTCTTCTGTGGACGGTGCCGTCTCCGCCTCCTTTGCAGCTTCCTGTAATCCTTCATATTGGTCTATGGCCTCCCCGCTTTTTACGGCTCCGGAAGCCTCCTCCTGTTCTTTTGTGATAATCTGATTTTTCAGTGTCCGTTCCAGAAGGCCCTGTATACCCTGAATGCCTATGGCTTTCTTCATGTACTCTACTGCCTGCTTCTTCCATACACTGTTGTCCAGACTGGTAGCCAGCGTATAGCCCGTGATCCCCGCACCGGCCTGCTCCAGCTGCAGCAGATTGCTTCCGCCCAGCAGACTCTCTTTATTCGGTGCAAGGATGTAGGACATATCCTCCTCTACCATGTCCAGCATCTTCCCAGGCTGCAGTGTTTGACCTCTGTACCCGCCGTCAAAAAAGAACAGATGATACCGTTCCTCCAGATCCCGGTCGAACCGGGCAAAAAGCGAGTACATGGCCTGATTCATTCCATTGGCGATCTGGGCGCGGCCTGCTGCCACTTTCACAGACAGGATACTTGCCGACACCAGTGCCAGAATGATCGTCAGAATAAGGCTTAAGAATACAGTCATACTTCCTTTGTATTTCAAGGTATACGTTCCTCCTTCGTGTTGCGTTTGGATTGCTTTGCGGCAATGCTGCCGCTAGATAGTATCGCTCTGCCGAACGACCTTTGACAGAATGGTGTTTACCAGTGTAATCAATTGTTTCTTGAAAATAATGACCAGACCGATCAAAACCACGAGGATTAAAATGATCTCAACCACACCGATGGCATCTTCCTCGGTAAAAAAAGCCCTTACCTGTCCCATGTCCCTCACCTCCTTTCCATGGACATTCTTCTATTAAAAACTCATATAAGCCGGTATCATCAGGATGACCAGAACTAATACGAACATGAGCACCATGGGCAGAAGCAGTTTCGTTCCTGCCTCCTCACCCAGGACTCTGGCCCTGGCCTTGCGCTCCTCGAAGGCTTCCATGCCCTCCCGCTCCAGCATATGTACCAGTTCCCGACTTCCCTTGCGCAGATTCTGTATCAGCAGCGTGGTAAAGGTCTTGTAATGAATGTTGTCGCATCGGTCACCGAAGCGCTGATAAGCATCCGTCTCCAGCACGCCGCTCTCCATCTCACGGTAGGCCACCAGCACTTCATCGTAGGCGCAGCGCCGCTTCTTCCCCCGCTGCAGGGCCAGCTGATAATCCAGAGCGATCTTGGAAAATGCCTTGCGCATACTCATGCCCGCATTCATGAGCAGTATCAATTTGTTGACGATCTGGGGATAATCCAGATTCATCTGTTTCTGCCGCTCCTGTAAGGTGGTTTTCTCCTGATTGTTCTGGCTCACACCGTAGAAAACGCCCGCCAGGATACCTATGCCCAGCAGTATCCAGCCCGTATGGGTCACTTCCCTGGTCCACTGCACGGTCTGATCCAGGATTTCTTCCGGCAGGAGCAATTTTTCTTCCGCTCTGTCGTTTTGTTCTGTCACAGCCTGATCCACCTGCGCCTGCAATGTATCAGCATCTGTTTCCATAGAAGGGAATGCATTCAGATACTGCTTGTAAATGCGTGTCTCCCCTTGGCAGGATAATTCTGCTGTCAGGCACACTGCCGCTCCCTCCCTGGGAATCTGTGCACTCAACATTCCCTCCCAATCCACATACTCCGGATGATCCGACGTCCAGGAAACCGCAATATTCGTATCTGGCACAGTCTCTATGAGATTCAGATTATGGTCTATATGCTCCATGGTTTCATTATCTCCCAGAATCAACTGGCTCAGTTTGTCCAACGCGTCCTGAAGAAGTATCTGTACCTCTTGTTTCGTATAGGTCTGCGGCTCCACCTGCACGGTCACCGTCTCTTCCTGCCCGCCTTTGTGCAGCTGGACTTCTTCCGTATAGGCATCCTCTCCCGCACCGTTTCGCAGCAGGTAGTCCACCGTCTGTGTCTCACCGCCCGCCTCCGTCCAGGTCATGATCCCGCCCAGGATATTTCCGCAGAAAGCGGCGATCAGAAACACCGTAATCACTTTTTTATCACATTTAATTTTCGGGGATAAATGTCTGGCCAGGAATTGGCCTGCCTTGGAAAAAAGGCCTTTGGATAAGAGAAATAAAACAACATAAAGAAATAAAATAATCAGATGTATCCACATATCACACCTCGATATTCACGATGCGCCGACCCAGCCAGAATGCGAACAGATACATGACCAGGCAGCCCGTCATCACAGCAATGCCAAGGATATTCCCATATAAAATATTGAGAAATCCCGGGGACGCCAGTTTCAGATAAAGGATGATACCACAGGGCATAACGCCCATGACCATCTGTTCCATCTTCTTGGCCGCCATAGCCGTATGTATTTCCCGCTCCACATCGATTTTATCACCGATGGTTCGGGCGGTGCTGCGGACGATGCCCGCCATATCTCCGCCCATTCGTTTCCCTATGCAGAAGACGGAAGCGAAATTCGCCACATCCTCCACACCGCATCGGTTTGCAAAATCCATCAGTAACTCCTCCGCCGGCACATTCACCTTTATCTGGCTGTTCATATAGGCAAATTCCCGCACCAGTCTGTTATCTTTGCCAAACATATTCCTCAACTCGGATTCTACTTCACGCATTCCATTCTCAACTGAATAGCCTGCGCGGAGTGATACTGACAGAGCATTCAGGGCATCTTTGAATTGATAATTAAGTTCCATTTTTACCTGCTCCCTGCGTATATTCCGTTTCCATTTCATCCACAACAGTGGAAGGGGAATCATAAACAGAAAGCATATCCAATTCTGGTAAAAAAGATAATTAACAAGCACGCACAGCAAGATGCCCTGTAAAAGATATGTAATCCACTCGCTCATAGTAAAATGATATTCCTGATAATTTGATTTCATACACAAATTCCTGCCCTTTCTAGTTTTTTAGTATGCCTCAGTGTTTGCTTTTTTATGAGTCCTTTTTCTTCTTCCCACAGAAATAGTGGCCGCAGCCGCACTTCCTGACCTTCCATGCCGTCTATTTCCATGATTTCCAGCACTTTCCTGCTTCGGTCCGCCATCTGT
This sequence comes from Lachnospiraceae bacterium, assembly GCA_028692975.1. GTDB lineage: Bacteria > Bacillota > Clostridia > Lachnospirales > Lachnospiraceae > JALENY01. Next base: position 14,488 of record JAQUWF010000078.1, read on the forward strand.
CCCAGATGCACCAGGATATCTACCCCGGAAGCGATCTGCCTGCGTATGGCCTCCAGGGGCAGATTCATGCCCATAAGCACCATAGTCTCCAGCCGGCTGACCATATCCGCAGAACTGTTGGCATGGGCCGTGCTTAGAGAACCGCTGTGGCCCGTATTTAATGCCTGTAACATATCGATACATTCCGATGAGCGGACCTCCCCAACGACTATTCTGTCAGGGCGCATACGCAAAGCACTCTTGATCAGGTCCCGTATGGAAATGCTCACGTTGCCCTCCATATTGGCCATCTTTGCCTCCAGCCGCACCAGATTGTCAATGCCCTGGATCTGCAGTTCCGCATTGTCCTCTATGGTAATGATGCGCTCCTGGCGCGGAATATAGTTGGACAATGCGTTTAAGAATGTTGTCTTTCCCGCCGAGGTTCCACCCCCGATGATCATGGAATACCTGGCCTGCACCAGCATTTTCAGGAAATCTGCCGCCTCTTTGGTGATGCTGCCCCTCTGAATCAGTGAATCCATGGTAATGGGATGCTTAGGAAACCGGCGGATCGTAAGGATAGGGCCATCTAAGGCTACCGGGCTTATGACCACATTTACACGGTCACCGTTGGAGAGTCTGGCATCCACAATAGGTGTCCGCTCGTTGACTACCCGGTTACATTTCCCTACAATCTGCTGGATCACATCCTCCAGTTTCTCCCGGCTGGCAAACCGCTTTTCCCATCGCCGGATATGCCCGTTCTGCTCCAGAAAAATGTGTTCCGGGCCGTTGACCATGATCTCCGTCACCGTAGTGTCCTCGATGAGTTCCTGCAAAATATCCAGTCTCCGTACGGAATAAAACAGTTCCTGCCGCAGTTCATGCTTCTGTTCCAGTGGAAGATAATTCTCGTGACTGCTGGCCAGAACCAGTTCATCGATGGTCTCCAGGATCTCCGTGTCGGTGAACTCCCGGCTGCTGTCCAGCCGTTCCATGAGCTGGCTGCGCAATGTTGTATATCGTTCTTCCATCATAGATGATCCTTTCTAATCTGCTCCCGCACAAAATCCCCCAGTTCACTCCACATAAGCTGTTCCACATACCGTTCCTGTCCGCCCAGCATGCCATGGTAGGGAAGTTTTAATTTCTGGATCTTTTCCAGTACCGGCACACAGTCCCACATGCGCAGCAGATTCTCGAACTGCCTTATTTTTGCAGTTGACATAACATCGTTTTTCACCGGCATGTAGACCGCATCGCATTGTTCCAAAAGATTGTACAAGCCGTCCACACCATCTCCCATATCGATGATGATCGTTTCGTAATTGCTGCAGTGGCGCAGGGTGTCCAGAAGCAACGTCCATTCATCATAGGTAGTGCTGCGGATGTCCTCCGGGGAGAGCACCGGGGGCAGGTAATCCAGGTTGTTCACAGTCTGGACCATGCTGTTTAATTTGTGGATCAGATTGGTATTTTCCTGACGGATGTAGTAGAGAATATCCGACAGATTGCGTTCGTAGGTAGTGTGGAAAAGGTCCTCGAAACCTGCGTATTCTTCCAGGTTCAGATACAGGGTTGCACGCTCCTTCGCCAGCAGCTGCCCCATGGTCAGGGCGAAGGATGTCTTCAAGCAGCGGCCGATGGGGGAATAGACGGCCACGATCTTTGTTTCCTTTTTCAGCAGGACACTGGCTGGCCGCTCTGTCGTCTCTGCCCCATAGCAGGCCATGACTTCCCGGATCACCGCATCGGAGGACTGGTATTTGTATACGCTTGGGTATTGATCCAGCCGCGGATCGTGGACCCCTTCCGACAGGATGATAAGTTTCTGGATATTCATGTCTTTCACTTGCTCACACATGGCTTTGTCCGATATGAGCAGGATTTCCACCGGGTGATCCCTGGTATAGATTTCCAATTGTTCTACGCTGGTAAATGCGTGCACCTCAAAGGGTATGTTTTTCTTCTGGTTCAAATATTCCATAAAATTGTAGGCATATGCGACTTCCAGGTCGCATAGCGCGAAGATATTTCGTCTCAATAGAATCCTCCTGCAAACAGCATGGCACTCATCAGAATGGGGATGCTGAAGTGTATGTTTTCCGGCTGGTTACCCGGTCTGTAATAACTGGTGATCTGACCGGTCTGAATAGTTTTGGAGATGTATGCGGTGAAGTACCGCAGGCGCGACTTGATGTTGCCGCAGATGATGAGGAATCCCAAAGAAAGGGCCGCCCCAAAGAGAAACGATAATGCCATGCATTTCCATATGGCTCCCGTGGTCATAATGCCGCCGAGGGCTGAGAACAGTTTGATATCGCCTGGACCCAGCATGCGAAACAGGAATAATATGGCCAGGGCCAGGAGTGGTATCACGGCTCCCACCAGGAAAAGCAGGATGCCTCTGTACCCATGGCACCCGATCTGATAGCCCAACCCTACGACCCAGGACAGATAGATCCATTTGTTTGCGATCTTCGTGGATACCAGGTCCATGCAGGCGGCTACGACAGCAATAATAAATATAATGCTCCCTTGCACTGTCATTGTTTTACCTCGCTTATTTCATTTACGTAAATGGGAAAATGTGTCGGAACCGACTTATGT
>JAQUWF010000079.1 GCA_028692975.1 Lachnospiraceae bacterium
TTAATTTCATGAAAACAGTACAGATTTCACTTAATTCTATCGACAAAGTAAAATCTTTCGTTAACGAAATCAATAAATTCGATTTTGACTTTGATTTAGTATCCGGAAGATACGTTATTGATGCCAAGTCTATCATGGGCATCTTCAGTTTAGATTTATCTAAACCAATCGATCTGAATGTACATGTTGACGGAGAGAAATTAGACGATGTCTTAGTTGCTCTGAAGCCATACATTGTGTAATTCACTCACAATCAAATACTTAAAAACTAAACGGAAGTGCCGGTAGTTCAACTTACTACCAGCACTTCTGTTGTTTTTATAGCCTCTTCCATAAGCGCATCGATCTTTTCGTCCAGATTCCGCTCCGATTTTCGGATCACATTCAGATTCGGCTTTGTCACCGGATGTTTCGCCACGAATATGGTGCAGCAGTCTTCGTAAGGAAGTATTGAGGTCTCATAAGTATCTATTTTCAGGGATACGTCCACGATATCCTGTTTGTCAAATCCGATCACCGGACGGTACACCGGCAGGGTAGACACATCATCGGTCGCTGCCAGACTCTGCATGGTCTGAGAAGCCACCTGTCCAATACTCTCCCCTGTGATCAATCCAAGACATCCCGTTTCTTTCGCGAAATGTTCCGCAATACGCATCATATAACGGCGCATGATGATGGTCAGTTCGTCATGGGGACATTTATCGTATATATATAGTTGAATATCTGTAAAATTCACCACGTGCAGATAGATCGGTCCGCTGTATTTCGCCACCTGTTTTGCCAGGTCAACGACCTTTTGCTTTGCACGTTCGCTGGTGTAAGGCGGTGCATGGAAATATACTGCATCGATCTTCACGCCGCGCTTTGCGATCATCCATCCTGCCACCGGGCTGTCGATACCACCGGACAGCAGAAGCATAGCCTTCCCATTGGTTCCCACAGGCATACCGCCAAGACCTGGGATGACCTTGGAATAAATATATATTTTCTGTCTCACTTCCACATTCAACATGATCTCAGGCTTGTGTACGTCCACCTTCATCTCCGGAAATGCGTCTAAAATCACGCCGCCCAGCTCGCAGTTTAATTCCATGGAATTCAGAGGATATGCCTTATTTGCCCGTCTGGCAGCGACTTTAAAGGTCTGGTTGGCCTCTGGGTGAACCTGTCTCATATAGTCTATAACATCTTTTTTCAGATCCTCGAAGCCTGTATTCTCCACGATAAATACCGGGCAGATACCCACGATACCAAATACCATGCCGATAGCATGTACGGTCTCATCGTAATCGTATTCGCTCTGGCAGTGTACATAGATCCTTCCCTGGTCTCTCGTCACCAGATATTCTCCCTCGATCTTTCGCAGAGCATGGCGGATCTGCTTGCACAGGGCATCCTCGAACAAATGACGGTTCTTTCCCTTCAGTCCTATTTCTCCATATTTTATCAAAAATGCTTTGAACATTATTTTCCTCCTAATGTGCACGATACCTGCGCAGTACCGGCAGTACCTCGCGCAAAACCGTCATGGTATAATCGATCTGTTCTTTTGTATTATCCTCTGCAAAACTAAATCTTACCGAACAGTCCAATGTCTCTTTGGGTGCATGGATAGCCGTCAGTGTCGGACTCTTAGAACGCTTGTGTGTAGAACATGCACTGCCCGCAGAAATATAGATCCCCCGGTCCTCCAGTGTATGCAGCAGCACCTCTGAGCCAATGCCCAGAAAAGCTGCATTGATGATCTGCGGTGCACCCTCGTCCACCGGCATCCCATGGATGATCACCTCATCCAGCGACTGGAGCTGCTCCGCAAAGTAACGTTTCAGCCCATAAAGATGTGCCCGGTTCGCTTCCAGCTGCCCATAAACTTTCTGAGCCGCCGCGCCAAGACCTGCGATCCCCGGAACATTATCCGTCCCGGAGCGCATCCCCTTTTGCTGTCCGCCGCCCAATATCAATGGATTAATACGAACCTTCTCACTGATATATAAGAATCCCACGCCCTTTGGTCCATGTATCTTATGACCGCTCACAGACATGAGATCGATATTCATTTTCTTCGGATAGATCTCATACTTCCCATAAGCCTGGATCGCATCCACATGATACAGTGCCTTTGGACACTTCTCGTGCACCAGTTTTCCAATAGCCTCCACCGGTTCCACAGCCCCGATCTCATTATTCACAAACATGGTAGACACCACAATCGTCTCCGGTGTCAAAGCCTGCTCCAACTCTTCCATAGAAACAAGCCCCTGCCTGTCCACAGACAGCCGTACCACATCAAACCCCTGTTCTTCCAGAAACCGCACCGGCTCGCTCACCGCCGGATGCTCAATCACCGTAGTAATAATGCGCTTCCCCGCTCTCCGATTCGCCATAGCCGCTCCCATCAGCGCCCAGTTATTCGACTCCGTCCCCCCGGACGTAAAATAAATCTCCTTCTCACTGGCCTTCAAAGTCTTGGCTATTCTTTCTGTTGCCTCTTTTATATACTGTTCCGCTTCCACACCTTTCTGATGCATAGCCGAAGGATTCCCATAGTCTTCCATCATAGTCTTCATGACAATATCCTTCACTTCATCATAACACTTCGTAGTAGCCGAATTATCAAAATATGCTTCCATTCCTATACCTCACTATCTCGTGCTATTATAACACACGAACCCTTTTCAGAAAACCCCCGAATTTATGGGGGAAGGGGACGAAAATATGGGGCAGGGTGGCGGGGGGCTTTTGGCGGGGACGGGCCTGCGACCGCTCGGATTTCTAATGCGAATGGTGAAGACGGATTTTGGCGTACCAGGGCATTCGTCCGGGAAATCGATATTTCCCGAACTCAGAGCCCTTCAAAAATGGATGCTGTACATCCGTTTTCGCCACCAAAATCCGCCTCCCCCATCCGCAGAAATCCGGCAGTCTCCGGACGCCCCGCCAAAATCCCCCCGCCACCCCACCCCATATTTTCTGATATTTACAAGCCGAAGGCAAGTGCGCCGCCGCAGGCCAGCCCCACACATTCTTTAAGTGCGCCGCCGCAGGCCAGCCTATTCCCTTCAACCGCCCTCGCCCTTCCAGCGATGCCGGAGGCAGATGCGATCTATATTTTAATTTCCTGCGGAGGGCCTTAGTGCTGCTTGCGTTTCGGCGCGGGATTTGGGGGAATAAAAATCGGCTTACAGAGCCGATTTTTAAGAACTGCTGAGACGAGTTTGCATCAGGCAAACTTGTCGAATCAGTTCGTGTCCGCCAAATCCAGTGACGAAACGTTAGCAGCACTTAGGCCAGTAGCCGGAAATAAAAATATAGATCGCATCTGCCGACAGCCCGCCAAATATGTTATACTCTTTCTATAACCAAGAACCCCACAAGAGAAAGGTCCAACCATGAACTATAAAATGATCATCCAATACGACGGCACCCGCTACAACGGCTGGCAGCGCCAAAGCACCACCGAGAACACCATCCAGGGCAAACTAGAAGCCATATTAACCAAAATGACCGGCACCCCAGTGGAAATCCAAGGTGCAGGCCGCACCGATGCAGGCGTCCACGCCAAAGGCCAGGTAGCCCACTTCCAGATCGACACCGACAAAACCCCAGAAGAAATCAAAAACTACATAAACACCTACCTCCCGGACGACATCGGCGTCCTCACCCTGACCCAGGCATCCCCCCGCTTTCACAGCCGCCTAAACGCCATCGGCAAAATCTACTGCTACCACATAGCCAAAGACCGCGCCCATAACATCTTCAACCGCAAATACGTCTACGTTCATCCAGAACCCCTGGATGTAGAAGCCATGAAAATGGCCACCATATATCTGCACGGCCAGCATGACTTCAAAAGTTTCTGCGGCAATGGACACATTAAAAAATCCACAGTTCGCGCCATCCACAACATCCAGATAGAAGAAGACGAAAACGAGATCCGCATGACCTTCCACGGCAACGGATTTCTCCAGTACATGGTGCGGATCCTGGCAGGTACCTTGATTGAAGTGGGCGAGGGCAAACGCGACCCACACACCATGATCGAACTCCTGGAAACCAAAGACCGAAAACAAGCCGGAGCAACCGCCCCAGCCTGTGGATTGACACTTGTGCAGGTACTTTACGATTAAAAACAGCAAAAGAGCGATTCGACTTTTCAATCAAAAAAGTCCATCGCTCTTTTCCATTATTGCTCCAACTGATACATCAAAATAGACAAAACCGTAAATCCCGCAGTCTCCGTTCTGAGGATGCGCTTGCCCAGTGTAATGGGATGAAAATCCATCTCCAGTGCCTGACTGACCTCGCTCTCCTCGAAGCCGCCCTCCGGCCCGATAAAGATGCCAATGGATTGACCAGGCTTGATCTGCTCTATAATTCCCTTTGTCTCTGCCATATCCTTTGCAAGTTCATAAGGAATAAGCTTCACATCCATATCCCTGGCATATTCCAGTGCTTCCTTAAAAGACATGACCTTCGTCACCTGGGGAATCACCATACGTTTCGACTGTTTTGCAGCACTTTCCGAAATGCCCTGCCAGCGTTTCAATTTGGCTGCCTCTTTTTTCGCATCCAGCTTGACGATGGTGCGCTTGGTGGATACCGGTATAATCTCATAAGCCCCCAGTTCCACCGCCTTCTGGATAATCAGCTCCATCTTGTCACTCTTAGGAAGGCCCTGGAACAAATACACCTTGGACGGCAACTCCAGTCCCACCTCATCCGCAAACATAATCGAAGCCACGATCTCGTCCGGATTTAACTCCTTCAGATAGCAGGTATACTCCATTTTTTGCCCATCGCTGATAATGACCTCTTCCTTTTCCTTCATACGCAGCACATTCTTGATATGATTCACGTCACTTCCTGTAATGCGTATTTCCTTCTCCCCAATCTGGGATGGATCCACGAAAAATCGATACATATAATTCTCTCCCGCTATCTGCTTTTTATTTCGGCTTACGCGCTGTCACCGAAACCCACTCGCCCTGCCTGGTGACTTCCACCAGTTCCAGCCCGGCTTTCTTTACCGTCTCCACCACAAGTTCTTCCTTCATATCGATGATACCAGATGTGATATAGATTGCACCCGGCTTCATCTGATTCAGGATAACCGGAGTCAAAGGAACCAGCACATCCGCCAGAATATTCGCCACCACGATATCATACTTTTCATACCCTACTTTATCCTGTACTTCTTTATCATCGATAATATTACCGATCATCATATCGAAGTCCTTCGATGGAACATGATTCACCTCAAGATTTTCTGCCACTGCCGGTACCGCACATGGATCCAGATCCGTTCCCACCACATGCTTTGCCCCAAACTTTAATGCGATGATGCCAAGAATGCCGCTTCCAGTTCCCACATCCAAAAGTTCCGTCGACCGTGTCACATACTTTTTCAGCTGGCGGATACAAAGCTGCGTCGTCTCATGTTTCCCTGTTCCGAAAGCCGTACCCGGATCAATGTGAATAATCATCTTATCCTGATCTTCTGCCTTGACCTCTTCCCAGGAAGGAATGATCAGAATATCATCCACATAAAACTGTTTAAAAAATTCTTTCCAGTTATTGATCCAGTCCTTGTCCTCCGTCTGAGATTCGGTAATCGTACCGGCACCGATATCCAGATAGGACGCCAGATCTTCCAGCTCTGCCTTCACTTTTTCAAGTATTGCTTCCTTGTCTTCCTGTTCATCCAGATAGAAATTCAGATAGGCAACGCCGTCATCCTCCGGCATATCCGGCAGGATATCCACGAACATCTGCTCCTTATCCTGCTGAGTCAAAGGCTGCTTGTCCTCGATCTCCACCCCCTGAATACCTATATCAGCAAGGCTCGATATAACAATATCCTCCATATCCGTTTTGGTCTGGATCGTAAATTTATTCCAACGCATAATTTCTTCCTCCTATACAAAAATTGATGTAATCGTTATGGTTATCACCGAGCATAATGTCGATAAGACAATACCCCGGGACAGCAGGTCCGTAGGCTGGTCATATTGTTCTGCCATCATGAGGGGCATATTTGCCGCTGGCATGGCTACCATAAGCACCGTCAGTCCAGTCATGATCGGATCATCAAGCAGAATATTCATGACAACTGCTGTGAGAATGGGAAATGCCAGCATACGCAGAATGATAAAAAAATAAATCCGTATGTCAGTAAAAATACTTTTCAGCGGAACCCTTGCCACCGATGCTCCGATCACCAGCACCGACAGGAAGGTCACCGCATTTGCCATATATTGCAGAGCCGAAGCTGCCACGGCTGGTACTCTGATCTTTCCGAAGAATATAACAATGGTCAGAACCGCCGCAATATTTCCCGTATTCAGCATTTTCTTTGGCTGAAATTTTACGTCGGCCCCATCCATATCCTTTGTGGTGATAAAGATGCCATATGTATAAACCAGAATATTAAAAATCAGATTAAAGACCGCTGCATAAATCATACATTCCCTGCCAAGTACCGCCAGAGCCACCGGAATGCCGATAAAACCAAGATTGCCAAAAACCGTCATCATATTGTAGGCATTCCACTGGCTCTTCGGTGCGTGGAGAATCCTGCCCATACAAAGACCCATAAGAATCTGCAAAGCGAATAAAATCGCCGCTATAACTGCAACAGTAAGCACATCCCTACCGCTCACGGCTGTATTCTCATCCAATACACTGGTCAGCAGAAGTGCCGGGGAGCAGACATTTACAATCAAACCCGATATCTGCTTGCAGGTCATGGGCAGAAGCATCCCCCGCTTCGCCATGCCATACCCCACCAGAATAAAGAAAAACATTACGCTCATCTGAGAAGCCACTACCTGAATACTCACTGTCTTATTCCTCCCTGTTTCATATCCTTCTCATCATACAGCAAAAAAGGGCTGCTGCGCAACCCTTTGCTAAATGTCTTTCTAAATTTCTTATTTCTTTTCACATGCCTTATCAAAGGCTTCCAGATGTTTCTTTGCCTCTTTGGTCAGTCTGGTCGGTACTTTTACTACTAAAGTAACGTACTGGTCACCTCTTTTGTCTTTATTCCGCAGAGACGGAACGCCCTTGCCTTTGAGACGGACTTTCGTGTCGGTCTGGGTACCTGGTTTTACTTCATAATCCACAGCACCATCCACGGTCTTTATGCGCACCGTGCCGCCCAGGGCAGCCTGTGCATAAGTAATGTATTCAGATGAATAGATATTCATCTCGTTTCTCTGGAAGAGCGGGTGTCTTGCCACACGTACTTCTACCAGCAGATCTCCTCTTGGTCCGCCGTTTGTTCCCGGCTCGCCCTTGTCACGGATACGTACACTCATGCCGTTGTCGATACCGGCCGGTACAGATACCTTGATCTTAGTCTTTTTCGCTACATAGCCTGCCCCATGACAATCCGGGCATTTTTCTTTAATAATCTTACCACTGCCCTGACAGTCCGGACAAACCTGCTCACTTCGTACCATGCCGAACATAGACTGCTGGGTCACATAGATACGGCCCTCACCCTTACATTTCGGACAGGTCTCTGCGGAAGTTCCCGGTTTCGCACCATTACCGCCACAGGTTGCACAGGTATCCTTCAGATTTAACTGAATTTCCTTGTCACATCCAAATACTGCTTCCTCGAAGGTAATCTGAATAGAGGTACGCAGATTCGCGCCCTTCATAGGTCCGCGGTTCGTACGACCGCGGCTTCTTCCGCCACCGAACAGATCCCCGAATATATCGCCAAAGATATCGCCCATGTCCTGCCCATTGAAATCAAATCCGCCAAAGCCACCGGCACCACCGGCTCCGCCCTGTTCAAAAGCAGCATGGCCAAACTGATCATACTGTGCTCTCGTCTTGGAATCACTCAGAACACTGTAAGCCTCCGATGCTTCTTTGAATTTCTTTTCGGCTTCCTCATCACCCGGGTTCATATCTGGATGGTATTTCTTGGCAAGCGCACGATATGCCTTTTTTATTGTCGCTTCATCCGCCCCGCGGTCTATCCCCAGGACTTCGTAATAATCTCTCTTGTCTGCCATCGTTATCCCCTTCTATCAATCGGGTAGATCCCCCTACCCGCTTTATGTTGACACCACGAAATGTGCGAGGGCATTGCGCCCTCGCTCATTTAATGTCTGCTTACTAAGCTTTTACTCATCAACCTCTGTATAATCAGCGTCTACTACATCATCATTGTTGTAGCCTGCTTCATTGCCGCCCTGTGCTGCTCCCATATCCGGACCTGCACCTGCTGCGCCTGCTGCACCCTGTGTCTGCTCATACATTTTAGCGAAAAGTTTCTGTGCGCTCTGCATCAGTTTTTCCTGACCTGCCTTGATATCAGCAACTTCAGCATCTGTCATATTATCTACATTTACTTTCTCAAGCAATGCTTTTAATGCAGCAAGATCAGCTTCTACTGTAGTCTTGTCATTGGCATCGATCTTGTCTCCTGCCTCTTCCATAGCCTTCTCAGTCTGGAATACCATAGCATCCGCATCATTCTTTGCATCGATGGCTTCTTTTCTCTTTTTATCCTGTGCTTCGAATTCAGTTGCTTCTTTTACTGCTTTTTCGATATCATCATCAGACATGTTAGAGCCTGCTGTGATGGTGATATGCTGCTCTTTACCTGTTCCAAGATCTTTTGCAGATACATTTACAATACCGTTGGCATCGATATCGAAAGTAACTTCGATCTGTGGTACACCACGTCTTGCTGGCGGAATACCATCCAGACGGAACTGGCCGAGGGATTTGTTATCTCTTGCAAACTGGCGCTCGCCCTGTACGACGTTGATATCAACGGCTGTCTGGTTGTCAGCTGCGGTTGAGAATACCTGACTCTTCTTGGTCGGGATGGTCGTGTTTCTCTCGATCAGACGAGTTGCTACGCCGCCCATGGTCTCGATAGACAGAGACAGTGGAGTAACGTCCAGCAGAAGGATATCGCCTGCACCTGCGTCTCCAGCTAATTTACCACCCTGAATAGAAGCACCAAGTGCTACACATTCGTCTGGGTTCAGGGATTTGCTTGGCTCATGTCCTGTGATTGCTTTTACTTTATCCTGTACGGCCGGGATACGTGTAGAACCACCAACCAGTAATACTTTGCCTAATTCAGAAGCGGTGATACCAGCATCCTTTAATGCTCTGGTAACAGGCTCTGCAGTCTTGTCAACCAGTTCATGTGTCAGTTCATCAAATTTTGCTTTGGTCAGGTCCATATCGAAATGTTTTGGGCCTTCTGCTGTAGCTGTGATGAATGGCAGGTTGATGTTGGTTGTTGTTGCAGAAGAAAGTTCTTTCTTTGCTTTTTCAGCTGCTTCTTTTAATCTCTGAAGTGCCATCTTATCATTAGATAAGTCAACGCCTTCTTTTGCTTTGAACTCAGCCAGCATGTAATCTGTTACTTTCTGGTCAAAGTCATCTCCACCAAGTTTGTTATTACCAGCGGTAGATAATACTTCGATAACGCCGTCACCAATCTCAATAACAGAAACGTCGAATGTACCGCCACCTAAGTCGAATACCATGATTTTCTGTTCTTTATCATTGTCCAGACCATATGCAAGAGCTGCTGCGGTAGGCTCGTTGATAATACGTTTTACATCGAGACCTGCGATCTTACCAGCATCTTTGGTAGCCTGACGCTGAGCATCGTTGAAGTAAGCCGGAACAGTGATAACTGCCTCTGTTACTTTTTCGCCAAGGTAGTTCTCTGCATCTGTTTTCAGTTTCTGAAGAATCATTGCTGAGATTTCCTGTGGAGAATAAGATTTTCCATCGATGTTTTCTTTATGATCAGTACCCATCTCTCTCTTGATAGAAGAAATAGTTTTGTCTGCATTTGTTACTGCCTGACGCTTCGCAGGCTCACCTACTAATCTTTCACCAGTTTTTGTGAATGCTACAACGGACGGTGTTGTTCTTGCACCTTCTGCATTAGGGATAACCACTGGCTGGCCACCTTCCATTACTGCTACACAACTGTTTGTCGTTCCTAAGTCAATACCTATAATCTTGCTCATAATAAATTTCCTCCTGCTATTTTAATTGTTTTTACCATTTCTACTATTTCTACTATTTTAAAAAGATTTAATTAGCAACTTTTACCATACTGTGGCGAATCACGAAATCCTTGTAGGTGTAACCCTTCTGGAATTCTTCTACCACGGCGTTCTCGCCCGCCTCCTCATCTTCTACATGCATCACTGCATTGTGGAAGTTCGGATCGAACTCATTGCCCAGGGCTTCGATTGGTTTCACGCCCAGCTCTTCCAATGTGGTCCACAGCTGTTTGTAAATCTTCTCCATCCCTTCCAGGAACGGATCACCTTTTTTATCTTCGCCTGCTGCATCCAGACCACGCTCAAAATTATCTACCACCGGAAGGATCTTCTCAACAATATCCTTGGCACCGATCACGTACATGCTTGCTTTTTCTTTTTCTGTGCGTTTGCGGTAGTTATCAAACTCTGCCATGGATCTCTGAAGACGGTCAGTCAGATCTGCAATCTGTTCATCCCTTTTCTCTAATTCCTTATCTTTCCTGCGGCTCTTTCTGTCTTTTCTTTTTCCCTGTTCGGATTCTTCTGCAGAATCCTCTGTTTTAGTTTCAGCATTCTCCACAGTCGCTTCCGCCGTCTCTTCCACTGTGCCTTCCGGCTGTGCGGATTCTGTATCGACAGCTTCCTCTACCGTTTCCTGTGCCTTTGTATTTTCATCAGCCAATTTTGCTCCTCCTATTCTTTCTTAAATATACTGTCTAACTGGGCCTGCAGCGTTTTTAGATTATCCATGACCTTCTCATAATCCATCCGCTTCGGTCCTATGATACCTATGGTTCCCTGCACACCTTCACCTAATTCATAAGTTGCAGTGACCACAGAGCAGTCCCGCATGGTCTGCACCGGGCTTTCATTGCCTATATAGACCTGAATGCCGGTATTTTCCCCGCCGTTTGTCATGGTACTTTTTACAAATTCGGCGAGTGCATCCTTTTCCTCCAGAGTCGAAATCAACTCACTGGCTTTGGAACTGTCGCTCAGTTCGGGATACTTAAAGATATTAGTAGCTCCACTGGTGTAGATCTCCATCTCGTCCTCATCGGTACGGATGGCTTCTGCTACCGCATCCAGGACATCCGTGATAATATCACTGTGAACGCCTGCCTGCTCTTTGAGTTTCGCTATGACACCCAAATTAATATCATCTATGGTCAAACCATTAAGCACCGTATTCAGCATAAGATTTAATTTCAGTATTTGCTGTTCATCCAAATCCTGCTGTGTCTCAATAATATGGTTCTTAATGATATTACCTTCTGTTACAACTACCGCTACCATCTGATTCTCGCTGACGCGGGACAGTTGGATGAATTTGATCTTATTCCCATGAAAGGCGGGACCAGTGATCATGCTGGTATAGTTAGTATTGGAAGCCAGCAGTTTTACTACCTGCTTGAGCACCTTCTCCATACGGTTGGTCTTCTCGATCATCAACGTATTCATGTTGGCAACTTCCTGTGTCTTTTCGGCTACCAGTTGATCTACATAAAGACGATATCCTCTGTCAGAAGGGATACGCCCCGCCGATGTATGAGGCTGCAGGATAAATCCCATCTCCTCCAGGTCTGCCATCTCATTCCGGATCGTCGCGGAGCTCAAATTCAGGTCTGTATATTTGGAAATCGTCCTGGAACCAACCGGTTCACCGGTCTGCAGGTAAGTCTGTATGATTGCTTTCAATATGGTAAGCTTTCTTCCTTCCAAATCCATGCCATCCGCTCCTTTCCGTTTATTTGTAACTTTGTTTTTCTCGTTGTTAGCACTCAGTTCATTGGAGTGCTAACATCTTTAGTATTAATATACTACCCGCCTTATCCTTTGTCAACAGGATTTTGAAAATAATTAAAAATGAAACAACCTCTGCAAACAGATCGGATACCCTGAAAAAGCGCGCAAAAAACCACCCTGTCATAGAAAAGAAATCATATTCCTTCCATGTCCAGGATGGTTTTGTTATGGTAATCTTAGATTTACTTATGCTTCCGGTTTTGCGTCTGTCATAATCTCTTTCAGAGAGGTTGCCAGTCCTGCCATTCCCTGTATATTAGAAGGAACGATAATCTTGGTAGCCTTGCCGTCTGCCATCTTGGCCAGTGCTTCCAGACTCTTAATGGTCAGCACCGCATCGTCCGCTCCCGCTTCTTTGATGAACCGGATACCATCTGCAGTAGCCTGCTGTACCTTCTCAATGGCGGATGCACGGCCTTCTGCCTCGCGGATCATTTTTTCCTTCTCTGCCTCTGCGCGAAGGATTGCAGACTGTTTCTCAGCTTCAGCTTCCAGAATTACAGATTCCTTATGGCCTTCTGCCACAAGAATCGTAGATTTCTTCTCACCTTCTGCACGAAGGATGGATTCACGACGTTCACGCTCTGCCTTCATCTGACGCTCCATAGCGTCCTGAATAGCTGCCGGCGGCATGATGTTCTTTAATTCCACACGGTTTACCTTGATGCCCCATGGGTCTGTAGCAATATCCAGAAGGGAACGCATCTTGGTATTAATGGTATCCCTTGAGGTCAGGGTCTCGTCCAGTTCCAGATCACCGATGATATTACGCAGGGTGGTCGCTGTCAGATTTTCAATAGCCATCAGTGGGTTTTCCACTCCATAAGCAAACAGCTTCGGATCTGTAATCTGGAAATATACTACTGTGTCAATCTGCATGGTAACGTTATCTTTGGTGATAACCGGCTGTGGCGGGAAATCCACCACCTGCTCTTTTAAATTCACACGTCTTGCAATGCGATCCACAAAAGGGATCTTGAAATGAATACCAGTCCCCCACGTGGACTGATAAGCCCCCAGTCTTTCCAATACAATCGCATGCGCCTGCGGTACGATACGAACGCAGGATGCTATCAGTATCAGTACCAGCAAAATAATAACAATCAATACAACTAATCCAATTACTCCCATCTTAGTCCTCCTTCTCTCCTGTCGGTGTCACAATTAGTTTTACTCCATTTACAGCCACAATATTCACAATTTCATCTTTTTGAAACCGCTGATTCTCATTTTTCGATCTGGCAGTCCACTCCAGACCATTCACAACGACCTGTCCCGTCCCCTTGAGATTATCAATAGCAGCAGTAACCACTGCCCGCTTGCCCATGAGGCTGTCCACGTTGGTTTTTGTACGGCTTTTGTTCATATACTTCATGGCCAGCGGTCTTGTGAAAATCAACAAGGCTGCAGAAACAACCAAAAAAAGTATAATCTGTATGTACAGTGGTGCTCCAAACACAGCCGCTATCATAGCCACCAGCGCACCACCCGCAAACCAGATCGTCGTAAGTCCCACGGTAATCAATTCAACAATCACCAGGACAACAAGCAGAATCAACCAGATAATAATCGGATTCATCTCCATCTTTTCTCCTCGCACTCTCTGAAAACATATGTGATCAGGCTTCATCTTATGCAATAGAAATAATTTTTTTCTATCTATACTCTAGTATACTTCATGTGCCCTGTAAAAGCAAAATATTTAGAAAATTTTAATTGTTATCCTATATTTTCCATAACATTATCCGTTCATTTCATAATTATGTACGCAATACCCGCCGCCCACAACAAAATACATACCGGAACACCCAGCACAAACTTCACATGCTTTGTCTTATGGCGGAATATCCGCATGCCAAGAAAAGCACCGATACCGCCCCCAAGTACTGCAACACCTATAAGCGCTGCCTCCGAAATACGCCATTGATGACGGATTGCCTTTTGCTTATCAATTCCATACATGGAAAATGCTGCAAGATTCACCACAATAAGGTATATACTCAGATACATCATAACTGCTTTCTCACAATCTTATATTCGTCATCGCACTGATAATATGGACAGGCAAAATACGGCTCGGACAGAAATCTCGCCATCTCATCCTCGTCCAGATTCATCTCACATTCATAATAATCTTCTTCCTCATCATATACATAATTTGCGCAGCTTTCACAGCTCGTCATGGTCGCCATACGCTCCTCCTATAGATTCTCCAAAATAATAGTAAAGGGACCGTCATTTAGCAAAGATACTTTCATATCCGCCCCGAACCGCCCTGTCTGAACCACCGGCACATTCTGTTTGGTCCTGTGGATAATGTACTCATACAAACGCTCGGCTTCCTCCGGCTTGCCCGCCTCAATGAAACTTGGGCGGTTGCCCTTTTTGCAGTTGGCATAAAGGGTAAACTGGGATACCAGCAAAACCTCCCCATCCACATCCGCCAGAGAAAGATTCGTCTTTCCTTCCCCATCATCAAAGATGCGCAGCCCGCACATCTTCTTTACATATTTATCCGCATCGGCCTCCGTATCTCCCTGTCCAACACCCACCAGCACCAGAAATCCTTTCCCGATGCTGCCACAGCATTCCCCATCAATCGTCACCGATGCCTCTGTTACCCGCTGTATCACAAACTTCATGTCAGTCCTCCAAATCCTGTAAACTCTTTTTTAATTCAATCATCTTGTCACGCAGTTCTGCTGCCATCTCAAAGTTCAGATCCGCCGCTGCTTTCCGCATCTGCTTCTGCACCTTCTCCACCACCTTCTCCAGTTCATCCCGGTTCATGGACTCTGGATCTTTCTGCAGCGTATCCTCGGTCTTTGCAACCTCTTTGGCTATGCTGATCAGATCACGGACCGCTTTTTTGATGGTCTGCGGCGTGATATTGTGTTCTTCATTATAAGCCTGCTGAATGGTGCGGCGGCGTCTGGTCTCATCGATAGCCACACGCATGGAATCCGTCATCTTATCCGCATACATGATAACATGGCCCTGGGCGTTACGCGCTGCACGACCAATGGTCTGGATCAGGGACGTCTCCGAACGAAGGAATCCCTCTTTGTCCGCATCCAGGATAGCCACCAGAGTAATCTCCGGTATATCCAATCCCTCCCGCAGCAGGTTGATACCCACCAGCACATCGAACACGTCCAGACGCATATCGCGGATGATCTCCGTCCGTTCCATGGTATCAATATCGGAATGCAGGTATTTCACACGGATGCCCAGTTCTTTCATATATTCAGTCAGATCCTCCGCCATGCGCTTGGTCAGCGTGGTGATCAGGATCTTATTGCCCTGCTCAACTTCTTTATTTACCTCTCCCACCAGGTCATCGATCTGCCCCTCTACCGGGCGCACATCCACATCCGGATCCAGAAGCCCCGTAGGACGGATGATCTGATCGGCACGAAGCAGTTCATGGGCCGCCTCGTATTTCCCCGGAGTAGCCGACACAAACATAATCTGGTCCAGCTTACTCTCAAACTCCTGAAAATTCAACGGCCGGTTATCCTTTGCCGATGGCAGACGGAACCCATAATCCACCAGGGTGGACTTTCTGGACTGGTCACCATTATACATACCGCCGATCTGAGGGATCGTCATATGAGACTCATCGATGATCATAAGGAAATCATCCCCGAAATAATCGATCAGCGTATAGGGTGGCTCGCCCGGCTTCAGACCGGTCAGATGGCGCGAATAGTTTTCGATGCCAGAACAAAAACCGGCCTCCCGCATCATTTCGATATCAAAGTTGGTCCGTTCCTCAATGCGCTGCGCCTCCAGCAATTTATCCTCACTCTTAAAATAAGCCACCCGCTCCCGCAATTCTTCCTCAATAGCCTGGGATGCCTTATTGATCTGTTCCTGAGGCACCACGTAATGGGATGCCGGAAAGATTGCCAGATGATTCAGCTCCGCCTTGATCTCGCCGGTCAGGGTATCAATCCTGGTAATCCGCTCGATCTCGTCCCCGAAAAATTCAATGCGGTAAGCAAAATCATTCTCATCCGCCAAAATCACCTCCAGCACATCCCCCCTCACCCGGAAGGTACCGCGTTTGAAGTCCATCTCATTGCGGTCATACTGGATATTGATCAGTTCCCGTATGACATCGTCCCGGTCCTTTTCCATCCCAGGACGCAGGGAAATGATCATGTTCTGGTAATCCTTGGGACTACCGATACCATAAATACAGGATACACTGGAAATGATGATGACATCCTTCCGCTCACTAAGGGAAGAAGTCGCCGAAAGCCGCAGTTTATCAATCTCTTCATTGATCGCCGAATCCTTGGCAATATAAGTATCCGAAGAAGGCACATAAGCCTCCGGCTGGTAGTAATCGTAATAAGAGACAAAGTATTCCACCGCATTATTGGGAAAAAACTCCTTAAACTCCCCATACAACTGCGCCGCCAGTGTCTTATTATGGGCAATGATCAGCGTTGGCTTATTCAGCGCCTGTATCACATTCGCCATGGTAAACGTCTTCCCCGACCCGGTAACCCCCAAAAGCGTCTCACACTGATTGCCTTCCTTAAACCCCTTAACCAGTTCCGCAATAGCCTGCGGCTGATCCCCCGTGGGCGCATATTCTGATACTAATTCAAAATGATCCATGAGAGGCTCCTTTCTTTATGACTTTTGATACGTTCACAGTCAGCCATCCCCTGCTCTGCGATTCGTAATGAAATGCAAATAATTTTTAACAATATCAGCAGTGTTTATTCTTCTTCGTTTGACTGCTTTTTATTATGATAGTATATCATAGGTGCCATAAAAAAGTAAATAAGTCATGCGTACATTTGTTCGATTTTTTGAATTCAAAAATCGGAACACAAAAATGAACACAAAAATAACGGTTCTAATACATTCAAACAATTCTCAAACATTTATAGTGTACAATATAAAATATTTGAAGCGGCAGGTCTCCGTATTTGAATATTTAGTTAAATGATCTCTCGGAATCTTGAGTGATCATGCCAGCTAAACTCTGGCATAGTACTTTGAAAAGTAAATACTATCCATGAACGTAAAAATGGGTACAAGAAATAGACATAACTGTCGCTATGTTTG
>JAQUWF010000080.1 GCA_028692975.1 Lachnospiraceae bacterium
CCTGATGTTTGAATGGGTCAAGAATGATATCAATCTGGTGGCGGAGCATCTCTGTGTAGAAAACGGACAGATTCAGCCAACGGTGATCGTGGACAGAGCATCCAATGAGATAGTTCGCGATATAGCGGAGCCCATGGTGATGACCATGCGGATTCTGGGGGATTATGCCAAAATATAATGAATTTTCGGTTTACAAAATGTTTTGACATTAGTATGAGAAAGAATTAAACTATACATAATAACAAATAGCGAGGAGAAAAGTATGGATTTTTTTATGAGCACCACATTTGATTGGATTATCGCAGCGGTTCTGGCCTTTTGTGCGGGGGCATTGCTGATCGGGAAGGGTGATTTTATACTGACAGCCTTTCAGGGAAAGAACAAAGGGAAGAATGACTCCCCGTATGAGCCGAAGAAATACAGCAGAGTCATGGGCATCCTGTGTCTGATCATGCTGGCGGCGGAACTTGTATTTATTTTTGCAAAAGGATTAGCGTCCTGGATTATTATTGTGTGTATCTGTATTGTAGTTGTTTCTTTTATCTTCGGAATCTGGTATTTGAAAAAATATTGCCTGAAAGATGACAAAAAGAAATAGGAACCAAAAGGAGCATGGCTTCATGACAAAAGGGAATGGCAAAAAATTAGCAATAGCGGGAACCGTGATCGCAGCAGGCTGTTTTGCAGCGGAATATTGCGGGAATAAGAAACTGAAAAAAAGAAAAGAGCAGTTGCGGAAAGACTTCGGGAAACAGGATTTTACGGATTCTCATGCATACTTTGTGGGCGGCGGACTGGCTAGCATGGCTGGAGCCGCTTACTTAATACGCGATTGCAGGTTTATGGGCAGTCACATTCACATTTATGAGGGGGCAGATGCTCCTGGTGAGAGTCAGGCCTTTGTCTGTCCGGGTCTTTCTCTGATTCAGGAAAGCGTATCAGAAAATTTCTGGGATCTGCTGTCGGGAATACCCTCCCTTCATCGTCCGGAACATTCTGTAAAAGACGAAATGCTGGCGTATGACAGGCGGCACGCTATCTATACTGGTGCACGTCTGATTGACCGGAATGGTGGAGTGACATCGGCAGATCGTCCGGGTTTTGATAAGAAAGATCGGGAACTGCTGGTAAAACTTATGGTTATTCCGGAGGAAAAACTGGATGATTTGACGATTCAGGACTGGTTTGCCCATGATCCGCATTTTTTTGAGACGGATTTCTGGTATGTATGGCGAACAACTTTCGCTTTTCAGCCATGGAGCAGTCTGTTTGAACTGCGCCGCTGTCTGGGACGTATGATTCTGGATTTTGCCGGTGGGAATAGAAAGAAAACAGTCAGCATGACGCCTATGAATCCTTACGATAGTTTTCTGCATCCGCTTCAGGTGTATCTGAAAGAGATGGGTGTCCAGTTCGTGATGGGGGCAGTCGTACAGGATATAGATTTTGATGAGGAAGATGAATTTCGTGCGACCGCATTGCATATACAGGAAACGAACCGGGAGAACACCATTGTTCTGGGTAAGCAGGATCTGTGCTTTATGACGGTGGGCGCTATGTTGGATCAGGCCTCCTTTGGCAGTCTGGATCAGGCGGCAGATTTTGCGCCACAGCGGCCAGTTTCTGCAGAATTGTGGCAGAAAGTCACGGCTAAGAAGGATGGACTTGGCAATCCAGAACCTTTTTTTGCGAATATAGAACAGAGTATGATGGAGAGTATCACCATCACCAGCAGAGGGACGGCTTTAGCACGTCTTATTCAGGCCTGTGCGGACAATCATACAGAGCAGGCGACCTGGGTGACCCTGCATGATTCTCCGTGGCTGATCAGTTGTGTAGTGCCGGGACAGCCGTGCTTTGCGCAGCAGAGCCGCCAGGAGCAGGTGGTATGGGCTTACGGACTGTGTGCGGACCGTCCGGGCGATCATGTGAAAAAGACTATGCGGGAATGCTCCGGCAGAGAAATCCTGGAGGAAATTCTGTATCAGATGCGTGCATTAGATAGGAAAGAGGAGATACTGCGGGAGGTACGCTGGGCTGTGCCGTGTATTATGCCTTATGCCGCAGCATTGCATCAACCCAGAAAGAAACAGGACCGGCCGCATATGGTACCGGAAGGCTCCAGGAATTTTGCTATGATTGGACAGTTCGTGGAGGTTCCCGGTGATGTGGTATTTACAGAGGAATATTCCGTGCGCACTGCGCGCACGGCAGTGTACAAATTAACGGGGAATCCGGAAACGGTGTGTCCGGTCACCCCATATAAAACGCGGCCGTTGGTATGCCTGAGGGCGCTGCGGCGGTTGTGGACTTAGGAGGTGTGATTATGGTAAATCGGCAGATTAGAGTTGCAAGAGGAAGCGAACCGGCAGATCTTGTTTTTAAACATGCCAGCGTGGTCAATGTCTTTACAGAACAGGTGGAAGTGCTGGATGTGGCCATATGCAGGGGCATGATCGTGGGACTTGGCACCTATGATGGACTGGAAGAGGTGGACTGTACAGGGAAGTATCTGGTGCCGGGATTTATTGATGGACATATTCATCTGGAAAGCTCCATGATGCAGCCCGCAGAATTTGCCAGAACGGTGTTACCTCATGGCACCACCACAGTGGTCACGGATCCCCATGAGATTACCAATGTATGCGGTACGAGGGGGCTGGACTATATGCTGGCTGCCACGGAGGGCCTGCCTTTGGATGTGTATTTTATGCTGCCATCCTGTGTACCTTCCACCGCGCTGGACGAGAGCGGAGCAGTGCTGGAAGCAGAAGACCTGCGTCCTTATTATAAGAAGCAGCGTGTGCTTGGGCTGGCGGAGATGATGAATTATCCTGGTGTATTAAGCGGAGATGCGGCGACGCTGGATAAGATCAAGGAAGCAGCCCGGCGACATGGTATACTGGACGGACATGCACCGGGACTTACAGGAAAAGATCTGAATGCCTATATTACAGCGGGAATCCAGTCAGATCATGAGTGCTCCAATGGGGAAGAGGCGAAGGAACGCATTCGCCGCGGCCAGTGGGTCATGGTCAGGGAAGGTACGGCAGCCCGGAATCTGGAGGCGCTCATGCCTATGTTTGAACATCCCTACAGTGATCGGACGCTTCTGGTTACGGATGATAAGCATCCCGGTGATCTGCTTCGGCTGGGTCATATTGATTATATCCTGCGCAGGGCAGTTTCTCTGGGGGCAGATCCCTGTACTGCCGTGCGCATGAGTTCCCTGAACGCAGCACGCTATTTCAAACTGGACCATGTGGGGGCTATTGCTCCCGGCTACACGGCAGATATGGTGATTCTGGAGGATCTGGAAGAGTTTCAGGTGCTATCTACCTATAAGGCGGGCAAACTGGTGGCAGAGGATGGAAAAGCAAAGGATTTTGCAGAGCCGGAGATATCGGAATGGCTCAGGGACGGCGTGTACCATTCTTTCCATATGAAAAAATATGACAAAGAAGACTTTCACATTTTCCATGAGGAAACAGAAAATAAGATTCGTGTCATTTCGCTTATTGATGGCGAAATCCTCACGGAAGAAGCAATCATGGATTATGTGCAGGGCCATAACGGCATCGTACTTGACCAGGACATTTTAAAACTGGCAGTCATGGAACGGCATCACCATACGGGCCATGTGGGACTGGCATACATAAAAGGGTATGGACTGAAAAAGGGTGCTATCGCATCGTCTGTGGCTCATGATTCCCATAATTTGCTGATTGTGGGGACCAATGAGACGGATATGTGCATGGCGGCAAAATGCATTGAAGAAATGCAGGGCGGCTGGGCTGTGGTGGCGGACGGTAAGGTCGTAGATAAACTGCCGCTGCCTGTGGCAGGGCTGATGAGTGATCTTTCTGCCGATGAACTGGCAGATCGTATTGAGCAGATAAAAGAGGCGGCCACTACGCTGGGTGTACAGCCGGGTATCGATCCCTTTATGACGCTGGCATTCATGAGTCTTCCTGTTATTCCCAAGATCAAACTGACCACTTTGGGACTGGTGGATGTGGAAACACAGAAAATCGTAAAAACAGGAGCAATTATTTCATAAAAAGAAAATGTCTGTTCTTCCTTATAAAAGGGGATGAACAGGCATTTTTCTTTTGAAAAGCACTCTCTTTACAATTATTTAACAATAAGGGTCTTTTGGATTTTACATTACATTTGTAAAATGACATTTGTAAAGTAAAAACAAACAAGAATCTAAGGAGAGTAAACAAATTATGAAAAAGAAGCTATTATCCGTTTTATTAACAGCAACTATGATCGCAAGCATCGCATTAACAGGATGTGGCAGCAACGCTGCAGCAACAGATGATACAACAAAAGACACTGCTACGACAGAGACAGCTACACCGGAAGCAGATACTACCAAAGCAGCAGCTTCAGATGAAAAAGAAGAAAAAGGCAGCGTAACCGGAGCAACAGGCGATATCACCGTAGTATCCCGTGAAGATGGATCTGGTACACGTGGAGCATTCATCGAACTGTTCGGTATCGAAGAGAAAGATGCAAGCGGAGAGAAAGTAGATAACACAACAGAAGACGCAGACATCACAAACAGTACTTCCGTAATGATGACTTCTATTGAAGGAAACGTAAATGCAATCGGATACATTTCACTTGGTTCTTTAAATGACACTGTACAGGCAGTTAAGATCGACGGTGCAGAAGCAACTGCAGACAACGTAAAGAGTGGTTCTTATAAAATCGTTCGTCCTTTCAACATCGCAACAAAAGGTGATGTAAGCGAAGTGGCACAGGACTTCATCGACTTCATCATGAGTACAGAAGGTCAGAAGGTTGTATCTGACAACGGCTATATCGCAATCGATGGTGCATCAGCATACGCTGGAAGCAAACCGGCGGGTAAAGTAGTTGTTGCTGGTTCTTCTTCTGTAACACCTGTAATGGAGAAATTAAAAGAAGCTTATATCGCAGTAAACTCAGGCGCTGAAATCGAAGTACAGCAGAGCGATTCTACAACAGGTATGACTTCTACAGCAGATGGTATCTGTGACATCGGTATGGCATCTCGTGAACTGAAAGACAGCGAAACAGAAGCAGGTCTTACCGCAACCGTTATCGCACAGGATGGTATCGCAGTAATCGTAAACAAAGATAGCGGAATCACAGATTTGACAAGTGATCAGGTAAAAGCAATCTACACAGGCACGACAACCACATGGGATGAAATCAATGGATAAATTCAAAGAACAAGGAATGAAAATTGTTTTCTTGATCGCAGCATGCACCTCCGTCTTGGCGGTGGTGCTG
The DNA here is from genome assembly GCA_028692975.1 of Lachnospiraceae bacterium. Taxonomy (GTDB): domain Bacteria; phylum Bacillota; class Clostridia; order Lachnospirales; family Lachnospiraceae; genus JALENY01. The sequence goes on from JAQUWF010000080.1 coordinate 5,287, forward strand.
ATCTGCGTTTTCCTCTTTGCCAATGGTGTTCCGGCAATAGGGAAGATCGGGGTTTTCCAATTCCTGCTTGGCGAGAAATGGAAACCTGCGAATGATTTGTATGGAATACTTCCAATGATCATGGGAAGTATCTACGTTACAGCAGGCTCACTGGTTATCGGTGTTCCGACTGCATTATTAACATCCATCTTTATGGCTTACTTTTGTCCGAAAAAGATTTACCCGGTTTTCAAGGCAGCTATCAACCTTATGGCAGGTGTTCCTTCCGTAGTATATGGCTTCTTCGGTCTGGTGGTTATCGTACCGGCGATCCGTGATATCTTCGGAGGATCTGGAACCAGTATGCTGGCGGCCTGTATCCTGCTTGGCATCATGATCCTTCCCACCATCATAGGCGTGACGGAGGCTTCGCTTCGCGCCGTGCCGGATAGCTATTACGAAGGATCGCTGGCACTGGGAGCAACCCATGAAAGAAGTGTTTTCAGGACCATCGTTCCAGCCTGTAAGTCAGGTATCGTAGCAGGTATCGTTCTGGGTATCGGCCGTGCTATCGGTGAGACTATGGCAGTTATCATGGTAGCTGGTAATCAGGCCAGAATGCCAAAAGGAATCCTGGAGGGTGTTCGTACGTTGACGGCAAACATCGTAACAGAGATGGGCTATGCGGCAGATCTGCACAGAGAAGCACTGATTGCTACAGGCGTTGTGCTCTTCGTGTTCATTCTGATCATCAACCTTGCTGTATCCCTGCTGAACAGGAGGACATCAAATGCCAATTAATAAACTTACTTTTTCACAAAAAATAAAAGCCTACAAAAATAACCCTGCTTCTTTGATTATGTTTCTTCTTGTTTATATAGGGGCGGCTATTTCACTTATTTCTTTATTGTTTTTGATCGGATATATTCTGGTAAAAGGTATTCCGTATCTGACCCCGGACCTTTTTGCATTCACCTACACTTCGGATAATGCGTCCCTGACACCGGCATTGATCAATACCATCGTGATGACACTGCTGACACTGGTGATCGCAGCTCCAATCGGAATCTTTGCCGCTATCTTTCTGGTGGAATATTCCGGCAAAGGAAGTAAACTGGTAAAACTGATCCGTATTACGGCAGAAACTTTATCCGGTATTCCTTCTATCGTATATGGTTTGTTTGGATTACTGTTCTTTGTAACCACCCTTCAGTGGGGGTATTCCATGCTGGCAGGTTCCTTTACCATGGTTATCATGGTGCTTCCGCTGATCATGAGAACAGCAGAAGAAGCACTTCGTTCCGTTCCGGATTCCTTCCGTGAGGCGAGTTTCGGACTGGGAGCAGGAAAACTGCGCACGGTATTTCGTATTGTATTGCCACCGGCAGTACCGGGCATCTTATCCGGTGTTATCCTGGCCATCGGTCGTGTAGTCGGTGAGACGGCAGCGCTTATGTATACCGCAGGGACCGTTGCACAGATTCCGAATCTTATGGGATCAGGAAGAACATTGGCCGTACATATGTATGCGCTCTCCAGCGAGGGTCTTCATATGAATCAGGCATACGCAACAGCAGTTGTCCTGTTAGTTCTGGTACTGCTTATCAACGGATTGTCAAATCTTATTGCCAAACGAATTGTGAAAGGATAAAATAGAATGGATAAAATGACTGTGGCAAATATGGATCTCTACTACGGAGATTTTCATGCCCTGAAAAATGTAAATTTAAATTTGCCGTCGAAAGAAATTACGGCATTTATCGGGCCAAGCGGCTGCGGTAAATCAACCTTTTTGAAATCACTGAACCGTATGAATGACCTGATTGAGGGATGTAAAATCACCGGAGACCTTCGCCTGGATGGAGAAGATATCTATGGAAATATGGACGTAAACCTGCTGCGTAAGCGTGTAGGCATGGTTTTCCAGAAACCAAATCCATTCCCCATGAGCATTTATGATAATATCGCATATGGACCGAGAACACACGGTGTCCGCAACAAAGCAAAATTGGACGATATCGTGGAGAAATCTCTTCGTGATGCAGCTATCTGGGATGAGGTAAAGGATCGTATGAAAAAGAGTGCACTGGGTATGTCCGGCGGACAGCAGCAGAGGCTTTGTATCGCCCGCGCGCTGGCTGTAGAACCGGAAGTCCTTCTTATGGATGAGCCGACCTCTGCACTTGACCCGATTTCTACGTCTAAAATAGAAGACCTTGCAGTAGAATTGAAAAGAGACTATACTATCATCATGGTGACACATAACATGCAGCAGGCCGCACGTATTTCGGATAAGACAGCATTTTTCCTTCTGGGAGAGGTGATTGAGTTCAATGAGACAGAAAAACTGTTTGCTATGCCAGATGACAAACGAACAGAAGACTATATTACAGGAAGGTTTGGTTGATAATATATGAGAAATCGATTTGATCAGCAGTTAGAACAGTTGAATGTTGACATGATTGAGATGGGTGCTCTGTGTGAGCAGGTCATTGATAAGACCTATAACGTCATGATGGAAGAGGACAAAGTGGCAGCCCGTGAGATCATGGAAAAAGATGTTGAGATCGACCACAAAGAGCAGGAAATCGAGAGCCTGTGTCTGAAACTCTTACTCCAACAGCAGCCGGTAGCACGCGATCTTCGTGTGATTTCTGCTGCACTTAAGATGATTACAGACATGGAGCGCATCGGTGACCAGGCTGCGGATATTGCAGAGATCGTGAGAACCACAAATTTAAAGGCGCCGACCAATGATATCCCTCTGGGAGAGATGGCAGTTGCAACCATCAAGATGGTAAAGGAAAGCATAGATGCATACGTAAAGAAAGATCTGGAACTTGCCCGCAAAGTCATCGAGTATGACGACGTGGTAGATGATCTTTTCGTAAAGACCAGAGCGAGACTCATCGATGCTGTACACAACGAAAAAGAAGATGATGCAAGTGCTATGGATCTGCTTATGATTGCCAAATATTATGAAAGAATCGGTGACCATGCCACAAATGTAGCTGAATGGGTAGAATTTTCAATTACAGGTGAGCACAGGGGAGAAGATAAATGATTTTTTGCGTAGAAGATGAGCGAAATATTAGGGAATTAATTGTATATACATTGGAGAGCAGCGGTTTTCAGGCCAGAGGCCTGGAGGACGGAAAGGCGCTGAAAGAAGCGCTGACTCAGGAAAAACCGGAATTGATCCTGCTGGATATCATGCTGCCGGGAGAAGACGGCATGCAGTTGCTTGCACAGGTCAAGGCTAACAAGGAGACCAAGGATGTTCCCGTCATCATGGTGACGGCCAAAGGAGCGGAATACGATAAAGTGCTGGGGCTTGATTCCGGCGCGGATGATTATATCACAAAACCGTTCGGTATGATGGAATTTATTGCCCGTGTAAAAGCTCTGCTGCGCAGAAAGAAACCTGCAGATAACACACACACTTACGAGATGGGATTGCTTGCTGTCCATGTGGAAGAACATTTGGTAACAGTAGGTGAAGAACAGGTTGTACTGACTTACAAGGAGTTTGAATTGCTGCGTTACCTGCTGGAAAACCGGGGTATTGTTCTGAGCAGGGATCGTCTGCTGGAGCATATCTGGGGTTATGATTTTGATGGAGAGACAAGAACCGTGGATGTGCATGTACGTACACTCCGCCAGAAACTGGGACCCTGTGGTGAATATATCGAAACCGTTCGTGGCGTAGGATATCGTATTGGAGGTAACAGGTGAGACAAAAAATATTAAAGAATGTCACCCTTACGGTCAGCCTAGCAGTAGTGCTGGCCTTTATTCTTATTGAATTGGTGAGTTACAGACAGTTTTATGCAAATATGCAGGGAGAAGTGAGAAACGAGGCAGCCTATGTGCAGATCGGGCTGAACGAAGTGGGCGAGGGCTTCCTGGATCAATCCGTGGCGGATATCACGAATTCGCGTATTACGTTGATCGATGCAGACGGAAAGGTCCTGTGGGATTCGGTGGAAGATGCATCGGAGATGGAAAATCACAGAAACCGTCCGGAGGTAGTTCAGGCCATGGAACATGGATCTGGTGAATCCAGCCGGGTATCTGCCACTCTGGGCGAGAGTACTTATTATTATGCGCTGCGCATGGAGGATGGACATATCCTGCGTATTGCCAATACTGTATCCAGTGTATTTGGAACGATGCTGTCTGGATTTACCATGATTATCATTATCTTGATTCTTGTCATCGTCCTTAGTGTTTTTGTCACCCATGCTATGACCAAAAGGCTGGTGGATCCTATCAACAAATTAAATCTGGAACACCCTGAGGATAACGAGATATACGAGGAACTGGCTCCGCTGCTGCGCCGCATCGAAAAGCAGAATGAGGTGATCAGTGAGCAGGTGGTTTCTCTGAAATCCGCTCATCAGGAATATCTGGCTATCACGGATAATATGAAGGATGGACTGATCGTTACGAACCGGACTTCTGTTTTATCGCTGAATAAGGCGGCTTTGAAGCTGTTCCGCATTCAGTTGAAGGAAGTGGTCAATAAAAATATCCTGACAGTCAGCCGTCTGCCGGAATTAAAAGAAGCATGGGATCAGGCCGTTGCAGGAAAACCTTTTGAGAGGAATCTGCAGATGGAGCAGAGAGTTTATCAGATTCTGGCCAATCCGGTAGTGTTCGATGGGGAAATACAGGGTGCGGTCATGTTTATACTGGATGTTACCCAGAAGGAGCGGGCCGATCAGATGCGCAGAGAGTTTTCAGCCAATGTTTCCCATGAACTGAAGACACCACTTATGTCTATTTCCGGTTATGCGGAGCTGATCCAGAATAACATGGTCAGAAAAGAAGATATCGCAGAGTTTGCGGGACGTATCCACAGCGAAGCGAACCGTCTGACCACGCTGGTACAGGATATTATCAAACTTTCCCAATTGGATGAGATGCCTCAGTCAACTCAGATGGAGGATGTGGATCTCTACACCCTGTCCCAGGAAATAGTTTCCGGACTCCTTATGGCGGCTCGGAATAAGGGCATCAAGATCGGCTTATCCGGCGAATCTGCGGTGGTTCCCGGTGTCCGCCAGGTGCTGTATGAGATGCTATACAATCTGTGTGACAATGCGGTGCAGTATAATCAGGAGGGCGGCAGCGTTTCCATTGAACTGAAGCAGGAAGGACAGGAGATACTTTGGAGCGTTACGGATACCGGGATCGGTATACCGGCTGAAGAACAGGAACGTATCTTTGAGCGGTTCTACCGGGTGGATAAGAGCCATTCCAGAGCCAGCGGAGGTACAGGACTTGGCCTGTCTATTGTAAAACATGGCGCTATGCTGCATCATGTAAAGATCGATATGGACAGCGAAGTGGGAAAAGGCACTACGATTTTATTACATTTTTAATTTTATGATTATCTTTGAAATCCCCGTTTGTATAGCGGGGATTCTTTGCTGTGTTTCGCATTGCAATAGGCAGGGAAATTTGTTATACTGTTTGATAGAAGTTTTGCAACTATTCAGCAGGTCTGCGCATTTACTGCGCTGACCGTAAGAGAATGATTCAGGAGTGAGAGAATCCCATCGCCGCAGGCGATTTTCATGGATTTTCGAATCGTAACTGGTCAGGTACTGAACAGTTACGAAGTTTTGTGAAATATAGAGAAAGCCAAGAGGGTGTAAGATTGAAAAGAAATAATAAAGGGATTTACATGGTCCGCATTATTGCCGGCGGATATATTGATTATCTGGCTTATCAGCTGGTGACTGGCATTCTGAAAGGGGAGATAGAGAACCCTGTTATGTTCGGGATATTTGCGGCGATATTTGCGGTGGCAGGTACTTATTTCCTGGTTTCCAGTATCATGTATCTGATCAAGCATAAGGATGATCCGACGGAGGGTGAAGTAGTGGAACCCAGCGCAGATGATGATATGGCAGATCTGGAAGAGATCGTGGAAGAGACGTCTGCCGAGGAAGATTCAAAAGAAGAATAATTGTGTCATATAGAACAGGAGTCGTCCCTTAATCGGAACGGCTCCTGTTTTTAGCGGCCTGGATTGCACACCAGCAGACGATACGAACGATCATAATACCGAAAAATACGCCGATACTGTCAATCAGAACATCGCGCTTTGATGGCCCGCGGCCTGCCACAAAGGACTGGTGGTACTCGTCACCGCAGGCAAAGCCCACGCAGATCACACCGGCGAAGAACATAAGCCAGATCCCCCTCATGCCATATACATATAGGGGGAAGGATACGGTTATAGCCAGCAGGAAATATTCGGTCATGTGTCCCAGCTTGCGGATAGGTGTGTGGATGACCTGGGCATAGTGCACAAGCTGCTCGTCGGAGAGGTTGGCATCGAAGACTTTGTCATAGATGACAACGGCTTTTTCGGCTACCTTGATACTCAGGGAAGCCGAACTCATGCCGTCCTGGGCTGACATGCTGAAAATCAGATACATCATGGCCAGGGCCGGTAAAAAAGAGAATATTTTCAGAAAATTTTTCATATAATCACCTTCAATTCAAGTTTATAACGTACCCTAATATAACACGTATTTGATTATTTGTCCACGGAATCAGCGGTTGCGTTTAGGAAAACGGTGTATTATAATGGTTGAAAAGGTGTAAAGGAGATATCTTATGAGTTTAGCGGATAATATATTTATTGATATGTGTCAGGATATTATTGATAACGGCGTAAGTACAGAGGGTGAGAAGGTCCGCCCTAAATGGGAGGACGGAACCTCGGCTTATACGGTCAAGCGGTTTGGCGTGGTGAACCGTTATGATCTGGCCAAAGAGTTTCCGGCTTTGACCCTTCGCAAGACTGCCCTGAAGAGTGCCATGGATGAGATCCTGTGGATCTGGCAGAAAAAGTCTAATAATATCCATGACCTGAACAGCCATATCTGGGACAGCTGGGCGGATGAGAATGGTTCTATCGGCAAGGCTTATGGGTATCAGATGGGCGTGAAACATCAGTATAAAGAGGGAATGATGGATCAGGTGGACCGCGTGCTCTATGACCTGAAGAATAATCCATACAGCCGCAGGATAATGACGAATATCTACAATCATCATGATCTTAGTGAGATGGCGCTCTATCCCTGTGCGTATTCCATGACCTTTAATGTCACAAAGGAAAAGGACAGTGACCGGCTGACCTTAAATGCAGTACTCAACCAGCGCTCCAACGATGTTCTGGCGGCAAATAACTGGAATGTGGCGCAGTATTCGCTTCTGACCATGATGTTTGCCCAGGTGTGTGATATGAATGTGGGACAACTGCTCCATGTGATTGCGGATGCACATATTTATGACCGTCACATTCCGCTGGTACAGGAAATGATCCGGAGAGAAACATATCCGGCACCGAAAGTAACACTCAATCCGGAGATTAAGGATTTCTATGCTTTTACTGTGGACGATCTGATGGTGGAGAATTATCAGACAGGACCGCAGATCAAGGGGATACCGATTGCGATTTAACTGGGAATAAAAGGAGAAAATATGAATCTGATAGTAGCAGTGGATAAAAACTGGGGCATCGGCAAGGATAATCAACTTCTTGTATCGATACCTGCCGATATGAAATTTTTTCGTTCGGAAACGATGAATAAGGTTGTGCTTATGGGAAGAAAGACGTTGGAGAGTTTTCCCAATGGGCTTCCCTTGAAGAACCGGACCAATATTGTTTTGACCAGGGATGTGAATTATTCCGTAAAAGACGCAAAGGTGGTACATTCTGTGGAGGAAGCACTTGAGGCGGTTCGGGAGTATGATACGGAGGATGTGTATGTGATCGGAGGGGACAGTATTTATAAGCAGATGCTTCCCTACTGTGACACTGCTCATGTTACGAAGATTGATTATGCTTATGCGGCGGATTCGTTTTTTCCGAATCTGGATGAGGATGCTGACTGGGACATTACGGAATCCAGTGAGGAGCAGACTTATTTTGATCTGGAGTATGTTTTTTTGAAGTATAGCAGAAAGGCATAAGGAGAGTAACGTTATGTTAGAGTTTAAGTATGATACGCAGTTATTGATTGAAGGAAAAGATTTGGATGAAGATGTGATCAGTGAATATTTCACCAGCCATTTTAAAGGAGATTGTCTTTTGGCTGTTGGAGATGAAGAACTGATTAAGATACATTTCCATACGAATGAGCCATGGGAGGTTTTGAAGTACTGTGCCTCTATTGGAGAGATTTTTGATATTGTTGTGGAGGATATGGAGCGCCAGTCGAAGGGGCTACAGGGGTGATGATATCAATGAATATGAGGAGATGAAACTGGAATTCAGGATAGTCTGAATAAAGGGTAGGAGAAAGGCAGGTAGATGAAAATTACCAGCTTTTCTCTTATTTTTTTGATTAGCGGGAACTTTTATGGGTGACGAAGACTCTTAATAGTGTACAATAAATTACATTAGCTAATGTTAAAGGATGTGTGAATATGAAGAAAGAGGCATTCGCAGAGATTGTGATGAATTCCGGGCAGAAATTGTATTATATTTCCAAAGCAATTTTGAAAAATGACAGCGACTGTGAGGACGCGGTGCAGGAGGCGATTGCTGTCGCATTCGCAAAACTGTCCACGTTGCGGCAGGAGAAATATGCTCAGGCGTGGCTGATTAAAATCATGGTCAATACGTGTTATAAGATGCTCAGGGAGCGAAAGCGTTTTCTGCCGCTTGATCAGGTGGAGGAAGAAAAATCTAAGAACGAGGCTGATTATTCAGGTCTGTATCAGGGGCTTCTTCGATTGAAAACAGAGTATAGGGAAGTGCTGGTCTTGTTTTATCTGGAGGAATTCAGCATTAAGGAAATTGGTATCATACTGGATATTCCAGAGGGGACGGTAAAAAGTAGACTGAGTAGGGGGAAGAGCCAATTAAAAGATGTATTACAAGAACAGGAGGAACAGGGTTATGAGACAAATAAACTGGAAAGAGAATTATCCAAAGATGTCAGAGTCCTTTCATACAGTACTAAAATCAGCGGTTGAAGAACAGATGAGAACAGGGAATTCGGTACATGATCATAAAGGGAGTTTTTCGTGTAAGAAATTTGGCTGGAAAAGGGCGGCAGTTTTTGTGGCAGTGGCTACATTGGCTCTGGGCACTACGGTATATGCGGCGGATTACTTTGGAATACTGGGGAGCAGTTTCTTTGGAAAGAATGATGGGGCAGTGGGAAAACTGATTCAGGAAGGGACGGAGGCTGCGGTGAATGAGGAAAACCAGCTTTCCGGAGACATGAAGGAGGTTATGCCTGTATTGCCGGATATCCCGGAGCAGGGGGCCCTATTATCTATAGAGGAAACCATGTGTGACGGAGATATGTTATATATCTATGCCAATGCTACGGAGGCAGGAGAGAAATACGCATTGAATGCAGACAGGCTCTTTGTAGATGACATGGAAGTGGGCCCGGTAGATACGGTGGAGAATGAGGACAATCCAGGGGGATATGTTTTTAAGGTGGATGTTTCCCAGCAGAATCTGGCGGATACCTTTACGGTGACACTTCCGCTTAGTGTATATGAGGGCCAGAAATCAAGTGAGCCAGAAGCGGAGCCTATTCGCTATAAAAACCAGGATATGAATTTCCAGGTAACTAAGACGGATACGCTGCGCCATGGGCAGGATGTGGAGCAGACGCAGCAGCAGTATACGGTTCGTGTTACGGAAATCAGCGTTTCGCTGACCCAGACAAAGCTGAAAGCGGTCTATACCTTTGATGAAGAACAGTTGAAAAAATATCAAAGCGGAGATACAAGGATTACGGGAATTATAGTAAGGGATAGTCAGGGAAATGAGTACGCCATGAAGGGGGTGGAAATGCTGGAAACAGAAAATTCCGTGGAGATTACATGGACTGGTGACGGTATTTCGGATGCAGAAGATACCTTTGTGATTGTGCCGGAAGGAATGAAAACAAATGTGGAACATGAATTTTTCCCATATTGTGAAGAAGGCGTGACAGTGCGACTTTCCTGAGATGCTGGTATGCGAGTATGGATTTTTACATGTTGCGGAAAATTGAGATAATGATAATCATTTGCGTTTCCCGGAACCAATTGTGAAATTCAAAAAGTAAATTTTCGGAAGTAGTTTATTATGGAATAGAATAGAAAAATAACGGCATTCGGCGCGATAGTGCGAATGCCGTCATTGTATGTACGAAATAAAGAATGATGAAAAAATCTGCTTTTATTATTGTTATGTATCCGTTATAATAAAAGATGTATTTGAATTCCCTACGATGAAGAGTTTGGATAAGTAAATCCAGTGTTTACGAGGCATGGAGAGAATGCAAGTTGGAAATTGCGACCGATTTGCGACCAAATAAAGAGAACACGTTCAAAAAAATTAAAATAACTAATAAAAAAAGGGATATTCCATTTGCTATATTGGAATATCCCTTGATTATATTTTAGCTATTCTGTTCTAAAACTTGTAAGAATCTGTTGCACTTCTAGTTCTTCCTGCTCTGTAAATTGTCCATCTGGAGCATTAGCAATCAAAGAAATATAGTCGCTATACCAAAAGGCAAATTCAGTTTCAAAGACTTGTCTTACAGCATCATCTGTTCCCAGTCTTGATTCTGGTAATACAGCATAAGAAGTTGCACCATCAACATCGGTGAAATCAGAACCACTTATCATATCTAGGTAGCCTGTGGTCTTTAACTTTGCTACTACGAACTTCCCTAAAGATGAGTAATCTGTTGCCTGTACATAATTAGGTGTGAAAGATGCGTCAGCAATGGAAGAAACTTCTACTCTGGACATATCTGTAGTTGAACCACCACTGTCAAGAGTGCCCTCTGCAACACCGCCAATATGTGTAAATTTGATTTCCGCACCTCTCTCATTGGCAAGTGTTACATTTTCGCCTGTCTGAGTAACTTCCTCTTGGGTGACAGTCCAATTATTAGGGTAGTCGAAGATGAACTGAGGATAGGTAATTGCATTTACTTCCCCAAATTTAGTACAATATGTATTACTTAGAATAATATCATTGGAACTGCTTTCCTCTGTTACTGGTGTTTCAGTAGGAGTGTCAGTAGAAGGTTCTGTGTCTTCTTTTGTAGTTGAGTGTGATTCTGAATTGGTGTTATCACTTCCAGTATTGTTTGCTACTTGTTTTTGTCCACAACCAGAAGATAATAGAGCAATACAGATTAGTAGAGCTGTTAATAATATTTGCTGTTTTCTTTTCATAATCGTTTTCCTTTCATTTTGGCTATGCATTTTCCACATCTTGAGTCTTAGTTCGATGTGTAATGGCTCCACAATATTTACACTGATATGTACAGTCATACACTTGTCGTAATCCTGGTATCCATTGTTCTGTGGAGCCAGTGACATTACCACGAGTGTCCTTTGTTTGGTTAGTGACTTTGATATTGATGGTGCTCTCGTCAATTAGAGTTTGGCTTATGCATTTTAAAGCATTTAATTTTTTGCATTCTGGACATCTATATTTTATTCCGTGGTATAAGAATTTTCCACCAACGACTACAATTAATACTACTAATACAAATG
>JAQUWF010000081.1 GCA_028692975.1 Lachnospiraceae bacterium
GCGGCTGCAGATAGTTCGCTTTTGGGTATCCACCTGTGCTTCCATACCTCTTTTACCCAAAAAGATTCACAAGTTGGCGCAGGATGATGGTTTTCACCTGCCTTTGGGTAAGACGTATGGGGAAGGTCGGCTCCTTACCCATTTAGACGAACAAATCAAGATCCTGCGGCTGCAGATAGCTCGCTTTTGGGTATCCACCTGTGCTTCCATACCTCTTTTACCCAAAAAGATTCACAAGTTGGCGCAGGATGATGGTTTTTCACCTGCCTTTGGGTAAGACGTATGGGGAAGGTCGGCTCCTTACCCATTTAGACGAACAAATCAAGGTACTGCGGCTGCAGATAGTTCGCTTTTGGGTATCCACCTGTACTTACATACCTCTTTTACCCAATACGATTCACAAGTTGGCGCAGGATGATGGTTTTTCACCTGCCTTTGGGTAAGACGTATGGGGAAGGTCGGCTCCTTACCCATTTAGACGAACAAATCAAGGTACTGCGGCTGCAGATGGCTCACTTTTGGGTATCCACCTGTGCTTCCATACCTTTTTTACCCAATACGATTCACAAGTTGGCGCAGGATGAGAGTTTTTCACCTGCCTTTGGGTAAAACGTATGGGGAAGGTCGGCTCCTTACCCAATTAAATAAAAGAAGAATTACAGAAATAAAAGAAGAAGGGATTTTGCATATGCGAATATTAATTATAGAAGATGACCTGCGGCTGTGTGATTCACTGCGCTATCAGATGGAACAAGACGACTACACCGTGGATACCTGCCATGATGGGGAGGACGGCTGGCATATGATACAACAGCAGTCCAGCGATGTGATACTCTTAGACCGGATGCTGCCCTCCACGGACGGCATTACCCTGCTGCAAAAGACGCGGCGGGCCGGTATCCATACACCGGTACTTATGGTGACTGCCCTGGGCGAATTATCTGACCGCATCACGGGCCTTGACTCCGGTGCGGACGACTATATCGTAAAGCCCTTCGCCTACGAGGAGCTCATGGCGCGGATCCGCTGCATCATCCGCCGCCCGATCCAATGGAACGATACCCAGACGCTGTCCTACGGTGATCTCTCTTACAATGCCACCGCCAAGGAACTCACCTGCCGCGATAAGACGATTCTTTTGTCCAAGCGGGAGGGTGCCCTTATGGAATTTCTTCTGCGCAACACGGAACAGACACTGCCCCGCAGCGTGATCTTGTCCCGTGTCTGGGGTCCGGATGCTGCCGTGGAGGAAGGCAATCTGGATAATTACATTCATTTTATACGCCGCAGGCTGAGTTCTTTGCACAGTCATATTACTTTGAAAACCATCCGCGGCATCGGCTACTGCCTGGAGGAGGAACATGTTTAAAAAACTGCACGTACAGCTGACCCTGTTTTTCACCGCCATAGCGGGGCTGATTGTCGTTTTCATGACCATACTTTCTCTGTATCTGTCCGAACAGGGGCTTATTAAAACCAATTATGTCTCTTTTTTAAATACCACCAATACCATTGTCTCCTATCTGGGCAGCCAGAATATCATTACTCAGGAATGGCTGGCACAGCAGGAACAAAACGGTGCTTACCTTCTTTCCATATATGACAATGGCCAGGAACTCCGCATCGTTAAACAGACGCACACGGATGAGCAGCAGGCAATGATTGCCCAGGCGGAGGAACTTGCCGCCTCTGAGTATGGATATGTCATGAAAGAAATCACCAGCAAGGACCGTCTTTCTTCTCATACTGAATTTTCCATGACAGACACAGACGGTGCCAAATACTATGTCTCTGCTATGACTTTGCTGAAAAGCCAGGGCACCCTGCATGCACTGGTCCTTTTCCCTCTGGCAGGCGAACAGGCACAGATCTGGGAACAGCGGCTGCTTTTCGGGCTGCTGGATCTGGCCGGAATCCTCATCCTCGGTATCTTCTGCTGGTTCTTTACCAATCACATGCTGCGGCCGCTGGAAGAAAACAGGCAGAAGCAGGCTCAGTTTATCGCCTCTGCCTCCCACGAGCTGCGCTCTCCTTTGAGCGTGATACGCTCCAGTGTCTCTGCTCTGAAAAAAGCCGCGCCGAAGGATGCACCACGCTTTGCAGATGCCATCGATTCCGAGGCCACCCGCATGTCCTCTCTGGTAGGGGAAATGCTGACTCTTGCCAACTCAGACGCTCATACCTGGCAAATAAAAAAGGTGCCCACGCAACTGGACACCCTGGTTTTGGATACGTATGAAAAATATGAATTGCTTGCTGCCGACCGGCACATTCGCCTGTCTGTGAATCTGCCGGATACGGATCTGCCGGACTGTCTCTGCGACAGTGCCCGCATCAGTCAGGTTCTGTCTATCCTGCTGGATAACGCCCTGCGCTACACCCCCGCAGACGGGATGATCACCCTGCGGCTATGCCCTTACCACAACAAATATCAGATACGCGTAGGCGACAACGGCCCCGGTATCCCAGACGACCAGAAAGAAAAAATCTTCCGCCGTTTCTACCGCAGCGACACTGCCCGCTCCGACCGTTCTCATTTCGGCCTTGGCCTGTGCATCGCTCAGGAAATCATCACCCTGCACAAAGGAAAAATCTGGGTAGAAGACGCCACACGCGGCGGCGCAGAGTTCGTAATCACTCTGCCGTAAAGATTTATGCGAGAGGTTTTAATCGCCTCTCGTATTCTTTCATCCTGCGATAAAACGTAGATCTGGATGTCAGGTGTAATCGTTCCATGGCTTCTTTTTGTGTCATTTCTCCCTGTTTCATACAGCGGTATATGTCCGAAAAATAAGTTTCATCAACTTCTATCTTCTTTCTTCCTCTATATTTTCCTTCTGCCTTGGCTCTGGCAATACTTTTCATTCTATTTTGCTTTCTTTGTTTTTCATATTTTCTCCGCTGTAGATTGAGCAGCGTCAAAAGTGCTGTGCGTTCTGTTTTCCCATACTTTATCCTGGATGACACATCCAGAACATCCACCCCCTTGCACAACAAGTTCCGCAGAAGGCACGAAAATTTCTGCTCATTCGTCTCCAGCTGTTCCAAATCTTCCACAATCACAGTATCTCCATACTGCACCTGTTCCAATAAAGCAGAATAAACATTGCCTTCCCGATCCTTTTCCCCATAGAAAAAATCAACCGCTGGCAACGCTTCCTTATTTTTCCCTAGACCAACGTACAACGACTCCTCCCTTTTTGGCTCCACAATAAGGTTATCATTGGCAGCACGCATATCCGTTCTCAACAACCATTCAAAACGATCATAATAATCCATGCCAACCGTTTCCAGTAATTCCCACAGGTCTTCTCTCGATGCAGATGGTGTTCTCTCTGTAATAAAAACCGGCTCATAATTCACCCTGTAATATTGATCCAAACGTAAGTCCAGATCAATACCAGGTATGCCGAAAAATTCATCCGAAGTACATCCGTCAATAATATCCCAATAAGGCGTAAAAACATATTGATATTCTTCATTCTCAAACTTCTCATAAAGAATTCCGGCCACATTTATTTTCACATTTTCTTTGGTAACCGCTTTTATAATACCTTCTCTCCGTAAAATAATATTTCCTTCTAAAGGTCTTACATAATCATTTCCATTCTCGAACTTCCGAATCATATTCACTCACCTCGTTTCATTTTCTCATAAGATTCCCATAAAATTTTTTCAAACCTGATTTGAATCATTTTTTTATAAAAATCTTTTCTTAATGCAGTAATAAACGGTGTTTTTTCAATAAAATCCCCTATCTTCTTTGCATCATATTTATCTACAATATACTTCAATGCATGATTACATCCCTCATATTGCAAACTGTTTATAATGTCATAATATGAACTTTTCTTTCCCCTCCGCTTGATCTGAGAAGTTGGAAACTGATATGTTCTTTTTTCCATCTCCTCCTGTGATGAAAGAATCGCCTGTATTTTTTCGTCTGTATTCAACTGTGGAAATAAGCAGGAACCATTATCGAACACAGGTGCCATCCGGTACACATTATCATTTTTTATAAAACCCCAGTTGCTTCCATGCCGATCAAAATTCCCCAATAATGCGTCAACCACAAACATTTTCCAAAACTGTTCCTCTGTTTCTGCAATATCCGTTAATTTGACATTTGCCTCTATCATGCATATAATATCTTCATATTCATACAGATATTTCTTTTCACTGATATCCAGTGAACTATCCCCAACTCCATTAAATGGAATGAAACTTTCCGTACCCTGTAAAAAATCCCGGACTACCACAACCTCTTTTCCTTCGTACAGCCCCAGATATGTTTCCTGTACCGTTAATCCAAGTAACGCAAAAATATGGCTTCCAAGATATTCTGATACATGGTTGAATCGCAGCCCTTCCCTGGAATTTTTTTGAAATTTGGCAAAATAATCGCGATTCTGCATGGTAAATCCAATCTTTTTCTCTGCACCACTATAAAATTTATAATTTTGCCGGTATTTCGCATAATCAATCATATTGTCACATCCTCTTATGTCTAGTTTATCACACTCTCCTCATGTGTCAATAGGATTCGTTTTATTTTGGCACATTTGATTCAAAAAAAGATGCCCACAAAATGAGCATCTTAATTCTTTTAATTTTAATCCTCCAGCAGATTATTGATCTTTTCCATGGCATCCTCTGCCTCATAGATTAAACGGCTGCATTCGTAGAGTTTGGCGGTGAAGTCTATTTCTTCCTGATTTTTGTGGGACTTGTATTTCAGATCGTGTTCCAGGCTGGCCCACAGGTCCATGGCCAGGGAACGAAGCTGGAGTTCTACGGGAACCAGCTGCTTTTTGTTCATAAAATACACCGGCACACGGATAATGATATGTAAACTGCGGTAGCCGTTTCGTTTGGGTTCCGCCACATAATCCTTCTCATCCATGATAAAGATATCATCCTGGGCCATGATCCGCTCCCGCAGCAGATAAATATCCTTCACATAAGGGCAGACCACACGCACACCAGCAATATCGTAAATGTTGTTACAGGCGACGGTGAGCGTCAAATCCAGATCCTTCTTCTGCAGTTTGCCAAGGATACTGTCCGCGGACTTCAGCCTGGAATCAATATGATGGATCGGGCAGCGTTTGTTTCGGAAATGAAATTCATCCTTGATAATCTCAAACCGGGCGATGGCCTCATTCATTGCCGCATTGTACATGCGCAGTACCGGATCCATGCTCTGGGAAAATTCGGATTTCATATCCGCGATATGCTTCATGTCATTGCTCTTTGGATTGGTCACCGGCATCAGCCCATTTAGTTCCAGTGTTTCTTCTGTTTTTATAATAACATTATCATCACTTATGTCTATAATCTGTTTTGTCGTTTTCTTCATGCTTTCATCCATCCTGTGTCACTTATTTCCCTATATTATACCATTTGTGTGCACCGCCTGCAATCATTCTAAAGTTCTAAAGTCATCTTCCATTGCCTTCTTTACGCCCGGCTGACCGTATGTTACAATTCATTATATAGTCTAAGCAACTTTCATTTGGTGTTTCACCAATAATTCCATTTTATCTAAAACGCAATATATTTCTTTCACGTCAAATCATCACGAATATTATGCGCATCTTCATTAGACACGTATTGACATTACACGTATTTAATCATATACTAAAAGGAGAACTTACCATGCCTATAAAACCAAAAGATATGGAGAAACTAATCCTAAAAGATGGATGGATTTTCAAATCGCAAACTGGTTCGCATAAACACTATATTCACCCGAAAAAACCAGGAAAGGTCACGATTCCATTTCACACCAAAGATTTACCAAAAGGTACCGAAAATTCTATCAAAAAGCAGGCAGGATTAGATCCTGCTCACCCATAGGGAGGTAATTATTATGTTATCCGCTTACCCCGCATGTTTTTTAAAAGAAGAAAATGGCTATTCTGTCGTTTTCCCAGACTTAAATTTTCTGTCTACTTGTGGAGACACACTGGATGAGTCTCTTGCAATGGCTGTGGATTGTCTGGCCGGTTATTTATTCGAAGCAGAAAAAAGCGAAGAAACTATTCCGGCACCAAGTGCCCGCAGTTCCATTTCTCTTTCAGATCTCGCCCATGAATTAAATATACTTGAATGTGATGAATCCTTTGTAAATATTGTCACGGTTGACGTAGCGGAATATGCAAAATTACATTTCACCAAAGCAGTCAAGAAAACGCTCACGATTCCCCAATGGCTGAATACTGCCGCAGTAAAGGCAGGTCTCAACTTCTCACATGTGCTGCAGGAAGCACTCCTGCAAAAACTCGGCAAAAAATCACAAAAGCATACAGATAAGCACCGTTTCTAATGTCCACGATGCTTATCCTTTTTCTTTTGCTGCTTCAGTTCGAACATGCGCTGCGCCTCGGCCTCTTTTTGCTCGCGGCTGCGGTGTCTGCGCTCTGTCTTACACTGCTCCTGCTGTAACTTTAATGCCTGCTGCGATTTGGTGCCAATCCCTGTGTCCAGTAATTGTTTTTTCACATCACGCTGCATCCGTTTCGGGTTCTTTGCCCGCTGCTTTACAACAGTTGCCACAGCCGGGCTAAATTGCAGATCATAATAGTGTTTCAAGACATATTCGCAGACTTCATAGTCCCTTGGTTCTGGTCCAAAAGTCACCTTCGCCACCGATAATTTACCATGCTCGATTCGTTCAAATATGCCGACCCAGAATGGTTCCTCGAAAAACACCGTCAGTTTACCTGTTACTTTGTCCATGACAATCCCTCCTTCGTTATGATTGTTACGAACAAAGAACGGACAACCCGGAGGGGCAGGTTACTTACCCCGGCATGACCACCGGGACGGCCGGGCTACCTACCGGCTCTGGCACATTCACTGAATGCACGTTGCGTTTTTATCTTTATTCTTGTTTATATAAAGCGCCAAGCGCAATATATCTGTTTTCATACCACTTATTTTACCATAGATGCAATCAAAATTCTGCATAATTTTATAAATGTTCTACAGCCCTCCAGCGTGATTGCCTGACCTTCCACTGATTGGGTTCTGAGCGCGACATCATCCATCATTTCTTTCTTCATTATTAGTGCCTCCTTTTGGACAAGAAAGCTACTTCAATCATATACAAGATTGGGGCTTATGCTTTCTGCGTTTCAATCGCTACCTGTGTCTTTACCGCATTTAGTTCTTTGTGAAGATGAAGCGCCATAAATACTGTAATAATTGCGGAAAGAACGTCCGCAGCAGGCTGTGCAAAAAGGATCCCATTCAATCCCAGCATATGGGGAAGTATTAAAATCGCAGGAATAAAACAAATACCCTGTCGGCAGGCTCCTAGAATACACCCCTCTTTTGCTTTTCCCATAACAAGAAACAAGAACGAGTAAACAGTATAAAATCCAAAAAGGATAAAAGAAATTCCGTTTGCACGCAGCGCAATCTGTCCCACGCGAATCATTTCCATGTCACTTCTCGTGAATTGTGACATAATCCCACTTGAGAAAATGGCGGCAGCCAATCCAAAAATGACGCAAAAACAAGTAGACCAGATAATCGAGGTCTTAATTGCTTCATGCAGACGATCAAATTTTCCAGCTCCGTAGCTATATCCTGCAATCGGCTGAAAACCTTTCAAGAAACCAAAGACTACAAGACTGCCCATTGACATGATTTTAGTGACCGGACCCATAGCTGCAAGTGCTGAACTGCCATAATCTTTTGCCGCCCCATTGATCATAGACATGGAAATACTTGTAAGTATCTGGAATACCAACGTTGGAATGCCAATTTTAAGAACTTCAGACATGATTTCTTTTGTAAAACTGTACTTTTTGATACTGA
Source organism: Lachnospiraceae bacterium (assembly GCA_028692975.1). Classification (GTDB taxonomy): domain Bacteria; phylum Bacillota; class Clostridia; order Lachnospirales; family Lachnospiraceae; genus JALENY01. Next base: position 7,828 of record JAQUWF010000081.1, read on the forward strand.
AGTTGAACATACTGTTTTTTCTGAAAATATAAATGAGATATACCACAGTAGAAACCATTTGAGAGATCGCTGTTGCAATCGCCGCTCCTGCAATACCCATTCCAAAAGAATAAATAAAGATGGGATCGAGAATAACATTTAGAACAGCACCCGCCATAAGTGCACACATTGCCGTCTTTGCTGCACCTTCGCTGGATACAATATTGTTCATGGTTACATTGAACACATTAAAAATCGAAAAAATGATGTAAATCCGGGTATAGGAAATGGCATAAGGCATTACGCTGTCCAGTGCGCCAAGCTGCCGTAAAATTGGGTTCAGAAAAATCACCGAAATAGCAATCACAACGGCACCAATCAGTACACTGCTATACAATGCGGTGCTTGCGACCTTATTTGCTGTTTCTTTATCTCCTTTTCCCAAAAGTCGTGAAAGATAAGCAGCCGCACCATTTCCGAACAGCAGGCCTAAGCCTACGATCACCTGCCCCAATGGATAAGCAACAGTAATTGCTCCCATAGCATCTGTTCCTAATCCTCCAACAAAATATGCATCTACCAGATTGTACAACGCATTGATCAACATCCCAACCATAGTTGGCAACCCCAGAGCTAAAAGTGCTTTGGGAACTGGTGCACTTCCAAGCAGTGCCATTTTTGAGTTTTGTTTGTTCATTTTTGCTCTCCTTTTCTATGATAATATATAGTACTATAAATTATAGCACTTGACAACAGCGATTATAGTACTATAATTTATAGTAGTTGTCAAGAAGGAAAGGAAAAAAATATGGCTACGATTGATTTAATTGTTTTGGGGATGCTAAAGGATCAGGCCTTAAGTGCCTACGATATTCAAAAACTCGTGGAATATCGCAATATTTCCAAATGGGTAAAAATCAGTACCCCGTCCATCTACAAAAAAGTGATTCAACTGGAAGAAAAAGGCTACATTGCAGGAAATGTTGTTAAGGAAGGGAAAATGCCCGAAAAAGCAATTTATACCTTAACAGATCAGGGAAAGCGTGAGTTTGAATCTCTCATGCTGGAAATTGCTGCACAACCGATTCGCATTTTCCTGGATTTTAACGCAGTTATCGTCAATCTGGATAAGTTGGACGCTGATGGCAGAGCACAATGTCTACAACGTATCGAAAACAGCGTCACAGAACTAAAGCAATATCTGGAGGAAAACCGGCAGTTAAAAGAAGGCATTCCCGATATTCCAGAAACCGGTTTGGCCGTTTTGCAGCAGCAGTATATTTTGGTGCAGGCGATTGAAACCTGGCTTGCATCACTGAAACCGGCAGACGAGTAAATCAGAGAGCGCTATCATCCAAATTGAAAAAAACCGAAATAAAAGAAGGGAGCAAACGATGGAAAAGAAAAAATCAGAACTGTTCGGTGTGATCAGCCGAATTCTTGTGTATGTAATTGTTATGAGTTTATTTGAGAGTATATATGCAGATCACAGCGGTCAGGCATGGCGCGTAATACCTGCTGCTATCATTCTGGGATTGCTTTTAGCAGGTATGGCAAGGAGCAATGATTTTTCAGCACTTGGTTTTACATCCCATACACCACTGCCGTGACGCAAGGTACTGTTTCTACTTCCATTCGTCATTGTAGCTACGGCGAATCTATGGCACGGAGCTGTTCTGCGCTACGCACCTGTTGATGCGGTCTGGTATGTCCTTGCTATGCTGTGTATCGGATTCATTGAGGAAATCCTGTTTCGAGGTTATCTGCTGCGGCTTCTTCTGAGGCGTTCTGCCCGGCTTGCCATTCTGATTTCCAGTTTGACTTTTGCGCTGGGACACATTGTCAATCTGGCAAATGGTGCCGAGTTTGTACCCACCCTGTTGCAGTTTGTCTACGCACTGGCCATTGGTGTGATGCTCTCTGTTTTCGTGGTGAAAACCGGGCATCTGCTACCCTGCTGCCTGTTTCATGGTGTATTCAACGCACTGGCGGCCTTCAGCAAGGAAGCCGGGCAAACCATCGGATACCAGATTACCGTATGTGCAATAATCAGCCTGCTCTCGGCGGGATATGCGGTTTACTTACGGAAATGCAATTTATCAAAACCAACTACGGAGACAGCAACAAATAATCCGTAATAGCTGCAAATTTGCAGGAGAATATATTTATGGAAAGGGATAAATTATATGGTAGATTATTATAAGATGCTGTTCAAGAGAAAATCATTCCACCTGTTCCGTGGAACTGAAGTAATTTCAGAGAATGCGCTTCGCGAGCTCAAGGACTTTGTCATGACGGTAAAACCGTTAGATAAAAGCATCCATACAGAAATTCGCATTGTTTCGGAAAGCGAAACGACTTGTACCAGAGGTGCACAATACTACATTTTATTTTATAGTGCGCCACAAGGAAATTATCTGCGCAATATTGGCTACATAGGCGAGCAAATAGATCTTTATCTTGCCGCCAAGGATATTGGCGCTTTGTGGTTTGGTATCGGAAGGCCAAAGCAGGCTGCCCCAGACGGCATGGAGTTTGTCATTATGATGGCGATTTCCAAAATGCCATCCGGTCAATTCCGCAAGGATATGTTCAAAGCAAAAAGAAAACCGCTATCCGAAATATGGGAGGGCGAGCTTCTCCCGGCTGCTAACATCGTTCGGTTTGCTCCAAGCGCCTGCAATACACAGCCTTGGATCGTGGAGCACCGGGACAACTCTCTTTTGGTATATCAATACAAGAAACCCGGTAAAAGAGGAATTATGCCCGCTGATAAAGTACGGTTCTACAACAAAATTGATATTGGCATTTTCCTGTTTTTCCTTGAAACCTGCCTGGGCCACGATGGATATGCTTTCGCAGATGTGCAGTATACAGAATGTGCTGCGGACGATACAGAACGAATCCTCGCAGCGGAGTATAAGATTCATGCAAAATAATTAGAAAGGTCGGAACTGTTATGGAAACAAAGGTTTCGAATCAAGTCTTTCAACTGTTTTGATGTTTTTATCATAGAAGCATCTCCAAATATCGCCGCAAAATTTTTTCAACACGAAACAGTGCGACATACTGCATCAATGTCCTCAGATTTTTATCTTTACGCCTTACATACGCATAAAATACCGGTTTAGAAAAGCCAGCCGCAATTATGATGTCAGGTTACCCGGGTAGTTGCTGCCTGTTGCCGAAAACATATCAAGGCGATTTTCTGTTCGTGAGTACATATCCACCGGCAACTTCGTACCTATAGAATAGTTCTAAGAAAAGCAGCTCACTTTCGCCATCGTCCCGACCCTTGGATTTCATCGTTTCAACATCCTGAATCCTTCGAATTCGACGGGTTTAAAATCATTCCTTGGATTGTTCTTCCAACTCAAGTAGAAATTTATCGTAGTCTGACATAAATATTCTATCCTGCACTATCCGATATTTCTCGAATTCGGTTTCTGCATGGAGTTTTGCCTGTTCTGCGCTGATTTTACCTTTATCTGTAAGAATTTCATTTCCATTAAACTCTAAGAAACCATCCAGACGCTTGGCCCAATCCTCCATGCTCATGGGAATCTGACGCTCAGCCTGCAACTCGGCGTAATCAAGATACAGAGATACGATTCGCTCCATATAGGACATTTCCTTATCATTCAGATAGTTCTTTGCAATTGACACATCAGTTTTCACGATTTTCCCATCCGGCGCTGCATCCCACGTGGTTAAGCCCATATGCTCCTTATCAGCATCTGCACGTTCCCCAATCAGTTCCGCCGCTGTGTGTCTATGAACAGCCCAATGCATTTTATTTTGAACGGTCTGAAAGAAAATTCTGGTAGTCTCTGCATCTCTATCATAATCAAAGGCCGTAGCATAAAGGTCGGTAATCTTCTGATAGAACTTACGCTCTGAGAGGCGAATCTCACGGATACTTTGCAGCTGACGCTCAAAATATTCATCCGTAAACATGTGGCCCTTCTTCAAACGCTCCTTATCCATCGTCCAGCCTTGAATAGTATAATCCTTTACAATTTGTCCCGACCATTTGCGGAATCGTACTGCACGGTCATTATTCACTTTAAAACCAACTGCAATAATCATTTGAAGATTATAGTGGATGACCCCACGGTTAACCTGACGAGAGCCTTCGGTTTGAACTATTCGGAATTTCCGAATAGTTGCCTCCTCAATAAGCTCTCCATCATCGTATATTTTTTTAATATGTTCATTAATCGTTGGCAAAGATACATCGTAAAGCTGCGCCAGCATCTTTTGCGTCAGCCATATATTTTCATCTTCATAGCGCACCATGCTGTCAGCATTATCACCGACAGCTGCAACATAGGTCAGGTACTCTGCCGCTGAGCTATGAATGGTTATTTCATCTTTTTTCTTATTGGCCATGTTCTTTCCCCCTGTTTTGATTTTCCACAGTGATGCTACTTGCTAAGTTCGTCATATCCCATTTTTCGAGAAACAGTATTGCTAAATGCGAAACGTATCATACATTTCCGCCATATAAGACTTTCAATCTCATATGCTCCAGTACATACTCCTTGATTTCCTCATAGGTTGCTTTACTCTCAGCCGCAGTCAAATCTATCTCATCCATTGACATTTCTATCTCTATATGATGTCAACTTCTAAGTTTGGACAATAAACATACAGTCTCTACATCCCAGCAAAATGGGAACATATCTACCGGCCATGCTTCTTTTGCCTTATATCCATGCTTATCGAAGTATTGCAGATCTCTCGCCAAGGTCTCCGGATTGCAGGAAATATACACGACCCTGTTGGGTGATAGTTTCACCACCGATGCCATGAATGCTTCGTCGCTTCCCGCTCTTGGCGGATCCATGAGCACCACGTCCACATGCTCACCCTGCTGGGCCATCTGGGTCATGAACTTTCCTGCATCAGCCTGATAGAATGAAATATTCTTAATCTCATTCTTCTTGGCATTCTGAACCGCATCCCGTACCGCATCCCTGTTTAATTCCACGCTGATGACTTCCTTCGCATGGGGAGCGGCAATAATACCAATGGTGCCAATCCCGCAGTAGGCATCAACGATCCGCTCTTTTCCGGTCAGTTCTGCCAGTGAAAGCGCCTTCTTGTACAAAACCTCCGTCTGGGCCGGATTGATCTGATAGAAAGACTTTGGCGATATACGAAAGGTCGCGTCACATAGACTGTCTTCGATATATCCTTTTCCATAGATAGCCGTCTCCTTATTCCCCAGGACCATAGAAGTTTGCTTATCATTCACATTGATGACTATCGTTGTGATCTCCGGATGTTCCTTCCGCAATGCTTTCACGAAATTATTCTTTGAAGGCAGTATCGGTGATGCCAGCACCAGCACCACCATGATCTGTCCACTGTGCCTGCCCACGCGCACCAGCACATGACGCAGAAGGCCATAGCCTGTATCCTCATCGTAGGTGTGGATCTTGAAGGATTTCAGCATGCCGCGAATGGTTCCGATGATGGCGTCCGCTTTCTGATCCTCAATGAGACATTCTTCGATAGGGACAATGCGGTGACTGTTTTCCTCATAAACACCGGAAATATAAGTACCATTGCGCAGCCGTCCAAAAGCTGCCGACACCTTATTCCTGTAATGGAGCGGATCTTTCATGCCAGCGATAGGCTTTACCGCACATAACGGCGACAACAGTTTCTCCACCGTCTTCTGCTTTTTCTTCAGTTGTTCTTTATATGGCGTATCCTGATACTGGCAGCCTCCACAGCGTCTGTCATAAGGACAGGCTGACTTTCTGACCGGCTTTATGGTTTTTTTTATTTCATTTGCTGGTTTTACTTCTTTTTTCATATTTTCCTCGTTTTCTCTTTCCTGCATAAGTTCTTTGTAACTGTTCAGTACCTGACCAGTTACATGCCGAAATTCATTCCAAATCTGCTTCGCAGATGGAATTTCGACACTCCTGAATCATTTTCTTACGGTCAGCGCAGTAAATGCGCAGACCTACTGAATAATCACAGTTCTTTTTACATTATAGCCGTAAATGCAGGGTTTCACAAGAAAAAAGGCTGTATTCTACTATTAATGTAAAATCTTTGACATGAAAACCGTATCTTTTCTTGACACATACAAAACACTGGTAGTAAACTAGTAGACAAAGTAAATATGAATGAGACCTACGCTAAGACGAAAGAAACAGATCTCATAGAAAAAGGAGTGACATATTATTATGGAAAAAAAGAATATCGACTGGTCAAGCATCGGCTTCGGCTATATGCAGACCGACAAGCGGTTTGTTTCCAATTTCAAGAATGGTGCATGGGATGATGGGGTGCTGACCTCTGACGCGAATGTTGTGATCAGTGAATGTGCCGGTGTTTTACAGTATGCACAGACATGCTTCGAGGGATTAAAGGCTTATACCACGGAAGATGGCCATATCGTGACCTTCCGCCCTGACCTGAACGCTTCCCGTATGAAAGATTCCTGTCTCCGTCTGGAGATGCCTGTATATCCGGAAGATAAATGGATAGAGGCTGTGGTAAAGGTAATCGAAGCAAATGAAGCTTACGTTCCTCCATATGGATCTGGCGCTACTTTATATATCCGTCCTTATATGTTCGGCAGCAATCCTGTTATCGGCGTAAAACCTGCGGATGAATATCAGTTCCGTATCTTCGCTACTCCGGTAGGTCCTTACTTCAAGGGCGGCGCAAAGCCTATCACCATCCGTGTCTGTGACTTTGACCGCGCAGCACCACATGGTACCGGCCATATCAAGGCAGGATTAAATTATGCTATGAGTTTGCATGCTATCGTAGATGCACATCAGAATGGCTTTGACGAGAATATGTACTTAGACGCCGCTACCAGAACAAAGGTAGAAGAAACTGGCGGCGCAAACTTTATCTTTATTACCAAAGACGGCAAGGTTGTTACTCCCCAATCACCGAGTATCCTGCCTTCTATCACGCGTCGTTCTCTGATCTACGTTGCCAAAGAAATCTTAGGTCTGGAAGTTGAGGAGCGAGAAGTCTTCTTCGATGAAGTAAAAGACTTTGCAGAATGCGGTCTCTGCGGTACTGCTGCAGTTATCTCTCCGGTTGGAAAGATTGTTGACCATGGCAATGAAATCTGCATGCCAAGTGGTATGGATCAGATGGGACCTGTTATCCAGAAATTGTATGATACGCTGACTGGTATCCAGATGGGACATCTGGAAGCTCCGGAAGGCTGGATCAAAGTAATCAAATAATAACAGCAAATTGGCGATTGTACCCATCTCCGAAGGAATTTCTTCTTGAGATAACAAGACTTTACTCAAAACAAATATGGTTTTCATGATGCTAAAATAGGCAGAGGAGTTTTACACTCCCCTGCCTTTTTGATTTATTGAATATAAGACAATTTACAAACCTTTTTACTAAAATGCCAGGAATGTAACCGAACTTGACCGAAATATCCAAACAGGAAACGAAAGAATCACTATTCCTCAACTACCAATGCATACGTGCTGGGCGAGAATACCCGACCTTCAAAAAAGTCTTCGAAAGCGATGAAGTCACTGGACTCTCCTTCTATGGAATTAAAGAAGCGGAATTGCTTTTCACCAGCCCGTAGGAAAGCTACCAGATGTGGAGTACGCTCATCGTCTATGTAACGCAAGATGCCCGCACGGCTTCCCTTGGTTTCTTTTATGATTTTATTTTTGCCCTGCACTAATTTGAAAGAGATTGATTTAGTCGTGAGATACTCCATAAGCAGCTTCCGGGTGGTTCCATACATACCGTGATGGGGCAGGATGGAGGCCATTTCCTGATTGATCTCCTCGGCAGTAACATTGTGTCCCAATGATTTTATTAAATTAAATGCGGCGATCCAGCCACAACCATTGTAGGAAGAATCGAAACGTCCATAAGGATAATCTGTGGTAAAACGCTGATCGATAATGTAGCCATCCGCAGAAAAAGCCTGTGTACGTTCGTACTTGGTATCCTCTCTTTTTTTGGTGCAGCAACTTCCCATATTTCTTCCATCAAAGCCAAAAGACATTTCTTATCACATTCCTCTCTATTCATATCCTGTTCTTCATTATCATAAGGCAGTAGATGATCCATATAAACCTTATATTTAATTATACACGCATACTTTGACTCGTCAATCATGTTGCCCAAAATAGCAATCTTCCTCCACTCTTCTAGAATCCTAAATAAAACATATAAAACCCTATCAGCAAAATTATGCCTCCCATCACGATTTTCAGCACATTACTGAATCGTCCACACCCTGTACTTTGTGATACTTTACGCACAAAATTCACCGATGTTCCAGCTATAATTCTTCTATATCAGCAGTTGTTACCTCCAATACAGTCGAACCATCTTTCGAGGTATCCATCTTTGTGTTTTCCACTTTTTTGTTTTCTATATTTTTATATGTGAAAATCCCTATCACTCCAATAATAATCAATAATAGAACCAGAAGCCTGCTTTTCTTTTTCATAAAATCCCTTCCTATTCTCTTTCTTCAGGTGCAAATGATTGATATAACTGCTCCACAATGCTTCCTTCATGATTTTGTTCTTCCTCTTTTCTAATACTCGCGCAAAACTTTGGAATACTATTTCCATTTTTCTCTCCCTAATCTACACAGGTCATGATACACAGGATTTCTTTATCTGTCTGTCGCATCCCATCTTTTCCAAGGCGTCCAATATTTTTAATAGTATTCTCGACACCATCTGAAACAACACCTTCTCCACTATAAAACTGCTGACCTTGCAGATACATCTCATAACCAAATATTCCGGCATCAACTGCTGTCGCAATTTTAGCTGCACAGGATGCTTTTGCACCGTCACAGATGATTCCCGAAGTAATAGCAAGTGCATTTATAATGGTATGTGCTATTTCCTCATATT